>JARKOK010000333.1 GCA_029975765.1 Aggregatilineales bacterium
GCTTGCGGTAAATGCCCAGCATCCGGCCATTTGGTGCAAAGAAGGGCGCGCTGTTGGCGACTTCCTGCCCGCGCTTTTCCAGAATCGAACCGACGAGCGAGATTTTATTCTGCTGGGCGATGCCGCCCATCTGCGTGAACATGCCGGTGTTGAGGACGGCGGCCAGTTCCTTACTCTGTTCCAGCGCGTAGCCGGTTGACCACAGTTCCGGCAGCACCAGCAGATGCGACCCGCGCCGCGCGGCTTCGACCGTCCAGCGTTCCATCAAAGCGGTGTTTTTGCGTTCATCACCCAGCGCGATATTCATCTGAGCGAGGCTGATCACCAGTTTTGCCACTTAACTTCCCCTTGATTCAGACCGGTAGCGGTTGCCCCTACGTTGTAACCGTCATTGCGACACGCTGCCACAGGGCGATAACCGCATCCACCACCTCGGCGTCGGTATAGTAGGTCGTATCGAGTTCGTGGACGAAATCGAGCCGGCGAACGGCCCACTCCCGTTTGAGGCCGCCAACCGCCAGCGCGCGTTCGTGCGGGTTATGATACCGCGCGCCCATGGCGACATGCAACTGCCGCAGCACGGCGTCCAGCGCCGTCACCAGGCAGACAATCGGGCCGGTTTCGGCCAGACGGCGGCTGTAATCACCATGCAGCAGCGTCTGGCCGCTGATACGAATGACCACGCCGCGATACAGCAGCACATCCTGCATCACTTCGGTTTCAACCGTTTTCAGCCGGGTTTCGCCGTATCGGGCGCGCAGTTCTTCCGGCGGCATCCCGGCGCGGGCTTCGATCTGCCGTTCCACATTCACATAGCGCAGCCGGAGCCGTTCAGCCACCTGCTGGCCGATCTGCGGCAGGTTCGGGCCGGTGTAGCCGGTGAGAATCAGATTCTGGTCGGCGGGCAGCAGCAGGGCGCTGGCCGCGCCGTTGGTATGATGAGCGCCGTTGCCGTTCTTACCGTTGGTGTGCGCCGCCCCGTTGGCGCGGATGATCTCGCTCATACACGCCAGCCGGGATACCACTCATCCAGGATGCGCGGCAGTTCTTCCAGACTGTTCAGCGCGGCATCCGGCACGATCAGCCCGCTTAACATCGGCGGCAGCGCATGGGTCACCCGCAGGACGGCCTGCAAACCGGCGGCCTGCGCCCCGGCAATATCCGCCGTCGGGTTGTCGCCCACAAACACCGCTTCATCCGGCTCG
>JARKOK010000344.1 GCA_029975765.1 Aggregatilineales bacterium
CGGACGGCTGACCTCGCAAGGTCAGCGCTCGGCTTCAGGCCTTAGGCGGCCATTGGCAGAGCGTAAGTGTTGTTTTTGGCAGTTATTGCCGTGCCCATTGTTAACGCGGTGGTATTAGGCGCCGCGACTTGCAGTACGAACTCAACCTCCCCCGTCGAAACTATTTCACCCCCGTCGTTAACTGTATTTTAACAGACGAACCGCCCAAAGTAAAGACATGAGCTTACTCACCCGTCACGGAATGGATCAACGCGGCGACCTGATCGAAATTGAGAGGCTTTTGCAGAAAACCAATATCCAGCTGCTTCAGCAGGCTGGGATTCGGATTGTTAGCCGCCGTTACCAGAAAGATCGGGCGTATATCACCCGCCGCGCGCAGCGACCGCGCCAGTTCAATCCCGCTGACGGTGCGAATCCACAGATCAACAAACAGGGCGCGCGCGGCCTGATAAGCCGGGGTTTCGAGAATGAGGCGTCCATCAGTAGTAACATCCGGGATAATCAGGACGTTAATGCCGCGTGTGCTTAATCCCAACTGGAACAGAAGGGCCTGAGTGTCATCGTCTTCGATGTACAGAACATCGGTCATGATGGAAAGTTTTATCCATGTAACAATTTTCTATTGCTCTTTATACAACACATCACCTTAATATTTCAAGAAAATTTTATGTTCCGTTAGAAAACACGAACAAAAAAGGAGACTTACAAACCATTTGCAAATCTCCTTTAAGAAAGTACAGCGGCTATCTTACTTATTTACCGAGGCGCTTCTTCAGTTCCGCTGTCAGCGCCGGGACAATCTTATACAGATCACCGACAAGGCCGTAATGTGCCAGCTTAAAAATCGGCGCTTCGGCGTCCTTGTTAATCGCCACGATCACCTTGCTGGTACGCATACCGGCCTGATGCTGAATCGCGCCGGAGATACCGCAGGCGATATACAGATCGGGCGCGACGGTTTTGCCGGTCTGGCCGACCTGATGCGCATACGGGATATAACCCGCATCCACCGCCGCGCGGCTGGCGCCAACGGCCCCACCCAGCACGTCCGCCAGCGGCTTTAACACATTCTCGAAACCATCCTGTGCCTTCCAGACTTCGGCATTGGCCGTGCCGGGAGGCGCATCCTTCGGATTGTTCGCCATTGCGCGACCACCGGAAACGATGATCGCCGCGTCGGTCAGATTAACCGCGCCAACTTCTTCGGCAAAACTCTCAACCCTGGTTACGATCTGGTCTTCGGTCAAAGCCGGAGCGACGGTCACAATTTCCGGCTGGGCGGCGGCATTCGGCACGCTGGCTTTAAACGCACGCCCTCGCAGCGCGGCAAACTGGACACCTTCCGCTGTGCCAACTGCCGAACTCAATACTTTGCCGGCATAGGCCGGGCGTACCACTTTCAGCACGCCGCCGTCTACTTCCAGGCTGGTGACTTCCGTCAGCAGGCCGGAGTCAGTATCAGCAGCCGAAGCCGCCAGCAGTTCCCGCCCGCGCGCTGTCCCCACCGCCAGCACCACCTTTGGCTGATGCTCCTGCACCAGCTTCGTTAGCAGCGCCGCGTAGGGTTCAAGGCGATAATCCGCCAGCGTGGCATCCTCGCATACCAGGACCTGGTTCGCGCCGTACTGCCCGGCTTCAGCGGCCACCGCGCCAGCATTTTCGCCAAAGACCAGCGCGGTCAGCGGCACGCCAAGCTGGTCGGCCACCTGTCTCCCCGCGCCCAACGCTTCC
>JARKOK010000359.1 GCA_029975765.1 Aggregatilineales bacterium
TGACACATTCGGCAATTGGGGCGGCGATTGGCCGGGCGACGCGGAGCGTGGTGTGGTGTGGTATTCCGTACCGGCGTGGGGGCGTAGCGGGCGGGACATGAAACCGGCCAACCAGAGCATACCGCCAGAACAGGGATGGAAACATCCCTGTTTTTATTGGCTGCGGTTGCATTCCGCCGGATTTTCGTCTACACTACGGCTGTTCAGTGAGGGCAAAATGCGCCAGCAAAATCACCATCATGCGCACACCGAGCGTGGTTAACTGACCCCGACTGTTTTGGATTCTCAAGCGTGGGCGTCAGTCCACGCTTTTTTATTGCCTGCATCTGGAAGGTACGGACACGACACCGGAACTTTATGGATAACGTTGGCAGGGGCGACCCTGTGTGGTCGCCCCAGGGCAGGCACATAGGCCTATTCCGCGTTAATTTGTGAAAATGCATTTTCATATCCCTACAGAATTGCTCGAAGGAGAAACCAACCATGACCACCGTCAAAATCAAACCGCGTTTGCCGAAGGGAATGCGCGATTTTCTACCGAATGAGATGCTGAAACGCGAGTATGTGTTTGGCATCGTGCGCGATGTATTCCACCTGTACGGCTTTGAGCCGCTGCAAACGCCGGTGCTGGAACTGAAAGACACGCTGATGGGCAAGTACGGCGAGGACGCCGAAAAGCTGATTTACCATGCCCAGCACCCCGGCGGCAAGGAAGAAGTCGCCCTGCGTTATGACCTGACCGTGCCGCTGTCGCGCGTGGTGGCACAGTACGAAAACGAGATTACGCTGCCGTTTAAACGTTACCAACTATCGCCGGTGTGGCGCGCCGAACGCCCCCAGCGCGGACGCTACCGCGAGTTTTACCAGTGTGACGCGGACATCGTAGGCATTGCCAGCATGAGCGCCGATGCCGAGATTCTGGGTGTGGTAGTTACGGCGCTGCGGCGGCTGGGTTTCCAGCAGTTCAGCGTGAAGATCAACAACCGCAAGCTGTTGGTAGCGATGGGGCTGTATTCCGGCGTGCCGGATGCGCAGTTGGGCGACCTGTACCGCAGCGTGGACAAATTCGACAAGATTGGCGCGGACGGCGTACAGAAGGAACTGGTCGAACGTGGCATCGAGGCGGAATCCGTCGCCCGCATGATGGAACTGATTCAGGCGCGGCAGCCGGGACTGGCGAACCTCGACTATCTGGATGAGGTGATGGGGCACTATCCGGCGGCGCAGGCCGGCATCCGCGAACTGCGCGAACTGGCCGGGCATCTGGCGGACACAGACATTCCGCCGCAGTTCTACGAATTTGACTTCACAATGGTACGCGGCCTCGGTTATTACACCGGCCCGATCTTCGAGACGGTCATCACCGAGCCAAACCTCGGCAGCGTGACCGGCGGCGGGCGCTATGATGATCTGATTGGTCTGTTCCGCAAGGACAGCCTGCCCACGACCGGCACGTCGCTCGGCATTGAACGCATCATTGACCTGATGGACATCCTGAACCTGTACCCGCCGGACATCGTGGGTACGGTCGTGCAGGTGTTGGTCGCTGTGTTTAACGAAGATATGCGGCGCGAAGCCACGCGGCTGGCGGCAGAACTGCGCGCGGCGAACGTGAACACTGAACTGTACATGCCGGATAAAAACCTCGGCAAGCAGTTTAACTACGCCGACAAAAAGCGGATTCCGCTGGTAGCCGTATTAGGGCCAGAAGAAGCGGCGGCGGGTGTGATAAAGCTGAAACGTCTGAGCGACGGCGCGGAAGTGACCGTCAGCCGGGGCGAGGTGGGGGCGAAGGTGAAAGAGATGTTGGGGTAGAATATAAATAAGGTATCGCAGCGAAAGGTGGTGACGCGTATGGCACTGGCAGACCTGATACAGGAAATTCGCGCGCTGTCAATAGACGAGCGCAAAATGCTGATTACACTCATTGCCGACTCTTTGACTGAAGCTTCTAAAACCAGAAGCCTGTTAGAGTTGGAGGGGCTTGGCGCTGATCTGTGGAAAGGCGTAGATGCACAAGAGTATGTGAACTCTCTCAGGCAAGAATGGGATGAACGCAAACGATGACCGTCGCTGATCCTCTGGCCGATGTCAATCGCTTGTTTTTGGATACCGCACCATTCATCTATTTTGTCGAAAAACATTCGACATATCTTGATCGCTGCCGGGAGATTTTCCAGAGAATTAACGCAGGCGAAATAATCGGTGTCAGCTCAGTGATTACATTAACAGAGGTTCTGCCTGTGCCAATACGAGACGGGGATAACCAGATTGAAAAGGCTTACCGGAATATTCTGCTCAACAGTCGGAATTTCTCGCTCATCGTTATTGGTAACTCAGTCGCGGAACGGGCAGCCCGGCTTCGAGCACGTTATCGTTTACGTACACCCGATGCATTACAAATTGCCTCTGCTCTGATTGCCGGGTGCGATGCTTTCCTCACAAATGATCGCGGTTTAGTCCGTGTCACCGATTTGAAAATTCTGGTTATAGATGATCTGGAAGGGATTGGCTGAACTTATGCAGCACATCATTGCAATGGGCGGGGGCGGCTTTTCGATGGAGCCGGATAATCCCGCGCTTGATCAGTATGTCGTTGAACAGGCCGGCGTCGAGCGCCCGAAAGTCTGTTTTCTGCCGCAGGCCAGCGGTGAAGCGCGGGATTACATCATCAACTTTTACAGCGCGTTTACGAAGCTGGACTGCCGGCCATCGCACCTGTCACTGTTTCAACCGCACACCCCCGATATTCGCGGCTTTCTGCTGGAACAGAACGTGATCTACGTCGGCGGCGGCAATACCAAATCCATGCTGGCGCTGTGGCGCGAATGGGGGCTGGACAACATTCTGCGCGAGGCGCTTGAGTCCGGTGTGGTACTGGCGGGCATCAGCGCCGGGTGTATCTGCTGGTTTGAGTGGTGTACCACCGACTCCATTCCCGGCGACTTAACCGTGCTGCCGTGTCTGGGCTTTCTGCCGGGAAGCTGCACGCCGCACTACGACGGCGAAGCGCAGCGCCGCCCGACACTGCATCGTGTTATTGCGGCTGGCGATATGCCGGCGGGTTATGCCTTTGACGACAGCGCCGCCGGGCATTTTGTGGATGGCAAACTGCACCGTGTGGTCAGTTCGCGCCCGGCTGCCAGAGGCTATTACGTCGAACGGGTGGACGGCGCGGCGCGGGAAACCGTGTTGAACACGCGCTATCTGCTCGACGGCTGAGAGACAGGGCAGGACAGGCAGCCTGCCCTGACCGTCGTTTCCCCGGATGAATTGCCCCATCGCATCCTTATGCCGTATAAAGTTATTAAAGAAATTTATTGAAAGAGGAATTTGTGCCCCCGATTATTGAAGCCCACGCTCTACGCAAGCAGTATCGGTTAGGGGATGTGACGGTTGACGCCCTGCGCGGCGTGGACTTCAGCGCGCAGCCAGCCAGGTGAATTCGTAACGATTATGGGGCCATCGGGGTCGGGCAAGTCCACATTGATGCATGGGCTTGGCGGACTGAACAGTGTCAGCAGTGGCGACATCCTGCGCGAAACACTGGTGGAGACGCTGGCCTTACAATAGACAGCCGACGACGCGGATTAGGTCAGCCGTTTCGGCTGTGACATCCGTTCGTTACGAGTACCGGTAGGGGTCGTCGTCCGCGTCCCCCGCTTCGTCGTCATAGTCCTTATCCGTCCAGTCCGGCGCGTCCGCTTCGCCGACCGGTGAACTGACAAAATCGTCCTCGTCCAGCCGCCCCCATTCGTCTCTTAGATTCTGTTCGATGCGCGCCGGGTCTTCATCTTCGTCGCCGATGCGTTCCAGCCATTCGGGACGATCCCGCAGGGCATTTTCGTCAATCGTGGGAATGTCATCATCATCCCAGGCATTGGGGATGTCCGGCTTGTCTTGCCGGCGCGGGGGTTGATTGGCAACCATGTTCTTCTCCTTTTGCCTGACCGCTTTCAGCATAATGCAGCGAAATTTGAAAAGCGTAAGATTCTATTTCTTTGTAAAACCGCTCTGGTACAATAAACAGCATGTTCGGGTCAATCAGCAGATGGGATCAACGATGGCTGCTAACAATCCAATGTTTCCCCGTTCCAGCGGGATATTGCTGCACCCCACGTCTTTACCGGGGCGTTATGGCATTGGCGATTTAGGGGAATGGGCGTATCGTTTCGTGGACTGGCTGGCCGAGGCCGGGCAAACGGTATGGCAGGTACTGCCGCTGGGGCCAACCAGCTACGGTGACTCCCCCTACCAGACCCTTTCGGCTTTCGCCGGTAATCCGCTGCTCATCAGTTTCGACCAACTGGTTGAAGACGGCTGGCTGTCGGAAAACGATCTGGCTGATGTACCGGAGTTCTCGCCCTACATGGTGGATTATGGCAGCGTGATCGAATATCACACCACGATTTTGAGAAAAGCCTACCACCTGTTTGAAGCCGCTGTCCTCAGCCAGAAGCAGCAGCACGATTACGAAAGCTGGTGCGCCGACAACGCCTACTGGCTGGATGATTTCGCATTGTTTGCGGCTCTCAAAAATGACTATGGTGGCCGTCCCTGGGTGGAATGGCCGGCAGGCGAGGCGCTGCGCCAGCCAGAGGCGCTGGAGTCGGCGCGGAAACGATTAAGCCGTGAAATCGGCGAGCAGTGTTTTCGCCAGTGGATTTTTTACCGGCAGTGGAACGCGCTCAAAGCTTATGCCAACCGCAAAGGTATCCGGCTGGTAGGCGATATTCCCATTTTTGTCGGGCATGACAGCGCCGATGTGTGGGCGAACCGGCAGTTCTTTACACTGGACGATACCGGCCAGCCGACGTTTATCGCCGGCGTGCCGCCGGATTATTTCAGCCCGACCGGCCAGCGGTGGGGCAACCCGCTTTACCAGTGGGACCGCCTGGCTGATGACGGTTATCGCTGGTGGGTGCGCCGGGTGAAGGCGGCGCTGGCAACCGTTGATCTGGTGCGGATTGACCATTTCCGGGGTTTTGCCGGTTACTGGGAAATCCCCGCCAGCGAACCAACGGCGGTGAAAGGCCGCTGGGTGCCGGGGCCGGGGTTCGATCTGTTCGATGTGTTAAAGCGGGAACTGGGCGAAAACCTGCCGATCATCGCGGAAGACCTGGGCGTGATTACGCCGGATGTGGAACAACTGCGCGACACGCTGGGGCTGCCGGGAATGCGAATTCTGCAATTTGCGTTCGGCGGGTCGGGCGGGGAAAATCGTTTCCTGCCGCACAATCATGAAATCAACAGCATCGTTTATACCGGCACACACGACAACAATACCACGCTGGGCTGGTGGATGGAGGGCGAAGCCACGCCGGATGTGAAAGAAACCCTGCGTGATTACGTCGGCCACGAACTGCTTGAGCCGCACTGGGATTTAATCCGGCTGGGGCTGGCGTCGGTCGCGCACACCTTTGTCGCGCCCTTGCAGGATGTGTGGGGCTTTGGCGCGGATACCCGCATGAACACGCCGGGGCGTGAGTCCGGCAACTGGGGCTGGCGGTTCGCCCCGGATTGGCTGGAACATCCAACTAAAGAGCGGCTGGCGCGGCTGACGGAGGTGTTTGGCCGCTGGCCGGAACGCGACGACGACGAACCTGATGCTGAAACCAGCCCGGAACCCTCGCAGCGATAGCCGTATCCTCGCCGGGACACGGGGATGCCGTGTCCCGGTTACCGAAAGGCCACTATGACTCTCCGCCCCCATTGGACTGCCGGACTGCATCATGACGGCTCAGAACTTTACGTCTCGAATCCGCTGCCGCGTTCCGGCGAAACGATAACGGTGCGGCTGCGAGCGCCAGCCGATGCGCCCGTGCGCCATATCTTTTTACGCACCGCGCCGGACGGTGAGGAAGACTTAAAAATGATGCGCCGCGCGCGTGAGGACGGCGTATCAGTGTGGTGGGAAACAACGCTGACCCTGACCATGCCGCGTCTGAACTACCGCTTCAAAGTGATGTCCGGCGAGGGAGCGTACTGGTACAACGCGCTCGGTGCCAGCCGTGCCAACAGCCCGGACGGGTACGACTTTAAGCTGCTGGCCGATTTTGCCGCGCCCGCCTGGCTGGAAGCTGGGGTGTTCTACCAGATTTTCCCCGACCGCTTTTATAACGGTGACCCGGCCAATGATGTGCCGCCGGGCGCCTGGACGAATCATCACGGTCATGCCGTGCAGCGCCGTGCCTGGGATGAGCCGCCGCTGCCCTGGAACGACGGTGGCAACCTGGATTTCTACGGCGGCGATCTGGCGGGTATCATTCAAAAGCTGGATGTGCTGCGTGAGCTGGGTGTAACCGGGCTGTATCTCAATCCGATTTTTACGGCTTACAGCAACCACCGTTACGATATTGCGGACTATAACCACGTTGACCCGCACCTGGGTGGCAACACCGCGCTGGCCGAACTGCGGCGGGCGCTGGACAAAGCCGGGATGCGGCTGGTGCTGGATGTGACACCCAATCACTGCGGCGCGCGGCATCACTGGTTTCTGGCGGCGCAGGCCGATGCCCACGCACCAACGGCGGAATATTTCACCTTCCATCACCACCCGGATGATTATGAATGCTGGCTGGGACACCGGTCGCTGGTGAAGCTTAACTATCACAGCGCGCGCCTGCGCGACGCGATGTACGCCGCGCCGGACTCGGTGCTGCGGCGCTGGCTGCTGCCGCCCTACCGGATTGACGGCTGGCGGCTGGATGTGGCGAACATGACCGCGCGCCAGGGAATGCAGCAGTTAGAGCATAAAATCTGGCGTGGGGTGCGCCGCGCGGTCAAGGCCGATCAGCCTGAAACCTATCTGGTTGGGGAAAACTTCTACGATGGCACACCGCACTTGCAGGGTGATGAACTGGATGCGGTGATGAATTATCAGGGCTTCACGATTCCGGTATGGTCCTGGCTGCGGGGGCGCGAACTGCCGGCGGAAGTCACCTACGGGCGGGAGTGGCTCGACCCGTTCCCGCTGCCGGCGGAAGCCCTCGCGGAACAGTGGCAGCGTTTCCGCGCGGCGGTGCCCTGGGTGGTGACGCGGCAGCAGTTCAACCAGCTTGGCAGCCACGACACCCCGCGTATTCTGTCGCTGGTCGGCGGCGACAAAAATCTGCTCCGGCTGGGTGTCGTGCTGCTGCTGACCTTCCCCGGCGTGCCGTGTATTTACTACGGTGACGAAATCGGCATGGAAGGGTTGTTCGATCCTGATAACCGCCGCCCGATGCGCTGGGATACAACCACCTGGGACATGGACTTACGCGAGTTTTACCGGCGGCTGATCGCCCTGCGCCGGAGCGCGCCCGCCCTGCGGCGGGGTGGCTTCCAGATGGTATATGCGGCGGGTGGGCTGCTGGCCTACCAGCGCCAGTCACCGGAGCAGCGCCTGCTGGTGATCGCCTGTCGCGGGCCGGAACCGCTGGCCGCCGATGTGCCGGTGCGGCACGCCGGCCTGGCCGATGGCACGCCGCTGACGGATGTTCTCAACGGAACCACCCATACGGTACAGGACGGCAGGCTGCGCTTTGATGGGTTGCAGGCAGGCGCGGCGCTGATTTTGCAGGCGTGAGCGGACGCACCGCCCCCCTGTGGCCGTGAGGATTGCATCAAAGTTGTATTAGAAATGGCATAATTTCGGGATGATGTTAGCTATAATCCGATAATCGGTTCTATCGTAAATATCATCGAAGAACAACAGGCTGTTATTATATGCGCGTACCTGCTTCACGCTTCCTGGTCATAATGGCCGTTGTGCTACTGACAGCAGCCCGCCCCACCGCTGCTGCCGCGCCGGTACTGGAAACGTTCGAGGGGGCGCTGGCATCCTGGAACGTCGTCCGCAGCACAACCAACGGCGGCAGCATCACGCAGAGCAGCACCACCGCCGCCGCAGGGTCGTACTCGGCGCGGCTGGCGACCGCCGGCGCCTCTCAGACCGCCCAGCTATACACCACCTTCAGCGACGCCGCCTCGTCACATACCTGGCGCGAACGCCCCGGCACCTGGCGCTGGCAGCGGGCAGCGGTGTACGTGCCATCAGCGACGGTGGCGGCACTGGGCAGCGGCGAATACCTGACGCTGGCCGGGCTGTACGCCAGCGCGAATCCCGCCACCTTTGGCTGGTATCTGCGCGTAACGCAGTCCGGCGAGATGCAGGTGGTTGGCACGCCGGAGTCCGGCAGTCCTGAGGCGTTCCGCGTCTATGGCACTTTTCCAACCAACCAGTGGGTCGAACTGGAGATCGGCCTGCACTCGCAGCAGGGTGATGGCGTGAAGCGTGCGTTCGCGTTTCTGGTCAACGGCGCGTTTTACGGCTGGTACCGTCAGGGGCGCATGACGAACGAAACCTATGATCGGGCGGCGCTGGGTCTGCTGAATACCAATTCGCCTGACAGTCTGGTGGTGTACGTGGATCAATGGCGCGCGGCCACCACCGGCAGTTTCCCGGACGGGCCGGACAGCCGTTCGACCGCCGCCCTGCAGGAGCAGAATTTTCGCACCGTCAGCGGCGTGCAGGTGCAGTATGATTGGTCTACCTGGACGAATACGCTGGTGCTGCATCCCACTTACGGCCTGTACTCCAGCGAGTCACGGCTGCAAGCCGGGCGCAACCTCGACCGGATGCCCTCGGTTGCGAACGGCTGGGGCGAGATTGAAATAGACTGGCCGAATGGCACACCCCCGGCCTGCATCAGTAATTACTGCGCCGCGATGGTCGGTTTTCGTAAAGAAGTGAACCGCGAAGAGAATCTCGAGGTTATCCCGATAACGGATGCCAGCGGGACGTTCTACCTGTGGTTTCAGGCCTGGGCCGGCACAAACGGGCCGGTGCGGCAGGCAAGCTGGCGGCTGCCGGATGCCCATGCAGTACCGGGGCGCAACCTGCCAGAACCCGGCGACATCATTCGCGCCCGCTGGGAAGCCGTCAGCAGCACGCAGCTTCGCGTCCGCGCCAGTTATTACGATGCCAGCGCGGGAACGTGGTTTACGGATGTGATTGACCATACTTTTACCGCGACCAATATCAGCGGCGTGAATTATATGGATGGCTACCATGAAGCCGCTTCGATCACCATTGATTCGCGGTATTATTCGATTCGCCGCTTCCGGGTAGGTACGCTGACGAATCCAACACCGCTGCCCACCCCGCAGTTCCCAACACGAAATGTGTATCTCGTCCCTCAGCCCGTACTGACCTGGAGCGGGATTACCTGGGCTGCCGGTTTCGAGATCGAGGTAGACCGGTATTCCCATTTTCCCGCGCCGGTTTTTCAGGACGATACGCTGCCTGCCGGGGCGCGTTCCCGAATGGTTGGCGTGGCGCTGCCGGACGGGGTGTATTACTGGCGTGTGCGGGCGAAACGCGCCAACGGAACCTGGGCGGGTTGGAGCGCGGTGGATAGTTTTGTGGTGAAAACCATGCCCTGAGGTGTTGAAGCGCCGTTTTAATGTAACGAATGTGCTGCTTTCAGGCGTAAGACTATATCGTCTGATACGGTCTGTGTTATGAGTTTCTTCGGGGAGGGAGTAACGAATGGCGCAGATTGATTTCAGACGTGTAGCGGAGCGCGAACGACCCATGCAGGAACTGGCGGCGCAGGTGACGGTTGATGACCTGCGCGCGGCCACGAACGATTCAATTAATACCCTGCTGGCAATATTTTCCAATTTAACCGATGCCGATGTAATTTTTGACCCGGTAGATCATCACGCTCATGACCCGTATGCCGCCGCCGGCGAGGAACACATGGGCTGGAATCTGGCGCATCTGGTGGCGCATGTAACCGCCAGCAGTGAGGAATGGGCGGGCTACAGTTCCATTCTGGCGCGGGGTATCGTCTACCCGGCAGAGCCGCGCCTGCGTTACGAAACGCCCTGGCGCGCCATCCTGACGAAAGCGCAGTGTGTGCAGCGGCTTGAAGAAAGCCGCCGCATCCGGCTGGCGTATCTGGATGCGTGGCCGGACGAGCCGCACCTGCATATCTATCGCCAGTTGTCGGAACGGTTTATCCAGCGCAACGGGCCAATGAACGCACCCGCCGCGTTTTTGTTCGGCCTGGCGCATGAGGTGAACCATCACGACCAGTTCCGCGAAGTGGCGCAGCAGGCCCGCGCCGCGCGGCACGGCGCAGCCGCCGGTGCGGATTAAATCTGCCGAACGTACCCGTAACCTGTGCTACCATAAAGACGGTCAATGAAATGACCGTCTTTATCTTGCCGTCAGGATACAGCCTTATGCGAAAGTGTATTTTTGCCCTGCTGCTGCTGGTCGCGGCCTGCGCTCCGTCGGCGCCATCGGCCACGCCAGAACTGCCCACGCTGGCGGTGCTGCCCAGCCTTACGCCCGAAGCAGCGGCCAGCGACACACCCCTGCCAACCGACACCCCGGCCCCCACCAACACCGCGCCGCCCACACCAACACCCTCCCCCACCGCCACACCGCCGCCAACCCGCACCCCACGCCCGACGGAAACACCCCGCGCCACCGGTGAGCCAACCCGCGCGGCCATCAGCAGCGCCACCGCCGCCGTCCTGGAAGCGCCCCGGTTTGCAACTTTCACCCCCAACCCCGGCGGCGCGCCGCCCGGCACTCCGGCGCAGTTGGCCGATGTGGTCATTACCGAGCGCCAGTTTCAGGAGGCGCTGGATGTCCGTCTTGCCGGCGTTAGTGGAATTGACCGCGCGGTCGTGGATTTTGTGCCGGGCGCGATCACTGTTGAACTGACGGCACTGGGCGGCGAGGCGCTGACAACCGGCATTGTCACGGTTTCGGTTGAACTCACCGGCGATTTTGCCACCATCAGCGTGACGGACATCCGCGTGAACGCGCTCGAACCACCGCCGGCTTACATCGAACAGGTTTCGGTTAATCTGTTCCCGGCGCTGCTGGACACGCTGGACAGCATCTTGCAGCAGCGGTTAGGTGATAATCAAAAACTGCG
>JARKOK010000372.1 GCA_029975765.1 Aggregatilineales bacterium
GATTTGAACTACGATAATCCGAAGGTGCGCCAGGCTATGCTGGACATCTTCAAATTCTGGCTGGAGTTGGGCGTGGATGGTTTTCGCGTGGATGCTGTGCCTTACCTGTACGAGCGCGAAGGTACGGACTGCGAAAATCTACCGGAAACCCACGACTTCCTTAAGGAACTGCGGCGGCTGGTAGATGATCACTATCCAGGGCGAATGCTGCTGGCTGAGGCGAACCAGTGGCCGCATGATCTGCTGCCATACTTCGGGAACGGCGACGAGTTCCATATGTGTTTCCACTTCCCGGTGATGCCGCGCCTGTATATGGCGCTGGCGCGGCAGGATCGTTCCAGCGTGGTGCAGATTCTGGCGGATACTCCGCCTATCCCGGAGGGCTGCCAGTGGGCGACCTTCCTGCGGAATCACGATGAGCTGACGCTGGAAATGGTCACGCCGGAAGATCGTGACTATATGTGGAACACCTACGCTGAGGACACACGTTACCGGATCAATCTGGGCATTCGCCGCCGCCTCGCGCCGCTGATGGGGAACGACCGCCGCAAAATCGAGCTGATGAATTCACTGCTGTTTACGCTGCCCGGCGCGCCGGTGTTGTATTACGGCGACGAGATTGGCATGGGCGATGATGTGACGCTGCCGGATCGTAACGGCGTCCGCACACCGATGCAGTGGACGGACGATCCGACCGCCGGTTTTTCCGCGTCCCAGGCCACCTACAGCCCGATCATCAGCGATGCAGTCTACGGCTACCATCAGGTGAACGTACAATCGCAGCAGCAGGACTCTGAGTCGCTGCTGCACGCGGTGCGCCGTATGATCGCCGTCCGCAAAACGCTGCCGGTGCTGGCGCAGTCCCCGCTGGACTGGCTGTACGAACTGCCCCTGAGCAGCATGTGTTTCTGGCGGCGATCAGCCGAGGGCGCGGTGCTGGCGCTGCACAACCTGTCGGAAGAACCGCTCACCGTGTCGCTGCCGGACGGCGCGGCCTTTGCCGACGCGCTGCACCCGGAAGCCGGCCTGTATCAGAACGAAGTAACGCTGGGTGCTTACGGCTATCGCTGGCTGGTGCCGGTTGAGTGAAGGCTGAACAACTACGGTGTCATCGCGGGAGGCGAACCACTGGCTCGCCTCCCGTAATATCCGTTAGTCTATGGCGTAGCTGCTAAAGCCGCATCCGCCTGCACCAGCCCTGATCCGGTCGCATCCGCGCCCCAGCTAACGGTGGCGGGATAAACCGTATTATCGCGTATGTTCGCGCTTCCTGGCGCAATGTAAAGTGCGGTACTCTGGAGAATGCCCTCAACCTGCGGCGCGGTCAGCGCCGGGTTCTTTTCCAGCATCAGCGCGACAACGCTGGCGACGTGCGGCGTAGCCATGCTCGTGCCGCCGACATAATAGAAGTTGCCGGGGTTGTTACTCACCAGATCGCCGATGCCTTTTGACCACCAGGGCAGATGGGCGTAGCCGGGGTCGCCGGGGAATGGCCCGCGCACCCACGAGCCGGGGGCAAGTACGTCCAGGTCCTGCCAGGCTTCTGTGCTGCGACTGCTGAAGTCTGTTACGTATACCTGATTAGCCGGTGTTGGTTCGGGAATGTCCGTAAACGGATAGTAACTCGATTGCAGCCACCACAGGCGGTAGCGGTCGGTCGTACCGGGATACATCCATTCACCTGTCCAGCCCGCCGCGCCCGCCGAAATGACCGGAGCGTAGGAACCGGGCGCGTCCATGCCGTCTTCACCGTCGTTGCCCGCTGCTGCGACGACGATCACCCCGGCAGCAATCGCGCGGTCAATGGCTGCCTTCTCAATCGGGTCAATCTCCTCGCCAGGTTCGCCGCCCAGACTCATATTGATGACCATCGGGCGATAGCCAGCCAGCGCCAGTCGGGTTACATAGTCAATCCCGGCGGCGACCATCGCGCTGGTGCCAAAGACGGCACTCTGCGCGGGCTGCGGCGGGCTGCATTTGGGCAGCGCCGGAATCTGGTAGTCGGCCAGCACCTTCACGGGGATGATCGTTACTTCCGGCGCGATGCCGCGTACCATGATTGGCGGCAGCGGAAAACCACCTGTGGCATCGAAGTTTGAACGATAGAAGTAACCGATAATCGTGCTGGCGACATGCGTCCCGTGACTGGAACCGGTTGAGCCAACCCACGTGGTCTGACGCAGGTTGCCGACTTCAACGCCGATGCCGCAGCGATCCTTATGCGCTTTGAAGGAAATGGATTGTTCAAAGCCCGTCCCCAGATGGGTAGCAATCCGCGCTTCCGGGAAGTAATCGCGCCAGTTGGGCACCAGACCGGTATCCAGAACGGCCACGTAAACCCCGCGACCGGTCTGCGGTACCGCTTCGATATTGATCAGATCAGAATCCCAGGTAGCGTAGCCGTCAGCCGTTGACGGTACCCCCCTGAACGGATTCCCCTGGGCGGCGGCGGCTGTGACCGACAGCACACTTGCCAGCACAAAAACGAGAATAAAAAGCCGTTTCATAATTTTTCCCTCCAACAGAACAATCGTTAAGGAAACCTTTACCTGCCTTCTGACATAATTTTATAAAGTTAGTCTTACATCCGCCAAAAAATCAGCTTAAGACTTTATTGGATTTGGATTGTGGTGCTGAGGCTGGTTTAATGGCGGCATCCGGCTGTGCTGGTACATGCAAGCGGTCTGTTTTGGTTATAATATGACCAGCGGCGATAAGAGACAATACATTCCCATTCATGAGGAGCAGGATTGATGTTTAACGGTCTGAATATGAGTCTGGGTAATTTGTCGCGCCTGTCGAATGCCGAAACGCGCTCGATCAGCGCCGAAAACTTCACCGGGGAGCGGGGCAAAGGGGGTATGGCGACCGAGGGAACCGGGCTGCGTGCCGCCCGTGAACTTGGTCAGGGCTGGAAAGTTTCGCCCTGCATCCATATCCCGAAGCGAGAGACCGTCACGCTGGCCGACATCGCCGGGCCGGGCGCGGTGCAGCATATCTGGATCACCGTCGCGCCGAACTGGTGGCGCCGGCTGGTGATTCGCTTCTACTGGGACGACGAAACTTCCCCCTCCGTCGAAGTGCCGCTGGGTGATTTTTTCTGCAATGGTTGGGCGGCGCGCTGCAATATCAGTTCGCTGGCGGTCTGTGTGAATCCGGCGGGCGGCTTCAACTGCTACTGGGAAATGCCGTTTCGCCAGCGCGCGCGTATCACCATTGAAAATCTGGTGGATGAAGAAGTCACCGGCTTCTTTTACCAGATCACCTATACCCTCACCGACATTCCCGCCGATGCCGCGTATTTTCATGCCCAGTGGCGGCGCAGCAACCCCCTGCCGTACATGCAGGTACATACCCTGCTCGACGGTGTGACGGGGCAGGGGCATTACGTTGGTACGTACCTGGCCTGGGGGGTGAATAATAACGGCTGGTGGGGTGAGGGTGAAATCAAATTCTTTATGGATGGCGACCGCGATTTCCCGACCATCTGCGGTACGGGTACGGAAGATTATTTTGGCGGCGCGTGGAACTTCGAGTTTCCGCCGGGGCAGTATGGTGTGTTTTCCACGCCTTATTCCGGGCTGCCGCAGGTGATTAAACCCGACGGCCTGTACCAGAGCCAGCAGCGGTTTGGCCTGTATCGCTGGCATATCATGGATCCGATCCGCTTCAAGCAGGATTTACGGGTCACGATTCAGGCGCTGGGCTGGCGCTCGGAAGGCCGTTACCTGCCGATGCAGGACGACATCGCCTCGACCGCGTTCTGGTATCAGGCGGAACCTCATGCCCCGTTTCTGGCGCTGCCCGGTAGAAACGACCTGGAAGTGATCTAATGGCGCGGCGGCGGGTCGCAACCCCGCCGCTGCCGATGTTGAAAGGACAGAATTCACGATGACCAACGCTCCCACTCTGTATCCCAATGCCGGTAAAACGATTCGCCTGGGGCGCGTGCTCGACCCGCGCGACCATCGGGCGGCGGTGGTCGCATTCGATCACGGCGTGCATCTTGGTATGATTCCCGGTAACGCGGATTCTGGCCCGATGCTGGAAGCACTGACCGAAGCCGGCGCGGATGCTTTTCTGGTCGGCCCCGGCGTGGCGCGGGCGTATGCCAGCGTCTTTACCGGGCGCGGCGCGCCGGGTTTGATTCTGCGTCTGGACTGGACGAACCGCTGGCGCGACCCGGACAAACTGGGTTATCAGGAGGGGCGGGGTCGTTTGCTGGCGTCGGTCGAGGACGCGGCGCGCCTGGGCGCGGACGCGGTGCTGGTGTACATGTTCATTGGCTATCAGGACCCTGCCGCCGAGGCGCAGCAGGTGGAAACCGTCTCCCGCGTGGCGCAGGACTGCGAGGCGCTGGGGATGGGCTGCATCATCGAACCCATGCCGCGCGGCCTGCTGGTGGGCGATAATCCCTATAATGCCGATTATATCGCGCTGGGCGCCCGGATGGCCTGTGAACTCGGCGCGGACATCCTGAAGACCGACTACAGCGGCAGCGCCGATACCTTCCGCCGGGTGGTTGAGGCGTCCTTCCGCCCGATCCTGATCGCCGGCGGCCCCAAAACGGCCACCAACCGCGAAGCATTGGAAATGGTGCGCGGTGCGCTGGACGCGGGGGCTTCCGGCATGTTCATCGGGCGCAACGTGTTTCAGGCGCCCAACCCGTCGTTGATGATGCGGGTGTTGCGCGGCCTGATTCATGATGGCACCGGCGTGGATGACGCGCTGCGCGCGCTGGGAGAATAACCCATGAGCATGACTATCCGGCCAGAAACCGTCCCGGATTATCCGGCGATTGCCACCGTTACCGCTCGCGCGTTTGGTTTTACGTGCAGCGAACCGCTGATGATCGCGCTGGCGCGGCATCGCCCGGCTTTCGACCCGGAACTCTCGCTGGTGGCGGAGCGGGACGGGCAGGTGATCGGCCATGCGCTGTTTACCCGGCAGGTTATCCGCCTGCTGGGCGCGGATGTGCCGGCGGTGTTGCTGGGGCCGATTGCCGTTGACCCGGCTTATCAGGGGCAGGGGGTTGGTGGGGCGCTGATTGTGGAGGGGCATAACGCAGCTCGTGCCAGGGGATACACGCTGAGTTTTCTGGTCGGCCACCCGACCTATTACCCGCGCTTTGGCTACCGCACCCATGTGTTTGGCGGCTCGACCGTTACGCTTATGGCCTCAGAACCATCCCTTACGCTGGAAACGCGCCCGCCGGTCGAAGCCGATCTGCCGGCGCTGCGTGCGCTGTGGCTGCACGAAGAAGGCGGCGTGGATTTCAGCATCTATCCCGGTGATGATTTCCTCAGTTGGAGTTTTACCAATCCGCTGCTGCGCCCGCTGGTCTATCTGCGGGGTGACGAAGTGGTGGGGTACACCCGAACTTATCAGACCGAACCGCTCAAACCGCGTATGTTCCTCGCGCGGGATGGTGAGGTAGCCCGCGCGATGGTGAACCAGATCGCAGGTGCTGCCGGGCATGAGGTCACGCTGCCGCTGCATCCCTATTCGGCTTCAGCCGCTGCCTTTGAGGCGCAGCCAGTGGCAACTGCCTGGGATGCCGGCATGGCGTACCCGCTGGCGGCGGGGCCGTTTGACGAGTTTTATGCCCTGCTGGAATCAGAAAAACGGCTGCCGGGTCGTCCGCTCTGGCCGCCGATGTTTGAGATTGATTAATTCGCAATCCGGGGCACGGTGCGCCGTGCCCTTGTGACGTGGTTATGCGGCCCCTAACAGGCTTTTGGCGAGTCGGGTCGCGCTGCTGGCATCCGGGCTGTAACCGTCCGCGCCGATCTCGTCGGCATACGCCTGCGTGACGGGCGCGCCGCCGATCATCACCTTTACTTTATCGCGCAGGCCGGCGGTTTTTAAAGCTTCCAGCGTGGTTTTCATGCTGGGCATGGTGGTCGTCAGCAGTGCCGACATCGCTACGATGTCCGCGCCTTCCTGTACCGCCTGCACGAACTTCTCCGGCGCGGCATTCACACCCAGGTCTTTAATCGCAAAACCCGCGCCTTCCAGCATGATCGCTACCAGATTTTTGCCGATGTCGTGCAGGTCCCCCTTGACGGTGCCAATGGCAACCGTGCCGACGGGCTGCGCGCCGCTTTGCGCCAGCAGCGGCTTCAGCAGATCCAATCCGGCCTGCATCGCGCGGGCGGCAATCAGCATTTCTGGAACAAAATACTCCCCATTCTCAAAACGCAGACCCACCTCGGCCATCGCCGGAATCAGTCCTTCGTTTAATATTTTGGCCGGCTCCAGACCTTCATTCAGGGCCTGCTGCACCCCGGCGGCGGCCCCGGCCTTATTGCCACTAATAACAGCTTCTTTGATGCTCTCTAATACTGCCATGTTTGCCTTTCCTCCAGGCTTGTAGGCAATGCTTTATTGCAACTCTCTATAGCATACCACAATTATTGACGCAGCAGTATGGCTTATGTGGCTGTTTTTAAACCACCCATCGTGATCCAATGAACCGTGTACACGGCTCTGGAAAACGGTATAATCCTATCCGCATACCACCTACAGGCCATCATGTCAGACTCAAGCCACACCCATCGTCTCATCCTTATGCCCTCCGGTCGTCAGGGTGATGTACCGGCTGGCACAACCGTCCTCGAAGCTGCCCGCGCCCTCGGTGTTGAAATTGAATCAATCTGTGGCGGACGGCTCACGTGCGGTAAATGTCAGGTCGTGCCGGAAACCGGTAGCTTTGTCAAACACGGCATTAACTCATCTGCCAGCCACCTCACACCGCCGGCGGACGATGAACGGGCTTACGCCGCCGCGCACGGGATTGATCTGGCGCAGCGCCGCTTGGCCTGCGTGGCGTGTATGACCGGTGATGTTCTGGTGACGGTGCCGGAAGAAAGCCAGGCACGAAAACAGGTCATTCGTAAGGACGCGGGTGAACTGGTGGTCGAAGTCGTACCGGCGGTGCGGCTGTATTATGTCGAAGTTGAACCGGCCTCGCTCGGCAGCCCCGGCGACTGGGAACGTCTGCAAACCGCGCTGACCGCCAGCCATCACCTGACCGCTGTAACGATTGACCCCCTGCTGCTGCGCACGCTCCAGCCTGCGCTGCGGGCCGGTAACTGGGCAGTGACGGTTACCGTGTGGCAGGGGCGGGAAGTGATACGTGTCGAAGCTGGCTATGTCGAAAGCCTGTATGGGCTGGCGGTGGATGTCGGTTCGACCACCATCGCCGCGCATCTGTGCGACCTGCGAACCGGCGCGGTGCTGGCGACCGAAGCCATGATGAACCCTCAGGTGCGCTACGGCGAAGACCTGCTCAGCCGGATTTCATATGCCATGACCGAAGCGCAGGGGGTGGCGCGGCTAAATCGCGCCGTGATCCGCGCGCTGAACGAACTGGCCGGTAAAGCGGCTGAAGCCGCCGGTATTCAGCCCGGTGAGATTACCGATGTGGTGCTGGTCGGCAACACCGTGATGCACCATCTGCTGCTGGGCATTGACCCGACCGAACTCGGCCAACTGCCGTTCGCGCTGGCGACCTACGACCCGGTGGACGTAAAAGCCCGCGAACTGGGTGTCAAGGCGATTCATCCCGGCGCGATGGTTCACGTGCTGCCGTGTATCGCGGGTTACGTCGGCGCGGATAATGTCGGCGTGCTGCTGGCGGAGCAGTCCCGGCTGGATGACCGTATTACCCTGATTGTAGATGTTGGCACGAATGCCGAGATTCTGCTCGGCACCAAAGACTGGATGCTGTCGGCTTCCAGTCCAACCGGGCCGGCCTTCGAAGGCGCGCACATCTCACACGGGCAGCGCGCGGCGGTTGGTGCGATAGAGCGCGTTCGCATTGATCGTCAGTCCGGTGCGGTGCGCTACAGGGTGATTGGCGACCCGCGCTGGAGCGACGAACTGCCGGATGGCGAGGTGCTGCGGCCTACCGGCATCTGTGGCAGCGGCATCATTGAAGTGGTGGCGGAACTGCTGTCTGCCGGCCTGATTGATGCCAGTGGGCGCTTCGTTAAGGAGGCCGCCGACCGCAGCGCGCGGGTGCGCTGGCCGGGGCGCACCGCCGAATTGGTGTTAGCGCCGGCGGATGAAACGGCTACCGGCAGTGACCTGGTGGTGACGCAGGCCGACGTGCGTGCCATCCAACTGGCGAAGGCCGCGCTGTACGCCGGGGTGAAGATCATGATGGCTCACCAGGGTATCGAGCGGGTGGATCGTATCAGGCTGGCCGGCGCTTTTGGCAGCTATATTGATCCGGTTCATGCCATGACCATCGGGCTGATCCCGGACTGCGATCTGACTCAGGTAACGGCTGTTGGCAACGCGGCGGGTGACGGCGCGCGGCTGGCGCTGCTGAATGTCGGCCAGCGCGATCTGGCGCGGCAGGCAGCACGCAGTGTGACCTATGTCGAAACGGCGGCGCGGTTGATCTTTCAGGATACGTTCGTGGATGCGCTGGCGCTGCCGCACAGCACCGACGCCTTTCCACATCTGGCAGAGGTCGCCGCAGGTAATCGGTAAGGGCTGCTGTCTAAATCCGTCCCTGTGCATTTGCTTGTTGCGCCTTTGCTTCTGTCTGTCTTGGCTTGCGTTAAGGCTTTTGAGGGTTTTTCTCATGAAAACATCTTTATCCGATCTGCTCGCTTCCGGCCAGACCATCATCGCGGACGGCGGCATGGGCACGCTGCTGTTCGCGCGGGGATTAGAGCGAGGCAGCGCGCCGGAGCTGTGGAACGTCGAACGCCCCGATGATGTCCGCGCCATTCACCGCGAATATATCGCTGCCGGGGCGCAGATCATCCTCACCAACACGTTTGGTGGCAGCCGTTTCCGGCTGGATATGCACGGCTTGGGCGACCGCACGACCGAGTTCAATACCGCCGCCGCGCGGCTGGCGCGGGCGGAAGCCGATGCCGTGCCGCAGGCGGTAGTCGTTGGCGGCTCGATTGGCCCTTCCGGTCAGATGCTTGCCCCTTACGGCACCCTCGATTTTGATGAAGCGGTCAACGCCTTCTGCGAGCAGGCGCTGGCGCTGGTGGACGGCGGCGTGGATGTGCTGTGGATTGAAACCATGTCCGATCTGGAAGAAGTCCGCGCCGCTGTTGAAGGCTGCCGCTGCGGCGCGCCCGGTTTCCCGATTGTGACCACGCTCACCTTTGACACCAACGGGCGCACGATGATGGGGGTGACGCCGGAAACGGCGCTGGCGGCGCTGTCCGACTTTGGGGTGCTGGCCCTGGGTGGCAACTGCGGTAATGGCCCGGAGGAGATCGAAGGGGTGATCGCCCGGATGCACGCGGCCAATGCTCAGGTGGTTCTTGTAGCGAAAGCGAACGCCGGGCTGCCACATATGGAGGGTGACCGTGCCGTTTACGATGCCACCCCCGCCGTCATGGCGGATTACGCCCGCCGTGTCCAGGCGCAGGGCGCGCGGATCATCGGCGCGTGCTGCGGCAGCACCCCGGAACATATTCGTGCCATAGCCGCCGCGCTGGGGGAAGGTAAGCCCGCCTGATGCCGCGCCCGTCCGTCCAGCTCTCAACCGAAAACCGCGCCGACGAACTTCATGCCCACCTGGAACGCACGCTCCCTGGTCTGAAGGCGCTGCCCGGTGTGGCAGGCATCACGCTCAACGGCGGCCTGTCACGCGGGTATGCCGATCACCTGTCCGAGATTGACGTGACATTGTATCTGGATAACAGTACGTTTGCGACCTGGGAGCAGGGACACGCGCCCATCGCCACTGGTATTGTGGTCCTTGACGGCCAGCTTTACGACGTGAAATATGTGAGCCTGACCGCCGAACAGTCGCGCCAGTGGAAGACTATGGAACTGTGGGATTTATCCTATGCCCAAATCCTGCACGATCCTTCCGGCGAAATCGCCCGTCTGGTGGCCGATAAGCTAACGTCACCGCCTTACCCGGCAGACGCGGGCGGCCATCTGTTTGGCGCGTGGTGGAACTTCCGCCTTGCTGGTGACATCTGGCTGCATCGCGGCGACGTGCTGCAAGGCCATCTGGTGCTCAATCACGCGGTTGAAGCCCTGTTGAAGGCGCTGTTTGTGGCGAATGGTGAATATATCCCGCACGAAAAATGGCTCGTTCACCTCAGCCGTAGTCTGGCGTGGACTCCGGCGGACTGGAATAACCGCCTGGCACTGGCGCTGTGTGTACCCAATACCACCATTGCCGCCTTACGTGACCGCCAGGCCGTGATCGAAGGCCTCTGGCTGGAGATTGACCGTTTTGTGGTGGACGGGTGCTGCCCGGATTTCACCCTGCACCTGATGCAGAAATACTTTTATGACCGCCTCGCCCGCCTCGTTGATCGCGGCACAGTTACAGTGGACGAATGGCAGGCCGATTCCAGCCTGGCGCTCCTGAATACCGCGCCTTTTCATCAGGTTGCCAGCCGTGATGGGGATACCATCCGGCTTGATTGGGACCGGCTGCTTGCCCTTCGGCCTGAAGATATGTATGCCTGGCATTACGCCATTGTAGATGCCGTGCGGTTGCGCGGCAAATGAGGACTGTATCTTGAAAAAATTAATCGCGCTCACCTGTTCCGCCCTGGCGCGCAGCATCTACGCGGCGGCGGCCAATTCGCCCAATACCGTCATCGTGCGCCTGTTCGACCAGGGCCTGCACAACACACCAAAGAACCTGCGCGCGCGGCTGCAGGCCGGCGTAGACGCGGTTGAACCCGGTGAGTGCGAGGCGGTGCTGCTGGCTTACGGCATTTGCGGCACGTCCGCGCTGGGATTGGTCGCCCGTCATGTGCCGCTGGTGATTCCCCGCGCCCATGACTGTATTACACTCTATCTGGGATCGCGCCAGCGGTATCAGGCCGAATTCGACCTGCATCCCGGCACGTACTGGTACAGCATGGATTACCTCGAACACAATAAACCCGGCTCGAATGCGGGGCTGGGCGCGGCTAATCTGGGTGTGATGCAGGAGATGTACGCCGAATATGTGGAAAAATTCGGCCAGGATAATGCCGATTATCTGATGGAAGTTATGGGGGAGTGGGGCAAACATTACGACCGCGCCGCCTTCATTGACATGGGGACGGGTGATGCCAGCGCCTTCGAGCAGATTGCCCGCGATCAGGCCGAACGGCGCGGCTGGTTGTTTGAGCGCAAGCAGGGCAACCGTCGCCTGGTCGAAATGCTGGTGCGCGGTGACTGGCCGGATGATGAGTTTCTGGTGGTGCCGCCGGGATACAGCATCCAGCAGTCCGGCGGCGATGAATTGATTCAGGCTGTGAAACTGTAGCGACCGGCTGCCATCCTGTTCGACGTGATTCGGACATACGATAGGCAAAGGCCGTATTCTGTTGTAAACTTCTGGTGTTTTCGCCCGGTAATGAGTGGTTGAGGCTGGTTGTGTCGGACATTCCCGAATTTGACCCGAATGAGGTTGAACTCATCGAGGTTGTTGAACATGATGAAGAAGCACCCACCGAGCGCAGCGCCGCGCGCCGCGCCACGTTGCAGGTATTGTATGAAGTAGACGCCGCGCATCATGCCATTGGTGATGTGATTACGGCGCGTTTGCAGGAACAGCCGCACCTGAGCAAGCGCACCGTGCGTTACCTGCGCCGTCTGGTGGAGGGTGTTTCTACCAGACGTGAACAGTTGGATGGCATTATCCGGGAGTACGCGCCCGAATGGCCGCTGGAACAGGTGGCAATTGTTGACCGGAATATTCTGCGGCTGGCGATCTACGAACTGGCCGTCCAGGTTACCACGCCCATCGGTGTCGTGATCGCCGAAGCGGTCGAACTGGCCGGACTGTTTGGTGCGGAGGGCACCCCGCGCTTTGTAAATGGGGTGTTGGGTGCGCTGGCTGAAAATATAGATGAGATTCGTCGGCAGTTCACGCCTGAACCGCCTGAAACCGGAGAATAAATCTTATGCCGCCCCGGCTTAGAATTCCACTTCCCCGTCGCGTGCCGGCCACCGCCCCGGATGCCGTGCCTGAATCCGCCGAAGTTGAGGAGGAGGCTGAGGGCGGCCCGCGCATGGGCTTTTTTGAGCATCTGGACGAACTGCGCCGCCGTCTGTTTCGTGGCATGATCGCACTGGTGATCGGTACGGTGGCGGGGATCGTCGTTGCCACGCCGGTGCTGGAATATCTGGTGTCGCCCTATGGCGAGCGCCTCCAGACCCTCGGCCCCACCGAATCGGTTGTTTCCTATTTTCGTGTTGCGCTCATGATCGGCGGCATCATCTCCATTCCGGTTATCACCTATCAGGTGATGATGTTTATCGTCCCCGGCCTGACCCGTAAGGAACGCCGCCTGCTGATCCTGTCGCTGCCGGCCATTACCGGGCTGTTTCTGATCGGCGTGGCTTTCGCCTGGTTTATCCTTGTACCCCCCGCGCTGGACTTCCTGCAAAACTTCCAGACCGAAATCTACGCGCCAGAGTGGACGGCAGACCAGTACCTCGGTTTTGTCACCGCGCTCCTGTTCTGGATGGGTGTCGCTTTTGAAACGCCGCTGGTCTTTTTCGTGCTGGCGCTGCTGGGGCTGGTCAGCGCGGGCAATCTGATTCGTAACTGGCGGATTGCGATTGTGGGCGCGTCAGTCGCGGCGGCTATGATTACCCCGACCATTGATCCCGTGAATATGTTCCTGGTGATGGGGCCGCTGCTGGGCTTGTACACGCTCAGCATCTTCCTGGTGATGATTGGCCGGCGTATCGCCAAAGTAGATTAAATGTCGCGTTTACCCCGATCACCGCGTGAGCTTCGCGGGCGGGCGTACTGGCTGCGCCTGCTGCGGCTGTTTGTGGTGGCGCTGGGTTTTGCGCTGGTGGCGCTGCCGTTTCTGCTGGGTGTCCTCAGCCTGTGGGCGCTGACGCACACGCCCTGTTTTGC
>JARKOK010000381.1 GCA_029975765.1 Aggregatilineales bacterium
TCGCAGCCCTGCTTCATCTGGTGAGTAACCCGTTATGCCCATCCAACTGGACTGGAAACAGCTCGACCCGCCGATCCTGCACTACACCATGATTTCTCCCTGGACGTGGGAAGAATTCTTTGAGGCCGTCGCCGAAACCCGGCAGATCATTGACCAGCACGGCTTCACCACGATGGACATGATTATCGAATGGGGGCGAACGCCGCGTTTTCCCCCCAGTATGCTGTCCCACCTGAGCAACCTGTTCCAGCGCGGGCAGACCCGCAGCCGCCACCTTCACATGCGCGTTGTAACGGTGGCAACACCCAGCCTGGTGCGAACGATTGTGGATACGCTGATCAAGATTCATCCCAAAATGGCGCAGCGCATCATCTTCGCCGCCACCGTCGAAGAAGCCATGACCTTACTGGAGCAGCCGCCGGTTATGGAACCGGAGGCCGTCTGACAGCCGGGGTGACACCGCCCCATCATCCGGCATCCAATACGGCGGGTAGAATCACCTCATCCACCAGCCGCTGCATGATTCCGCTCTGGCGATCCGCGGCGCGTCCCACGACGCGCCATTTCGTTTTGGTGACGATGACCAGATCGAGCGCGGGATACACAAAAATGTTGTCACCGGCATACCCCCGCGCGGCGAACAGCGGATATTTCTCGCGCCCGGCATCATCCAGCACGCGCCACCATTGATAGCCGTACCAGTTCACCGTCGCATCCTGCGGCGCGGTTGTTAAGGCCACCCAATCCGCCGGGACAACCGCCTGTCCAGCCCAGACGCCGTTGTTGAGGTACAGATAACCGAACTTCGCCATGTCACGCGGAGACAGCGCCAGCCCCATACCGCCCATGTTGTAACCCTGATAGTCCGTATTCCAGTCGCCGGGGGTCATGCCCAGCGGCGCGAACAGATATTCATCGGCGTAATCGCGCAGCGAGCGTCCGGTTAAAGTCTGGAACACGCCGGAAATCAGATGGCTGTCGGCGGTGCTGTAGTTCCAGGTTTGACCCGGCGGGTGCAGCAGCGGGAGATTCAGAATGCGCTGCATCTGGTCGGCGCGGTTGTTCAGCGAGAGCGCGTCGCCATCGTTCCATTCCAGGCCGGAACGCATCAGCAGCAGATGCCGCAGCGAGAGATCGTATTTGTCGGCATTCGCGCCGTTGGCAAAAATCTGCGGAAATACGTCCGCCACGCGAACATCTATCTCCGGCAGGTCGCCGCGTTCCAGGGCGATGCCAACCAGCGCCGAGGTCACGCTTTTGGTGACGGAGCGCACCTGGTCGGTATCGGCAGGCTGGTAGCCATTGAAGTAGGCTTCGTAAACAAGGTATCCCCCGCGCGCGACCAGCACACTGTAGGTGGCCGTGTCCATCCGGTTCTGCGTCAGAAAATCCGGGATGGTCGCCAGTCGCGCCGCGTCCATACCCTGCGCTTCCGGCGCGGCGGTACGCCAGCCGTCCGTCGGCCAGTAATCCCGGACGGACGCGGCGGTGACTCCCGGCAGCAGCAGACAGACAGCCAACCAGCATATCAGCTTCATACGGCCTCCCTGTGTTTCACCCGCAGTATGAACGCCAGTCTAACGCCGTCCGGCCAGCGTGGGGTAAGCCATTCATCCGTCACCCCTTCCCGCCCAAATACTCGTATCATATAAGCAGACACAAAAGCGGCGCGCCATCAGGGCAGCGCCCGTTTTGATCTTCATCAGGAGGTTCGGATGCACCCGGATTCGATAACCTGGCTGCTGGAACCAGACACGCCGGGCGTCCGGTATCTGGCGCTGCGTGACCTGTGTGATTATCCCGCCAATGACCCGGCGCTCATCAGCGCGCGCGCCGAAGCCCATGCCACCGCGCCCATCACGACGATCCTTGACCAGATGGATGCCGCCGGCTTCTGGGTCGAGCCGGGACCGGGGTATTACCCCAAGTATCAGGGCACGGTCTGGTCGCTCATCCTGCTGGCACAATGCGGCGCGTCAGCCAGTGATGACAGCCGCATCGCGCGGGCGTGTGCCTACCTGCTCGATCACGGGCTGACCGGTGGCGGACAGTTCACCGTATCCGGCGCGCCGTCGGGAACGGCGGACTGCCTGCAGGGCAATCTGTGCGCGGCGCTGCTCGACCTCGGTTATGATGACCCCCGGCTGGAAACGGCCTTCGACTGGATGGCGCGCAGTGTGACCGGCGAAGGGATTGCCCCGGTCACTGACCGTCAGGCGGCGGTTCGTTACTATGCCGGCAAGTGCGGGCCGCTGTTCGCCTGCGGTTCGAACAACAGACAATCGTGCGCCTGGGGCGCGGCTAAAGTGATGCTGGCCTTCAGCAAACTGCCGCCCGGACGCCGCACGCCCGTGATTGACCGCGCGATTGAACAGGGGGTGGCTTTCCTGCTGAGTGCAGACCCGGCAGACGCAGCTTATCCCTCCGGTTGGAGTGATAAACCCAGCGGCAACTGGTGGAAGTTTGGGTTTCCGGTGTTTTACGTAACGGACATCCTGCAAATCGCCGAGGCGCTCGCCGGGCTGGGATATGGCAGCGATACCCGGTTGTCCAACGCTTTAAAGCTGATTGCGAGCAAGCAGGATGCCCAGGGGCGCTGGCCGCTGGACTATGATTACCGGGGAAAAATCTGGGGTGACTTTGGCGCGAAAAAACAGCCGAGCAAGTGGGTGACGCTGCGGGCGCTGCGGGTGTTGAAGGCCGCCGCCTGACCCAACCCGTTGTGCGAAGGTCAGCCATGTTTATTTGCGCGGGCCGGGGCTATAATCGCGGGCGCTGAAGGAGAAACCCGCCCGTGACCAACAAACTGCTGCTCATCATTCTTGACGCCTGCCGCCCGGATGGGCTGGCGCAGGCGCATACTCCGCATCTGGACTCATTATGGCAGACCGGCGCGTATACCTGGACGGCGCGCTCGGTGATGCCCAGCGTGACGCTGCCCGCGCACATGACGATGTTTCGCAGCGTGCCGCCGGAACAACACGGCGTTGGCGAGGATAATGTGTTCGTGCCGGGGGCGGCGGCCTTCCCCAGCGTGCTGGATGTGGCGAAACAGGCCGGCCTGCACACCGCCATGTTCTATAGCTGGGAACAACTGCGTGATCTGGCCGCGCCGGGCAGCCTGGATATGAGCTGCTGCCGCGCGGCGCGTAAGGGCGAGGACAGCGACACGCCGGTAGCAGAGGCCGCCGCCGCTTATCTGGTCGCGGAGCAGCCCGATCTGTGTGTGTTATATCTGGGTGACATTGACCTGACCGGCCACGCTGCCGGCTGGATGTCCCCGGCATATATCGCCGCGATTGAAGCCAACGACCGCGCGATTGGCGGCGTGCTGGCGGCGCTGGCGGCCAACGGCCTGCGCGAGCAGTACACGATTCTGGCGCTGGCCGATCATGGCGGGCACGACTACGGACATGGCACGAATGCGCCGGAAGATATGACGATTCCCTGGATGCTCAACGGCGCGGGTGTGAAACGCGGTTACGCGCTGCGAACACCGGTTAATCTGGCCGATACGGCGGCGACCATTGCTCACTGCCTCGGCCTGCCGCTGCCCGCCGCCTGGGCAGGTCAGCCGGTGTACGATGCGTTTGAATAAATCAGCCCGTTACGGCGCATCGCCGGAAATGATCGTTCACCTGCTCGGCCTGGGCACGGCGCTGTCGCTGCTGGGCGATACCACGCTGTACGTGGCGCTGCCCACCCACACGGCGGCAGCGGGCGTGCTGCTGGCCGATGTAGGGCTGATGCTGTCCGCCAACCGCGCCATTCGCATTTTCCTGAACAGTCCATACGGTGTGTGGATTGAACGCCTTCCCCGGCGGCGGGTGCTGGTGCCGTCGCAGTTGTTGGGCTGTATCGCCACGCTGCTGTATGCCATACCGGGTTTCTGGCCGCTGCTGATCGGACGGCTGCTGTGGGGCATCGCCTGGGCCGGCATCTGGCTGGGGGGCAGCACCGCCGTCCTCGATGTCGCAGCCGACACCCACCGGGGGCGCTACGTCGGGCGTTACCAGATGTGGGGTTTCATCGGCCTGGGGCTGGGGGCGCTGCTGGGCGGCGTGCTGGTGGATACGCTGGGGTATCAGGCCGCGTTTGTGGTGTTCGCGGTGGTCAGCGGGTTGACCACCGTGTTATGGGCGCTGCTGCTGCCGGAGACCCGCCCTGCCGCGCCGGTCGTCCACCAGGCTGCCGCCACGACGGCAGCCGCGCCTGCCGCCAGTACCCGCGTGCCGCTGGTAACGGCCATCATCGTCATGGGGCTGAACTGGCTGATCTTCCTCGGCATGATCGGCGCGCTGCTGCCCCTGCTGCTGCAAGCGCGGATTGGCGAGCCAAACGCCTGGGGACTGCCGCTGGCGACCCTCACGGGCGCGGTGGCGGCGGCGAGCCAGCTTTTAAGCCTGCTGGCCGCGCCCGCGTCCGGCTGGCTGTCCGACCGCAGCGGCAGCCGGTGGCGGCTGGTGGTCATGGCGCTGGCGCTGGGGATTGCCGGCCTGCTGCTGGCGGCGGCGGGCAGCGCGGCGGTCGCCGTTGCCGGGATTCTACTGGCGGCCATAGCAACCGGCGTGTTACAAACGCAGGCGATCACGCTGGCCGGCGATTATGGCCGCGCCAACCGCAGCGGGCGCATTCTGGGCGTGCTGAACACGGTGGGCGATCTGGGCAGCGCCGCCGGGCCGGTGCTGGGGTTTGCCCTGCTGCCGGCGCTGGGTCTCAGTGGGATTTTTGGGCTGTCGGCGCTGGCGCTGCTGGTCGCGCTGCCGGGGGTGGCCTGGGTAAGCTGGCGCGAACGCCGCTGACGCGGCGCGAAATCGGAAAGCGCGTATTCCAACCAGATGAGGCGAACCATGTACCCTGTCACGATTCTTACCGGCCCGGCAGCGGCTGGTAAAAACACGATTGCTCACCTGTACGCCACGCAGTTCTGCGACCGCTGCGCCGTGATTGACGTGGATCTCGTGCGGTGGATGCTGCGCCAGCCGCACCGCGCGCCGTGGGAAGGCGAAGAAGGGCTGAACCAGCACCGGCTGGGGGCGAAACATGCCAGCTTGCTCGCCCGGTCATTTGTGGCCGAAGGCTGTGAAGTGGTGGTGCTGGACGTGGTGTGGGCGGATTTGAGCACCCTCTACCGGCGCGAGCTGGCGGACTGCACCTGCCGCATCGTGCGTTTGCTGCCGTCGTGGGACGAAACCCTGAACCGGCTGCACAACCGCTCCCACAGCATTAACGATGCCGAAGCCCGCTGGGTATATGACACCCAGGCGCAGTTGACCGACTACGATTACAGCGTGGATAATTCTTCGATGTCTGCCGAAGCGGCAGCGGCGTGGTTAGCCACACTGCGCGGGGTATAAGCCGGGCTGGCTGTCCCCCGTAAAATACGACAGGATAAGCAGCTCTGACCTTTCCCGGCGGTCAGGTCAAAGCTGCACTCACCTTGCTCTCGCCTCAGCGTTCGATGATGGGCAGGATCAGATGTGAGGGATGGGCGGAATCATGCAAGATACGATTAACAGCCACCACACACTGATCCGCGCCTTCGTCAGCAGTATCGCCGCCGGTATTGGTATTACGCGCGAAACGCGGGAAATTGCTGCTGGAGACTTCCAGCCGGATGCGGTGGCCGGGCAAAAAGACATTCGAGGTCGCCCACAGGTCAAGTCGCAGTTGGTAGACTGTGCCCGGTTCCAGCAGTTCTGGCTCGGTCATGGACTGGTGATAACGCGCGCGCAGAATGCCTTCGGTCAGAATCAGCGCGCGGCCATCGGGGCAGACATCCACCAGCTTGCCGGTAAAGTCGGTATCTTTCGCGGACGAGGTGACGAACAATTCCAGGTGAACCGGGCCAGTCACTTCGATGGGGCGATCAAGAACCGGCGTGCTGTACACCAGGACATCCTCGCGTTCCTCAACCTGCCGCTGATCGCGCGGCCCTGTGCCGTTCGCGCCGGGCATGAATACCTGCCCTCCGACGGTCGGAACCGGCTGAAGCGGATTGTAGAGGTAAGTATCCGGCGGTTCGTCACCCGGCGGCTCAGGCGATAATATCCCGTCGCCATGCAGCGTGTTGGCCTGACCGCCGCTGTGCAGGTAGTACTGGCGGTACTGCGTGTCTGGCAGCGGCCAGTCGTCCTCGGTGCGCCACTGGTCAATCCCCATCACAAAGAGGGTGACAGGACGTTCCTGATTAACACCAGTCTCAACCCCCTTGAGCCAGTGATCGAACCAGCGCAGGTGCGTGCCGGTCATATCAACGGCGCGCAGGCTGGCCGCCATGCCAAACTCGCGTTCGGGGAAGCTGCCAGAGTTGTTCATGTGGCTCCAGGGGCCGATGATCAGCCGCTGGTGCCGGCGAGCCGTCTCGCTGCCACCCCGCTGCCGCATACCCATATAGTTTTGCAGCGTACCCCAGAGGAAAACATCGTACCAGCCGCCGATATTGAGCGCGGGCACGGTAATCTGTTCGTAGGCCGAAGCGGGTGAGCCAGCCTGCCAGAAATCTCCGGGCAGGGGGTGTGTCAGCCAATCATGATAGTAGGGCGCAAGCTCACACAGGAGCGGTTGATCCGTCAGCGGCAGATGGGCCGCGATGATGTCCCGGTCGAGGCCGGTCAAATCCGGTGGTGATCCGCCGTTCGCTGCGCGCCGCCGGGCGGTCTCGAAGCTCATCAGCCAGGACCACTCCAGTCCGTGCAGCAGCTTGACCCCGCCCTGGTACTGCATCCCCTCGTACAGATCGGAGAATGTCACCATCGGCGCGATGGCTCGCAGCGCGGCGGGCTGCTCCTGCGCGGGCAGCCATTGGGTCGTCCCCACATAAGAACCACCAAACAGGCCGATCAGCCCATTCGACCAGGGCTGGTCCGCTGCCCACTGGATGGCATCCACGCCATCGCTGCGCTCCTGAAACATGGGCACGAATTCACCTTCCGAAGCGAAGCGCCCCCGCGTATCCTGAACGATCACGGTATAGCCGGACTGGGCTGCCTGGAACATATCAAACACGGCGAGGTTATCAATCAGCCACAGGTCTTTGTTATAGGGCGTGCGCGCCATCAGCGCCGGCTGCGGCCCGGCCCCATCAAGCCGAATGATGTCGGTCGCGAGGCGGACACCATCGCGCATCGGCACCATAAGGTTCTTTTCGATCACCAGTTTAACCATTGTGAAGCTGCTTTCGTGTCAGTCGGGCGAATACTTGGGCTGGATGCCTGCGCTGGACGGCGGAGGTCATCGCAGTTTGTAGATCACGATGTCAACACTATCGTTGACATCGGGCGTGACCGAGAGTTCGCCCACATAGACCCCACTGTTGAGATGGTGATATTTCCCGGTGGTGCTGGCGGCAAAGGTAGGCCGGGTTTTAATCCTGGCCGTCGAATCCCGCGTAATCCACCCTTCGTTTTCGATGGCGATATATTCGCCATCGCTGGTTTGCAGGAGATACTTGGCAAACACGTGAGCCACACCATCATCGCGGCTGGTATTCCAGTCAGCCCCACCCGGCACCACCCTGCCGCTCAGTTCCTTTCCCGTGAAGGTTCCGCCCACAATCGGGATGACCTGGAGCCAGCCCTGCCCGGTCGGGCCAACAATTTGAGGCGCGGCAATCTGGACACGCAGCCGCATGACTTCATCAGCCGGCAGATCAATCGGGAACGGTTCTTGATCAGACATAGGTAAAGGGTTCCCCCGCTTCGGAGAAGTGTATCGGGATACCGGGCAGCAGCGGTGCCAGCCACTCGGTCAGGTATTTCATCCCGACTTCTTCCGACCGGTTGTGCCCGATAATGATCAGTGCTTTGTTCAGGCCGAACTGCGCCGCATCCCGCACGTAAGCGCACAGCGTCCATTCCAGGATTTCGCCGCAGACCAGCACATCCAGATTTTTGTCGCGCATCAGTTCCATAGGTGCCTGTTCGGTGGGAAACCCCAGGCTGCTGCCGCCGACCAGTACACCCACGCGCTCGACTTTCATATCCGGTCTGCCGACAATCTGCACCGCGTTCACGTTGAGCTTCTGCTTGAGAAAAGCCGCTAACGCTTCCACCGTCGTTGCTGGTATGGCATAACCGACTCGATTCGGCAGCCGGTACGGCTCCCAGTTTAACTCCTTATTGAGTCCGACATAGATCAGATCGGGATTGACCATGTGCATCCGGTCATGAAAGCGCCAGATGTTGATCTGGTTTTCGGTGAGGAGTTTTTGTTTACGCAGATACACTTCATCTTCCAGCAGCCAGTCGGTCTGATCCCAACCGGTATAGTAGGTTGGTTCGTGGGTGATGATCAGATTCGCGCCTTTGGCGATGGCATCCCGAATGACCTCGGCGGTTGCCATGAAGGTGGTCACAATGCCCGTAACTTCGCAGTCCCAATCACCAGCCATCAGCAGATCGCAGGTCTTTTCCAACGGCGGTATCTGGCAGGCAGCGATAATCCGGTCGGTAACGTCTTTTACGTTCATAAGTCCTCATTTTCCATAGGCGGTGCTGGCGCTCGATCAGCCTTTGACCGCGCCAATAACCATGCCTTTGATAAAGTACCGCTGGAGCAGGGGGAAAATCAGCAAAATGGGCAGGATGCCGATGACAGCCAGCGCCATACGCACCGCCGCGCTGGGCAGATCAATCACAACGTTGCCAATCGCCAGCCCGGCAGCCCCGGATTTAAGAAACTGGATATTGTCCAGGATGCGGATCAAAAGCTGCTGGATGCCGTACAGGCTTGGATCGTTGATGTAATACAGACCGTTGATCCAGTCATTCCAGTACGCCAGGGCGGTGAGCATTCCCACCGTCGCCAGCACTGGAACGGACAGCGGCAGCATGATCTTAAAGAAGATGCCGAATTCGGACGCGCCATCAATCTGGGCTGCTTCGATCAAGTCCCTGGGAACGGCCTTTTCAAAGTAGTTCTTCACCAGCAGCACACTGAAGCCGCTCATCAGATAATTGGGGATGATCAGCGCCCAGATGGTATTTTTCAGACGGAACACCCGCGTCCACATGATGTAGGACGGCACCACGCCGCCGTTAAACAGCAGGGTGAAAACCACGACAAAAGTCAGCACCCGCCTGAACGGAAAATCCGGTCGGGAAAGGGGGTAGGCCAGCGTCGAAACCAGGATCAGACTCGCACCCGTGCCCACCACCGTCACAAAGATGGAGACGCCATAAGCGCGCAGCACCACCTGAGCCTGCGCCACCATGTAATGGTAGGCATCCAGACTGAACGCCTTCGGGGTAAATGAATACCCGTTGAAAATCAGGGATTCCTCGGCTGTGATCGAGGCCATCACGATCAGCAGGAACGGCAGGAGGCTGGCGACTGCCAGGACGGCCAGCAGTACGCCGGACGCGGTGGCAAAGGCTCTTTCCCCTCTGGAGTATAAATTCTGCATGGCGGCCTCCTAAAACATCGCGTTTTCCGGGCTGATTTTTTTGACCAGATAATTGGCCGTCAGCACCAGCACAAACCCGACCACCGACTGGTAAAGACCCGCTGCCGACGACATGCCGATATTCCCCAGCTGCATCAGCCCGCGATAAACATAAGTGTCAATGGTCTGCGTGGTGGAATACAGCGGGCCGGAATTCATCGGCACCTGATAGAACAGGCCAAAATCCGAGAACATAATGCGCCCGATGGATAACAGAGTCAGGATGATGATGATGGATTTCAACTGCGGCAGGGTGATGAAACGAATCTGATCCCACTTGCCCGCCCCGTCAATCCGGGCGGCCTCGTACAGCGTCGGATCAATGCTGGCGATGCCGGCCAGATAAATAATCGAGGCGTAACCGGTGTTCTTCCACAGGTAGACGATCAACAGGATCAGCGGCCAGGCCTGCGGTTGGCTGTAGAAGTTGATTTCCTCTGCGCCTAAAGCCGGCAGCACGGTTCGATTCAGGAGGCCCGTATCGGTGTTGAGAAAGGCAAAGACGATGTACGAGACCACTACCATCGAGATCAGATTGGGCAGCAGGAAAGCGCCCTGAAAATACTTGGCAAAGAAACGCTCCTTGATTTCATTCATGCAGAGCGCCACCGCCAGGGCACAGATCGTGCCGATCACGATGAAGGCCAGGTTATACAGAAGCGTATTCCGCGTCATGATCCAGGCGTCGGGCGTGCTGAACAGGAACTTAAAGTTGTCGAACCCAATCCAGTCACTGCCGAAAACGCCTTTGGCGTAATCCATTTTCTTAAAGGCGATGACGATCCCGGCCATCGGGATGTAATTGTTGATGACCAGGTAGGTCAATCCCGGCAGCGCCATCAGCAGCAGGGGCCAGGATTTTTTGAGCTTTAACCAAGTACGTTTGCGCGAGTTCACTGTGCAGCTCTCCTGATGCGTGCTGGCTGCCTGGGATTGGCCGTAACAGGCCTGTTGTATGGCTTGGGTGGGGCGAGGTATGCCTCGCCCCACCGGAAGATCACATGTCGGTCTGACCGGAGTGATTGGATTACTGCTGGCTCGCCCAGGCGTCCAACTGTGCCTGCTTGGCGGCAATAATCCTGTCCATACCGGCGGCCTTCAGTTTGTCAATGAAGTTGGGCAGTTCCACGACGGGATCCATGCTGCCCGTGCTCAACCCCGGCAGATATTCGTTGATGACATTCTGAACCGCCGAGACCTCATTGGTCACGCTGCTGTTGTCAAACGTGAAGCCAAAAGCCGGCGAACGGGCGGAGTTCTTGTTTTCGTAGTCCCACAACTTCAGATCATCCATGTTGGTGCCGTCCATCGCGTACTGGATGAACTGGTTGCCGACAATCCCGCAGCTTAACTGCGCCGTGTAGGGAACGGTATTGGCGTCCTGACCGTCGGGGTAGCGAACGTGATCGGCGTCAACCTTCACATAGTCGCGGCCTTCCAGCCCGTAGATGATGAGGTTAATCACGTCCCGGTCGCTGAAGATCAGATTCATGAACTTCAGCGCGGCTTCGGGGTGTTGGCTGGTGCTGGCGACCGACCAGGTCAGCGCATTGACGGCGGCGGTGGTCAGGTAGGGCTGCTCCAGGCGTACCATTCGGATGTCCCGCCCTGTTTGAGCCGAAATCTGGACGTAAGCTTCCTGGCCGCTGTAGCTGGCAATGCAGGAGAAGGCTTTGCCGCCGGTCAACTGTTCGAGGCAGTTGCTGGTGGTCGTGGCGGCATCCTTCAGGATGTAGCCGGCGTTGTACCAATCCCGGGTGAGTGCTATCGTGCTGTTGAATATTTCAGACTCAAAGAAATTAACCACCGTCAGGCTGTCGCCAATCAGCGCGCCGACGTTGTTGAGCCGGAAAGGATCATCACCCAGGAAGTCAATCCCATGCAGACTGCGAATCAGACCCAGCGAGCCGGCGCTGTCGGGCGTCAGCGGCACCATTTCCGGGTGTGTCTCCTTGACTTTGGCAAACACCGCCGTGAGATCATTGACCGACGTGATGGTGCTGGGATCAATACCGATTTCCGCCATGATGTCGGCGCGATACACCAGGTTCGGTGCCAGCGCGGCCCCCTTGTAGGTGGGAATACCGTACAGCCGGCCATTGATCATCGCCGCCTTGATGAAGTCGCCGACGACGGCCTTCGCATCGGGAGCATACTCGTCAACCAGATCGGTAATGTCCATCACTTTATTCTGTGACACACTCTGGGGCAGGTCGCCCAGTGTGTGAAAGACATCCAGCGCCTCGCCGCTTTGCAGCGCGAGATTAATCTGCTGAGAGTAGTCGGCAATGGAGTACGGATGCAGTTTCACGGTGACATTGATCTGGGGGACGGTGATCTCATTGATGGCGCTCTCTACCGATTCAAGCGCCTCGGAAACCCGGTTGAAGGTCAAAAAGGCAAAGTGGATTTCGACGGGGGGTTCGGTGGACTGGGCCGCTGCCGGAGCGATGAGTAACAGGCAGGCTGCCACCAGGAACGAGAGCAGGGTCAGGGTCGTGCGCTTCATGGCAAATTTCCTTTCCTTTTCTATGAACACACGGTCACATTTTGTATTTTCGACAAAATCTGCTGGTGAGATTTGTCCCGCAGTTACCAGAAGAAGTTTTATGAAAGCACTTTCAGCATAACACGGAAAAATTTATAAAGTCAATACAGAACGTTAATTCTTATGCGGTCAGGCGTTCGACCAGCGTAAGCGGCAGTCTGGCGTGCTGCACCGGGCGCGCCGGGTCGGCAATGTGCGCCAGCAAAATCTCGACCGCCAGGCGGCCTGATTCATCCAGATGCTGGCGAATAGTCGTCAGATCAGCATATTCGGCAATGTCGAGATCGTCGAAGCCGACAACGGCAAGCTGGTCGGGTACACGGACATTCAGGCGGCGGGCAGCCTTCAGCACATTGGCAGCATGGAAGTCCAGCGCCGCAAAGACGGCGGTCGGGGGGTCTGGCAGCCGCAGCAAATCCGCCGTTGCCCGGTAAATCTGTTCCTGATCGCTGGACGCGTGACACACATAATGCTCTGGCAATTCGATTCCGGCGTCGGTCAGCGCCTGGCGAAAGCCGGTGAAACGCCGCGTCAAAGTGGCAACGGCATATTGGGGTATATCGGGGTTAGCCAGAAAGGCGATACGTGTGTGACCCTTGCGAATGAGATAGTCGGCGGCCATGTACCCGCCCTCGAAATCGTCAATCTCGACACAATTCAGCCTGGGATGCGAGTATTCAATCAGCACGGTGGGGATGTTAAAGGAGTTCAGGCGGCGGGCAGCGATGTCCGTGACCGGCAGTGACACCACCACCAACCCATCCAGGTTCCCGGTCAGTGGAATTGATCCGAAATAACTGTCCAGTTGCCCGGTTGATTCCACGGGATAGATAACCATCTCGTAGCTTACTTTACCCAGAGCAGCGGCAATTCCACGCAGCCGCTGCACAAACGCGGGCGCGGTAAAAAACGGGGTGATAACGCCAATGCGCCCGGTGCGGCTCAGGGCGCGCGCCCGCGCTTCTGCCTTAGGCACAAACCCCAGTTCGTCAATCGCTGCCAGGATGCGATCCCGGGTTTCTGCGCCAACCTTATCGGGGAAGTTGAGCATTCGAGACACGGTGGAAATACTGACACCCGCTTTTTCGGCAACATCGTAAATGGTCGGAGGTGTTCGGGAGGCTGACATGGTTTCTATCCTGTATGAAAGCGGGGCGAAAGCACTTTCACCAGTATACCACCGCATTTCGGATTTCGGGCAGTGATAATTCGCTGCGATGAGCCGCCTGATGACCGAAATAGAATAACCTGTACCGGCGTGTGGGTGCATTTCATTTTGAGAACGGCGACCCTATTGTGAAATGCACCCCAAACGTGCCAAATACTTGACAACGAGCCAAATACGACTTACAGTTTGTGTATTGGTGGAAACGCTTCCACGAAAGTATTTTTATATAAGATTGGTATACTGAGTCAAATTTGAATGTCCAATCCGACGGTTTACGATGTAGCCAGGATGGCGGGTGTTGGCGTAGGCACGGTCTCGCGTGTTCTCAATAACAGCACCCGCGTCAGCCCGGAAACGCAGGAAAAAGTTCTGGATGCGATTCGTGTGCTTGGCTTCCGGCGCAGCAAGGCCGCCCGCCAGCTTTCAACGGGCATCCAGCATCGTAATATCGGCGCGATTATGCCTTTTATCACGCATCCTTCGTTTGTGGAACGCTTACGCGGGATGCAGTTGGCCCTCAACCATCAGGACAACGACTTCAATCTGGTTCTCTACAATGTCAGTGAGCCGGATCGGTATCATGAGCAGCTGCTGGCAATCGCCGCCCAGGCCGCAGTGGATGGTTTGCTGATCGCCACGTTAAATGTTTCGGACGAGCAGCGCGATTTGCTGACGCAGGCGGGTATCCCCTTTGTCACGCTGGGCGATGCGGGTACCGGGGCGTTGAACTGCATCAGTCTGGATAATGTACACGGTGGTTATCTGGCTACCCAACACCTGCTGGAACTGGGCCACCGCCGTATTGCCTATATTGGCGATGAATTCACCAATGTCTATGGCTTCCCCACCAGTGAATTACGGTATACGGGCTATCTCTCCGCCTTAAAGGAGTACGATGTCCCCTACACTGCCGAGTATGTTTGCCTGGGAGCACATGGCGAAGAAACCGCCTACCGGCTGACGGAGCAGCTTCTGACGCTGCCAGAGCCACCTACCGCCATTTTTGCGATGTCTGATATTCAGGCCGTCGGCTGTATTCAGGCGATACAGTTTCACGGACAGCGCGTGCCGGAAGACCTTTCGGTGATTGGCTTCGATGATGTGCAGTTAAGCCGCTACATCGGACTGACCACCGTCCGGCAGCATCTTGAACAAAGTGGTTATCTCGGAATGCAGCTCTTACTGGATTTGCTGGTCAATCCTGACAGCATTGTCCCGCGGGAACTGCCGCCGCTGGAATTGATCGTGCGGGACACCACCCGGCGGTATTCCGGTCAGATATCAAGCAGCAGAGCGTCGGGCTAATCCCGTTGAAATAGCTGACAGCGAAAGGGACAGATACCCGGAAAGGAGCGGATTTGAAACTTTAATGAATAAAAGGGTAGGGCCAGGTTGCCGCCTGACCCTGTCGGCACATTTCTGTACCTGAATAGAAAACCAGGAGAATTTTAGCATGAAAGCCAGGTTTAGTCTTGTCCTATTCACCATCGCTATACTACTCGTTACTGCCGTGCCATCCTTCGCGGAAGAGGCCACCCCCAGCTGCGGTACCGATCCAGTCACGCTTAACGCCTACTTCGAGACCGGCTTCGATATTCCCTTCAAACTTGCTGAAGAGTTCAGCGTGCAGTATCCCAACGTAACCTGGGACATCAAGCAGGATCAGTTCACGAACCTCATCAACTCAACGCCGCGTCTGCTGTCAGGCGACAACCCGCCCGACCTCATCCGGCTGCCAACGATGGTTTCGTTTGCCAATCAGGGGCTGCTCAAGAACCTTGACGACTACGCCGCTGCTTTCGGCTGGGATGAGTGGCCCGTGCCCCAGCTTAACCAGAACCGCGTTGCGGAGGACGGCACGCGCGGCTCCGGCGCGCTGTATGCGATGGGTCTCAACTACAGCCTGACCGGCATCTACTACAACCGGGAACAGGCCGCCCAGATCGGCATGACCGAACCGCCGAAGACACTGGCAGAATTCGAAGAACTGCTCGCCAAGGCGAAGGATGCCGGGCTGCTGCCGATCATGCAGTGGGGCAGCGCCAAGAGCGGCATGGGTCTGGCGTTCCCGTTACAGGCGCTCATGGCGTCCGTCGGCCCGGTCCAGCCAATCAACGACTGGATTTTCCAGAAACCGGGCGCGACAATTGATACGCCGGAAAATCTCATCGCTGCCCAGCACCTGGAACAGTGGATTAAGAACGGCTACTTCCCGCCGGACATCAACGCCATCGAGTACACCGACGCCAACGCCCGCTTCGGCAAGGGCGAGGGCGTCTTCATCTTCAACGGTGACTGGCAGAATGCCGGGTACGACGCGGATATGCCGGGCAACATCGGGTTCTTCCTGATGCCGCCGGCTGAGGAAGGTGGATCGCCGGCCGCCATGTCCGCCCCGCTGACATTCGGTATTGCGGCCAATGCCAAAAACGCGGACTGCGCCGCCTTCTTCTTCAACTGGGTTGCCACAGACGAGACGGCTCGCCAGATCAACGTTGCGATTGGCGGCTCCAATCCGGGTGGCCCGTCGGGTCTTGCCATGCCTACCGTCGCCGAAGGCTCGATTATCAACGAGACGCTGGCTGCCGGGCCGATCGTCGGCGAGGCTGGCACTTCGATGGACTTCATCGCCAACGCGACCAGCGCGATTTTCGCCCAGGGCTGGACACCCGAACTTCAGAAGATGGTCGGCGGCAGGCAGGATGCTGCCGGCCTGCTCCAGGCCGTTCAGGCGGAATACGAGCGGCAGCTCGCTGAGTAACAATATGGCCGCAGGACGGTACCTGCGTCTGCCAGATAGCTGGTGATCATGATGATAACGTCAGACAATCGCCCTGCGGCTTCCGCGTTCTCCCGGCGGATCTCCTTCAGCAAGGGGGTCAGCCGGGAGGCCCTCATCGGCTGGCTGTTTGTCCTGCCCGCGCTGGTGATGTACGCGGCCTTCGTGCTGCTTCCCCTTCTGATGAGCATCTACTACTCGTTCTATCGCTGGGACGGCATCGGCCCGATGATCTGGGTGGGACTCAACAACTATGCGACCGTCCTACAGGTTCCCGATCTGCTTGGAACCATCTTCAACGCCTTCCGGTTGGTGGTGTTCTTCAGCTTCATTCCGGTGACGCTTGGTCTCATCGTCGCCAGCGTCATCCACCGCGTGGCGACCGGGCGGCTGGGATCGGTTGCCCGAACCGTTCTGTTCCTTCCTCAGGTTATCCCGCTGGTTGCAGCGGGCATTATCTGGGGCTGGCTGCTGGCTCTGCCGGGTTTAATCAATCAAGTCCTTAGATCGCTCGGCCTCGGCACGGTCACCCGCGCCTGGCTGGGAGATTTCGACTGGGCACTCCCAGCCGTCGGTTTCATCGGCATCTGGGTGCTGCTGGGCTTCTGCACTGTCCTGCTGTGGACGGGCATGACGAAGCTCGACCCGGCACTCTATGAGTCCGCGCGGATAGACGGCGCTGGCTGGCTGGCCGAGTTTGTCAATGTTACCGTCCCGCTTCTGCGGCATGAAATCGGCGTCTGCCTCACCGTCACGGTGATCGCCGCGCTGGCCGCCTTCGACATTGTTTACGTTTCAACCGCCGGCGGCCCCGGCAACTCGACAGCCGTACCGGGAATCCAGATTTATATCCTGGCCTTCACCCAGCAGCGGATTGGCCTGGCATCGGCGCTGGCTGTCATGCTCATGATCCTGGTGCTGGTCGTCATCCTCCCCATCCAGCGTCTGAGCCGGGAGGCCAAACAATGAAGATCAGTCATGGCGAACTCTGGGCAGGACGGACGCTGCTCATCGGGCTGATGGTGATCACGGTTCTGCCCTTCATCAGCATCTTCATGACCGCGCTGCACCCGTCGGGAACAGTACCCGGCGGTCTGGAATGGCCTGCCGAGCCGCAGTGGGGCAACTTCGTCGAAGCGTTCAAAGTGGCAAACATGACGGCGCTGCTGGCCTCCAGCACGTTCATCGTGCTGGCCGTCGTGCCGGTTTCGCTGATCATCTCGACGATGGCCGGTTTCGCTATCGGCCACCTGCACATCCCCGGCGCGCGTATACTCCTGTTTCTGTTTGTGTTCGGGCTGACGCTTCCCTTCGGCGGCATTATCGTCCCGCTCTACTACCTTGAGCGTGCCATCGGCATCTACAACACCCGGCTTGCTATCGTGCTGCCGCTGATCGGCCTGTACATGCCGTTCGCCGTGTTCTGGATGCGCGCGCACTTCGTCAACATGCCGTCTGAAATCTCGGAGGCCGCCCGCGTGGATGGCGCGACGACCTGGGACCTGTTCTGGCGCATTCACCTCCCACTCGCGCGAGCGCCGATCACGTCACTCGGTATCCTCATGTCTGTCTGGACGTGGAACCAGTTTCTCATTGCGCTGGTACTGGTCGAAGACCCCTCGCAGCGAACGATGGCCGGCGCGCTGGGCGCGTTCCAGGGCCACTACGCGACCGATGTCCCGCTGCTGTGTGCCGGCACGATTCTGATTCTGCTGCCCACGCTCATTCTCTTCGTGCTGTTCCAGCGTCAGATCATCACGGCGCTGCTCCAGGGTTCGGTCAAGGGTTGATCGAAAACAACCCCAGTAAGGAATCTTCGATGCGGAACTGCGTTCACCTGATAACCTATGCCAACCGCCTGGGTGGCACCCGGCTGGAAGACCTCCAGCATTTATTAGCCGGGCCACTCCGGGGTGTTTTTGGCGGCGTGCATCTTCTGCCCTTTTTTTATCCCATTCATGGCGCTGATGCCGGGTTTGATCCGATTGACCATCTGACAGTTGACCCCAGTCTGGGGGACTGGAGCCATATCACAGCCCTGAGTGACGATCTCGACATTACCGCCGATCTGATCGTCAATCACATTTCCAGCCATTCGCGCCAGTGTCAGGATTTTCTTCAGAACGGCGACCAATCACCATATAACGGAATGTTCCTGACGTTTGGCAGCGTATTCCCCGATGGCGCAACCGAAGAAGAACTACTGCGGATTTATCGCCCGCGTCCCGGTCTGCCCTTTACGACCGTAACCCTTGCCAGCGGCCAGAAAGCCATCCTGTGGACGACGTTCACCAGTGAACAGATAGACCTCAATGTGCGCCATCCACAGGGCGCGGCCTACTGGAAAGCCATCCTGCACAAGTTCCAGGAACACGGTATCAGGACGATTCGACTCGACGCAGTCGGGTATGCGATCAAAAAACCGGGGACAAGCTGTTTTATGATCCCCGAAACTTTCGAGTTCATTGAGGAACTGGCGCAGTACGCCCGGTCGCTGGGGCTGGAAGTGCTGGTGGAAATTCACTCCCATTACCGCCAGCAGATAGAGATTGCTCGCCAGGTAGATCGTGTCTACGATTTCGCGCTGCCGCCTTTGATCCTTCACGCGCTGTTCAACAAAACCGCACGCCACCTCAAAACCTGGCTGGCAATCAGCCCTCGTAATGCGGTAACAGTGCTGGATACCCATGACGGGATTGGCGTGATTGATGTGGGTGCCGCAGGCGAGGCCGATGGTTCGGAGCTGCCAGGTCTCATTCCCACCCACGAGCTGGACGCGCTGGTTGAGATGATTCACGAAAAAAGTGGCGGTCAGAGCCGGCGCGCTACCGGACAGGCCGCCTCGAACCTCGATTTGTATCAGGTCAACTGTACCTATTACGACGCTCTGGGCAGAAATGACCGTGACTATCTGATGGCTCGTGCCATTCAATTCTTCGCGCCAGGCATTCCCCAGGTCTATTATGTGGGGTTGCTGGCTGGCACCAATGATATGCCGTTGCTGGAACAAACCGGGGTCGGCAGGGAAATCAACCGTCACTATTACCGTTGGGACGAGGTAGAAACCGCCCTGGCCCGACCAGTTGTCCGAGACCTGCTCAAGCCCATTCGCTTCCGCAACGAACACCCGGCCTTTCAGGGGACATTTTCCCTGCCTGAATGTGCTGATTCGCTGCTGGTGATCCGTTGGAGCCAGGCTGAAACCTGGGCGCGGCTCACAATGGATTTCTCAGCCTCCACGATGGAGATTGCTTACTTGGAAAATGGTGTGGAGAAACATCTCAACTTTAATGCCTGAGAGCGTCATCCATAACAGACGTTAATGCAGGGGCGGCCCGCTGTGGCCGCCCGCCGGGGAGCGCCGGTGTGCGCTCCCCAACACAGCCCCCATCATTATCAGTATCAGCCTCGACCCGCAGCCGGCTTAGCCTACGGGCTGCGTCGGGGGTGTCTGGTCAGGATCATCGGTCTCCAGCTCCGGCAGCGTTTCCGGCGGCATATTGAACACATTGACGACCGGCGTTTCATCCGAACCGGTCAGGGCAGCATCAACGGCATCCACGACGACCTCCGCCTGGTCAAGCGTGTCCGGTACGGGCTGGGATGGCGCGGGTTCGATGATGGTCTGTTTGGCTTCCAGCGAACTGCCGTCCGCCTGTTCGACCTTGACTTTGGTCTGCTGGATGGCTGGCATTTCGCCGGTAGCGAACAGCGCCGGGCGGTCAAGGATGGCGGCTGGCGTGGTTTCCTGCTTCAGCAGGCTGTCAGCCTGGCTGCCCGCCACCTGCTGCACCTGGCTGTAAATCGCCTGCTCGGTGGAAATCTGCGCCCGGATGGTATCTTCGCGCCAGCGGCGGCGTTCGGTATCAAACACTTTCTCAAACCCGATGATGAACTCGTCGGTGCGCGCTTCATGCTCGGATGGCGGCAGGGTATACCAGTTGTTCAGCAGGCGCTTCAGGTCAAAGGCCGCTTCGTGATACAGGCGGTAGGTGCGCCCGTACATCTGCACATCGGAATAGGTCGTCAGCGCCACACCCATCGCGGTTGTGATGCCAACCAGCCCTTCCAGCCCGCCGCCAATGCCGGCCAGCACCGACCCGGCGGACGCGATGCCCAGCGCCAGCAGCCGGTTCTGGCGCATCGTCTTGTAGTCCTTTTCGATTTTGTCGGTGTACCAGTTGATCTGGTAGTTAATGCGCCAGTCCAGGTACTGCTGAATATTCACCGGACAGAAGCCGTCATCCCGTTCGCCCTCGGTTTTATTATCCACCCGGTCAATCACCTGCTCGTCGGTCAGGTTCTGCATCTGCGGCATGGGGATATTATGTTTGCGCATCCAATCATCAATGCCGGCGACTTCTTCCAGCAGTTTGGCGCGCTTCTCGTAGGTATCCAGCCCGCGATAGGGCGGGATGTTCATGCGGTACAGGTAGATTTGCGACCGGATCATTTCCGCGCTGACGCGGTACTCCACCCAGCCGGTGCTGGTGGAAAACTGCGCGGCGTAGTTCATCAGCGCCACGCTGGCAATCGGCATAATAATCAGCGCGATGCGCAGCGGCTGCTGCACCAGATCAACCAGAAACGGCATACCACCCGCGTAAATGCTGATGACCGCACCCGCCGAGGTGAGCAGCGCCAGCACGATGATCCAGCGCCGGATGCGCTGATGCAGCGACTTTTGATTGGAGGATGCTACATCATAATCCAGGAAACGCCGCCACGCGGCGACCACCGCCGGGTCATAGTCAGCAACCTTAATCTGTGGTGGATTGACGGTCGGATTCGCGTTCATCACTCTCCCCTTTACAACACACTCACTCATCCAGCCACGCCGGGCGGTCGTCGCCCTGCCAGGTGTCGTTGATGCGTCCATACGTCGCCGGGCGGCGCTGGTGCAGCAGCGGAAACAGGCTGCGCCAGCGTGCCAGCACGCTTAAATCCAGATCGGCGGTGATGACCTCGATGGTATCCCGTCCGGCCTGCGCCAGAATGTTCCCCATCGGGTCGCATACGAAACTGCTGCCGTAGAACGGGATGCCGTTTTCCACGCCGACGCGGTTGGCCGCGCCGACGAACAGCCCGTTGGCAACGGCATGGCCGCGCATGACGGTTTGCCACGCCTCGCGGCTGTCCACGTCCGGCGCGGTTGGTTCGCCGCCGATAGCCGTCGGATAAAAGATAAACTGCGCGCCGTTAAGGGCGTAAATCCGCGCCAGTTCGGGAAACCACTGGTCGTAACACGTCGGCAGCGCCACTTTGAGCGCCCCGGCCTGATGCACCGGATAGTCGGCGCCGCCCTCGAAGAAATCCGTTTCGTGATAGCCGGCGCCGGAGGGGATATGCACCTTGCGCGTGATGCCGATGAGCGTGCCGGTCGCGTCGTGCAGTGTGGCGGTATCGTAGTAATGGCCGCCGCTGGCCTGTTCGTACAGGCTGCCGACGACCGACACGCCGTGTTCCCGCGCCAGTTGGCTGAAGAACTGTTCGGACAGGCCGCCGGGCAGCGGTTCCGCCCATTGAAAACCGCCGGGGTCGCGCGTGCCAGGGAAGTACGGGATGAGCGAAAATTCGGGCAGGCACACCAGCGCCGCGCCCCGGTCGGCGGCCTGCCGCGTTAGTGTGCGGTACTGCTCCATCATCGCTGCGCGGCTGCCCAGCCACGCTGTCTGTACCAGTGCCACCCGTACCGGCTGCATACGGCGTATCCCTCAACATCCAGCCTATAGCTAAGATTGTAACGGTGTTTGGGCGAACCGCGCCAGTTGAAGCGCGCCGGGGGACAGGAGTACACTTACACAGCAGGCGGCCACATCGGGTCGTCGGGCGTTAATCGAGAGACTATTTTGCGAAAACACTCGCTGATGTGGCTGTGGCTGGTGCCGCTGCTGCTTATGATGACCTGGCTCGGCGCGCGCGGCCTGAACGCCGATGCCTACTGGCTGGATGAAACGTGGTCGCTGTACAGCGCGGGGGCGGCCCAGTACGGCCCGCTGTCCCCGGCAGACATCTGGACACGCACCGCCACCGAAGATTTTGGCGGGCCGGGCTATCACTTCCTGCTGGCGGCGTGGGGCGCGCTGGTGGGCTGGACGCCGTTCGCAGCGCGCGCTTCGTCGCTGCTGCTGGGCGCGCTGGCGCTGGCCTGGGTGTATCGTCTGGGGCGGGATATGGCCGCGCCGCTGGTGGGTATCAGCGCGGCGGTGCTGTTCGGCGGCTCGGCCTTCACCCTTTACTTCCTGCACGAGTTACGCACCTACGTGCTGTCGGTGCTGCTGGTGGCGTTTGTGCTGTGGGCGTACTGGCGGCTGGCCGTCAGCCCACGCCGGCCCGGTTGGGCGCTGCAAGTCAGCTTCGTGCTGGGTGTGGCCGGTCTGCTGTACACCCATTATTATCTCGCGCTGATTCTGCCGGTAGTCGGCGTATATCACGTGCTGTTCGCGCCGAAGGGCGCAGCGTGGTGGCGCGTGGTGGGGTTGATGGCGCTGGGCGGGCTGCTGTTCCTGCCCTGGCTGTCCGTCGTGCTGGCGGCGCTGTCCCAGTTCAGCACCGCCGAAGCCGGCGCGCGCGAACCCGCCCTGAGCGCGGCGCAGTTGATGGAACGAACGGTGCTGTTTTTCAGCAGCGGCGCGGGCGGGCTGTTCGTGATCGTGCTGGCGCTGGCGCTGGGGTCGCTGCGGGTGTACCGGCGGCAGAGCATAGCCGCGTGGTGCTGGGCGCTGCTGGCGCTGGTCGTGTTAATCGCTGTCAATGAACGCACCGCGCTCATCAAGCCGGGGCGCGAACGTTATCTGCTGCTGGCGTGGCCGCCGCTGGCGCTGCTGGGTGGCATGGGCATCGCCAGCCTGTCCCGCTCACGTTTCCGGCTGTTGATTCCCGTTCTGCTGGCGGCCTGGCTGGTGGTGGGCGGGCTGGCCGCGCTGGACGGCACGCTCATGCGGGATACCGATGGCGCGCAGGCGTTACCCTGGAACGCGCTGGCGGACACGCTGCGGCAGCAGGCACAGCCGGGTGATGTAGTGGCGGCGCATCTGACAGCCTACAACTGGGTGCTGGACTTACGCCCGCTGGAATATTATCTGTACGGTCTGCCGGTGCGTTTTACGGCGCTGGAGTCGCTGCCCGCTGCGGATTTTCCCCAGGCGGCGCGCGGCTTTGTGGACGAGGCTGCTGCCGTGTGGCTGGCGATAGACAAACGCCTGCCGGCCCGCGCGCGGTTGGATGAATTTACGGCGGCCCTGGCCGGTAGTTATGCGTCGTGTGGGACGGTATTCGATCTGCCCCGGCTGCGGCTGGATGTGTACCGGCGGTTTCCGGCGCAGGCCTTTGACCCGGCGCAGTCCGCTGTGCTGCGGTTTGGACAGGGGGTGGCGCTGACTTACGCGGACATCAGCCAGACCGGCGGCACGCTCAAAACGCGGCTGCTGTGGGCCGTTGGCGCGGACGTGCCGCCCTATACCTATTCGGTTGGGCTGCATGTGCTGGACGCGGCAGGGACGCTCGTCGCGCAGGCGGATTACGGCC
>JARKOK010000394.1 GCA_029975765.1 Aggregatilineales bacterium
GGCAGTTCCCGCGCGCATACCTTGTCCAGCCAGGTCTGGAAGCGTTCTTCGTCGGTCATGGTGTCCCCCATCCGGGTTGATTTTCCCGGTATTCGTATCCTTGAAGCTATCGCTGACCATCCTTCATCCCCCATTATACTCACCTTCGCCTTGACAGGACTAGAATAAATGTTCTATACTGGATATTATTGATTATACTGAAGGCTGCCGGCCGCTCACCCGGATGGAGACAAACGCAATGCCAACACTTGAAGTCGTTCGCGCCATGCTGGACTATAATTACACGCTGCACCGCCGCGTCTGGGACAGCATTAACGCGCTGGCTGATGAGCAGTTCACGCAGCATGTGCCGTATTCTCACGGCTCAATCCGCGATCATATGGTGCATCTGGCGGCGACCGACAGCCGGTGGCTGCGCGGTTTGCAGGGGCAGCCGGACGCCCGTTCGTTCCGCCTGAACCCGGATGATTACCCCACCCGCGACAGCGTGCGTGCCCTGTGCGACGGCGCGGCGGCGGACGTGATGGCTTATATCAATACGCTGGATGAAGCCGCCGCGCTGTACCAGCCGCCGGGTATGCCGATGACCGTCTGGCAAACGCTGCTGCATCTGGCAAATCACGGCACCGACCACCGGGCGCAGGTCTTACGCGCCCTGCACGATTTCGGCGCGCCAACGTTTGATCAGGATTTGGTCTTTTATTTCATGCGGGGCTGATTTTTCCACAAAACACGCATGGGACACGGCATACCGTGTCCCTACAAAAACCTCTCAATTCCAGACTCTTTGCGTCTTTCACTTTTCTCTGTGTGTCTCTGAGCCTCCGCGTCTCCGTGTTACGCTTTTTCTTTGCGCCTTTGCCCCTCAGCGCCTTTGCGTTACGCTTTTCTGTTCGCCATTTAGATGCTCACGCGCGGGCGGTATTCCCCGAATACCCCGCGCAGCGTATGGCAGATTTCGCCCAGCGTCACATCGTTTTCGACGCAGGTCACAAACAGCGGCATCAGGTTTTCTTTGCTGCGTGCTGCCGTTTCCAGTTGGCCGCGCAGTTCCGCGACTCGGGTGTTGTCGCGGTTCGCGCGCAGGTCGGCCAGTTTCTGCCGCTGCGCTGCTTCAATCGCCGGGTCAACGCGCAGCAGATCGGGGTGGCGTTCTTCGGCGCTGGTGAACTGGTTCATGCCGACGATGATCTGCTCTTTCTTTTCGACCGCGCGCAAATAATCGTAGGCTGCGTCCTGGATTTCCTGATTGATGAAGCCGTTTTCGATGGCCGGCAGCGCCCCGCCGAAACCGTCAATCTGGCTGATGTACTGCTGGGCGCGGTTCTCAATTTCGTCCGTCAGGTGTTCGACCGCGTAGCTGCCCGCCAGCGGGTCAACCGTGTCGGCCACGCCGGTCTCATAGGCGATGATCTGCTGGGTGCGGAGCGCGACCTGCACCGCCTTCTCGGTCGGCAGCGCCAGCGCCTCGTCCATGCTGTTGGTGTGCAGCGACTGCGTGCCGCCCAGCACCGCCGCCAATGCCTGGAGCGCCACACGCACGATGTTGTTTTCCGGCTGCTGCGCCGTGAGCGTGCTGCCGCCGGTCTGGGTGTGGAACTTCAACTGCCACGAGCGCGGGTTGGTCGCGCCAAAGCGTTCACGCATGATCTTCGCCCATAAACGCCGCGCCGCGCGGAACTTGGCGACTTCTTCCAGGAATTGGTTGTGCGCGTTGAAGAAGAACGAGAGCTGCGGCGCGAAGTCGTCCACGTCGAGTCCGGCGTCAATCGCGGCCTGCACATAGGCGATGCCGTTTGCCAGCGTGAACGCGACTTCCTGCGCCGCCGTGCTGCCCGCCTCGCGGATGTGATAGCCGCTGATGCTGATGGTGTTCCAGTGGGGCACGCTGGTTTTGCAGTAGGCGAACAGATCGGTGATCAGGCGCATAGACGGCGCCGGCGGGAAAATGTACGTCCCACGCGCGATGTATTCTTTCAGGATGTCGTTCTGCACCGTGCCGCGCAGTTGGTTTTCGCTCACGCCCTGGCGCTTGCCGACCGCAATATACATCGCCAGCAGAATCGCCGCCGGCGCGTTGATCGTCATGCTGGTCGAGACTTTATCCAGCGGGATGCCCTCGAACAGCCGCGCCATATCGTGAAGGCTGCTGATGCTGACGCCGACCTTGCCGACCTCACCCAGCGCCATCGGGTCGTCGGCGTCGTAACCGATCTGAGTCGGCAGATCAAACGCCACCGACAGGCCAGTTTGCCCCTGTTCCAGCAGGAAGCGGTAGCGCGCGTTGGATTCTTCCGCCGTCGCGTAGCCGGCGTACTGGCGCATCGTCCAGAAGCGCCCGCGATACATCGTCGGCTGCACACCGCGTGTGAACGGATACTGGCCGGGGTCGCCCAGGTCAGCATCGTAATTCACCGGCGCGTCTTCCGGCTTAAACGCCCGCTTGAGTTCGATACCGGACGACGTAACGAACTGTTCCTTGCGCTCCTGCTGCTGTCGGGCTTTGGGGGCTTCTGCTACGGACATGAATGAACTCCTTGCAATCTCACTGGAGGTATTTGACAACATTCCCTCGCCCCTGCTCTGGTGTAGGGGAGGGTCTCAGACCCTCCCCTACGGTCAAACACACGAAATCGAGGTGAGGGTAGGCTAATTGCTACAGGCTACCAGCTATTCTCTAAACGCGCTTTCGGGCACGTCCACGCCTTTAAAATTGGCGAACGTGAGATCGGTAAACGTCAGTCCCAGCGCCCGGCGCGCGCGCTCAAACAGGACGGCATAACTGCCATCATAACGCGCTGCCTTCTGCAAGCCTAGCCGATTGATCACCTTTTCTATCGTATCTTCGTCACCTTCAATTTCGACAAAGCTGCCGTAGGGCATTTCGTCCAGCACGATTTCCGCACCGTCAAGTTCGTAGGTGGTGCGGTACTTTTCGTAGATCATATAGGGGGTATAACCCAGCCTGCCAAGAATCGTTTCCATCGTGTCAAAATCGCTGACTTCGACTTCGGCTTCAAAGCGGCTGGTGATGCCGTTTTTCACGTCGCCCTCAGCTTTGTAGGTCAGCCGGGCGCGCGTATCCTGCCGCAGGCGCAGCACGATTCCGGCGGGTGTCATGCTGCGTTCGGCATTGTCGTAGCGCACATTGCGTTCGTAAACACGCGGCGCGGTCAGCTTCGCGCCAATCGTTTCCAGCCGCGCCTGGACTGCTTCCAGGTACGGCACGTAGAGTTTCACTTCGGTTTCGGTGTAGGGGGGCATATCGCTCTCATTTACGGATTAACAAACTTACCGGTTGGCTGGCATCGGATGTCCATATTTCAGCGCCACTTTCAGCCAGCCTTGTTTAGCTTTCTGTATCATCAACAGCAGATCATCCCACGTTTCGGCCTGGGTCATGCAGCCGCACATTTCCTTCACACGGGCGACATATCCGCCTTCTTCGGTATCAGGAATGATCTCGATAGTGCAGGGAAGCGACAGGTAGCACTCAAGCGTTTTGTTCAAGACCATGATAACGCTCTTTACGTCCTTACTTCCCGCAGCAGTTCCGGCAAGTGGGCGCGCACCGTTTCAACCAGCGCGGCATGAACGTCTTTCGCCAGTTCCGGCGCGAGGATGAGGCTTTTGGTGAAGCTGCCCGCCGCCCGTTCCAGCAGCCACAGGTCAACGCCGTAGGTCGGCAGGTTCGGCTGGTCTTTCAACTGGTCGAAGCGCAGCTTTTGCAGCGCCAGCGCGAACGCCTCATATTTCGCCGGTTCGACGGCGACCGCCACCGGCTTATGGTCGAACAGGCCGCGATACACCATTTCCAGCGTGGGGCGTTCGCGGCCAAAGCGCCGCAGCGTGCCGACCGAGTCATACGCGCGGCGGTCGTGGTAACGCGCGGTCAGGCGGTAGACGCCGCTGATGCCCGGCTGCAGCGCGATGGCCTGCAACGGGGTCAACTGTAGCTGGTCGCCAATCGAACGCAGCAGGTACGCCTGATATTCCACAACACCCCCACGCTAAACCGGACACGGCGCGCCGTGTTCCTACGTAATCGTCAGCACCACCTTGCCAAACACGTCAGAATTCGCCAGCGTTGCCTGTGCCTGCGCTGCGTCTTCCAAGGGGAACACCGCGCCGATCACTGGCTGCAAGCGCCCATCGAAGATCAGGATCATCACCTTCACGAAGTCCTCAGGCGGCGCCCTCGTGCTGCCGATGATGCTCATATGGCGGAAGAAAACCTGCCGCAGGTCAATCTCAACCAACGGCCCGCTGGTCGCCCCAACCACCAGCAGCCGCCCGCCAATGCGTGTTGACCGGATGCTATCGTTGAAGGTGGTCGCACCGACGTTATCCACCACCACATCAAACCCCTGTTTAGCCGTGAGCTTATACAGGGCTTTCGCCCAGTCCGGCGTTTCCTCGCGGTTGAGCGTCACGTCCGCGCCCAGTTCACGCGCCTTCAGACATTTGTCCGCGCTGCTGCCCACGACCGTTACGTGACAGCCGGCCAGTTTCGCAATCTGGATGCTGGCGCTGTTCACGCCGCCGCCCGCGCCGACGATCAGCACAGTTTCCCCGGCGCGTAACCCGCCGCGTGTGATCATGGAGTGCCACGCCGTCAGGTATACCAGCCCGGCAGCGGCGGCGGCTTCAAACGATATATGATCGGGCAGCTTCAGCAGATTGCGCTGGGGCAGTACCACGTATTCCGCCGCCACGCCGGGATGATGTTCGCCCAGAATAGCGATGCGCGATTGATTTTCGAGACCGGTCATCAGCGCCGGGCTGTCCGGTGGGACGATGGTAGGGTCAATGCAGACGCGGTCGCCGGGCTGGAAGGCCGTCACGCCGTCACCCGCTTTATCCACGATACCCGCGCCGTCGGCGCACATCACATGCGGCAGGTGCAGGTTCAGCCCCGGCCAGCCGACGCGCACGAACAAATCCAACCGGTTAAGCGCGGCGGCTTTCATCCGCAGGCGCACTTCTCCCGCGCCGGGTTCGGGGATTGGTAAATCCTGCGCGAGGCTGATAACTTCCAGACCGCCGTGTCCGTTAATGACTGCTGCTTTCATGGGTTGTCCTGTTCCTCGGTTTCAAAAGAGACTTTTTCATACACGCTGCTAACGGCTAACGTGCAGTCAATCGAAGCCAGCGCCACCACCACGTTAGGCTTATCAACATCCGTCAGCAGCCATTGATCGCCCTGCCGGACATAATGCTCAAGATGCACGCTGTCCTGGGCGATCATCACATACTCCTGCAGCGACCCCAGCGTGCGGTAATGGCGGAACTTCACGCCACGATCATATTGGGCAGTGGATGGTGAAAGCACTTCAATGATAACAGTAGGATTGAGCAGCGTATCAGTCTCGACTTCCTCAAACTCTGCCTTGCCACACACGATACTGACATCGGGGTAAGTATATAGTTCGGCGTGAATCTTCAGGCGCATGTCACTGGGAAATATATCGCAGGGGCGATTTGCCAATTGCGGATAAAGTGCTGCAATCACACTACTGACAATCCGATTGTGGTTTTTGCTCGCGCCGGTCATGGCGATAATTTCGCCATTGATGTACTCATGCTTCGTCTCGCTGGCGCGCTCGAAGGCGAGATATTCTGCCGGTGTCATCTGCTGGCGGGTTGTCACATCGTCGGGTAAAGCTGCCACGACGTTTCTCCTTAACCTGAATCTGTATTGTAGGGGCTAACCGGCGGTTCGCCCCTACGGATGTTACCGCAGCCCTAACTCGTGGCGGGCGATCACCATACGCTGGATTTCGCTCGTTCCTTCGTAGATGCGGGTGATACGCGCGTCGCGGTAATAACGTTCGACCGGCAGTTCCTTGCTGTACCCCATGCCGCCGTGAATCTGCACCGCTTCGTCGGTGACGAACATCGCCGTTTCGCTGGCGAACAGTTTCGCCATGCTGGCTTCCAGCGAATACCGTTCGCCGGTGTGTTTGCCGCGTTCCTTTGCCTGCACCGCGTTATAAATCAGCAGGCGGCTGGCTTCAATGCGGGTTTTCATATCCGCGATTTTTTGCTGAATCATCTGCAACTGGCCGATTGGCCCGCCGAACGCCTGCCGCTCGCGGGCGTACTGGACGGCGGCTTCATAGGCGGCTTCCGCAATACCCAGTGCCTGGGAGGCGATGCCGATACGCCCGGCGTCCAGCACCGTCATCGCAATCCTGAATCCATCGCCCGGCTGGCCGAGTAGGTTCTCGACCGGGCATTCGTAATTCTCAAACACGATTTCGCTGGTGGCGCTGGCGCGGATGCCAAGTTTTGGCTCTTTTTTGCCCCGAATGAAACCGGGCTGGTGGGTGTCAATCAGAAACGCGGTGATGCCCCGGTGTTTCTTCTCCGGCTCAGTCATGACGAACACCACGATGTTATCAGCTACGGGGCCGCTGGTAACCCAGCTTTTGCGCCCATTGAGGATATAGTGCGTGCCGGCGGCGTTCAGCACGGCGCGGCTTTGCATCGTGCCGGCGTCGCTGCCGGACATCGGTTCGGTGAGGCTGTACGCGCCGATTTTTTCGCCGGTCGCGACCGGCGTTACCCACTGGTGTTTCTGCGCTTCCGTACCAAATTTCAGAATACCATGACAGTACAGGGAATTATTCACGCTGACGATCGTGCTGTGGCTGGCGTCGGCCTTCGCCACCTCGATCATCGTCAGCACGTAGGCCAGCGCGTCCATGCCGGCACCGCCGTATTCCTCCGGTACTTCGATGCCCATCAGCCCCATTTCGCCCATCTGCCGGATCGTCTTAAGCGGGAAGTCGCCACTTTCGTCAAACTCCGCCGCGATAGGAACGATTTCTTTCTGGGCGAAGTCGCGCACCGCTTTTTGCAGCGCCAGATGTTCATCGGTCAGATGGAGAAACAGGTCGCCGGTTTCAGAGGCCATGAAGCAGAACTCCTTGAAAACGAATCTTGTGGATGAACAGCAGGGTAAAACGATGCTGTTATTAACCCGCATTATAGCACCACGCGGCGGTATAATGGGGAACAATATCAACCGTCATGATGCCAGTTGCGCCTGGCTAAGAGAGGATAGACATGCCCGCGATTAAAGTTGACCATCTCGCTGTCGTTGTGGAGGATATGGACGCGGCGCTGAAGTTCTGGCAGGACGCGCTGGGCCTGACGCTGCAAGGTACGGAACACAACGAACACGAAGCCGTAGATGTGGCTTTCCTGCCGGTCGGTGAGGCGCGTATCGAACTGCTGAAGCCGATCACGGAGGACAGCGGTATCGCCAAATATCTTGCCAAACGCGGCGCGGGAATGCACCACGTCTGCATCGCGGTGACGGATATCGAGGCCGCCATGCAGCAGATCGCCGCGCAGGGCGTACAGTTGATTAACGAAACGCCGCGCACCCGCGAGGACGGCACACGTTACGCCTTCGTACACCCCAAGAGCACCGGCGGCGTGATGGTCGAACTGTACGAACTGCCGGAAGCCGGAAGCTAAATGCAGAATAAAAGGCACAGAGACAGCGTAAGTCTCTGTGCCTTAGCCGATCAGCGACAGAAATCGAGCTGGCTGGCCTGGGTAACAGCCTCCTCGGTCCACACGCTGCCCAGGGTATAAACTTCCAGCCGGGTTACTTTGGCCGTACCGCCCTCGGCGAACAGCGCCGCGCCGCGCGCTGCCGGGTCGGCAAATGTCTGGCCGGTCAGCGAGATCAATCCATCCTGTGCCAGGACTTCAACCGAGGACTCATCCACAAAGAGATGCAGCCGCAGCCGGTCATTGTCCAGGCTGGCCGGCGCGCCGAAAACGGGATTAAACCCGTTGACAGTCTTTCCGTCTATGGTATCCGACCGGCTGATGAGAAGCTGCGCCTGCGGTGAATTGTACACGATGCGGGTGCGCGCCTGATCGCTGCGGTGAACGTCCAACCCAAAACGCGCGGCGCTGCCGGGTTCAAACTCGGCCACGACTTCCAGCGCGCGACCTTCCACCCCATTGAGAACCAGCTCGCCGGTTATGTCCAGATTCTCCCAGACGCCGAGACGCTGGCGATTCTGGTCGGAATAGATGGGAGTCTGCGCCAGCCGGAGACCGTGCGGCGTATGTACCAGGCGCAGTTCGCGCGGCAGGGTGGTCGCGCCGCGCCACCGGTCGGTCGGGGTCGCCAGCGCATACTGCCAGTTGCTCATCCAGCCGATGTAAATCCGCCGGTCACCGGGGACGTTGTTCCAGATCGTCCCGGCATAATTGTCCGGCCCGTAATCGAACCAGAGGATCGCTGACGGGTTATCATTGGTGAAGGTCTGGCCGTCGAAGTCACCGATGAAATA
>JARKOK010000396.1 GCA_029975765.1 Aggregatilineales bacterium
CGCAGTTACGTGTATTTCAAGTTTATCTTGAAGGTGTTATAATGCCGCCGCGAAACAACACCGTTAGGAGTAGGATGTGCTCAGTCCGCTCGATTTTCTATTTGGCCTGTTTTCGCTGGACGTTGGCATAGACCTCGGTACGGCCTACACACTGGTGAGCGTGCGTGGTAAGGGTATTGTCATCAACGAACCGTCCTTCGTGGCACTGGAAAAGAAAACCCGCCGCCCGATTGAAGTCGGTTCGCGTGCGAAAGAGATGTGGAGTAAAAACCCGAAGGATATTCTCGTCGTCCGCCCGCTGCGCGACGGCGTGATCAGCGAGTTTGAAGTGACCGAAGCGATGCTGCATCACCTGATTTCGAAAGCTCACGAACAGACCTGGGTGCCGATTCCCAGGCCGCGCGTGGTGGTGGGCATCCCCAGTGGCGTGACGGAAGTCGAAAAACGCGCCGTATTCGATGCTGCCATCAGCGCCGGCGCGCGCGAGGCATATCTGATCGAAGAACCAGTGGCGGCGGCGATTGGCGCGGGGCTGCCAGTGCAGGAAACACGGGGCAGCATGGTGATTGACATTGGCGGTGGTACGACCGAAGTCGCCATTTTCTCACTCGGTGGCATCGTCATCAGCCGGTCGATTCGGGTAGCGGGCGATGAAGTGGACGAGGACATCGTACAGTACATGCGCTCGAAACATAATCTGCTGATCGGCGAACCGACCGCTGAAAAGGTGAAGATCGAAATCGGCTCGGCCTACCCACTGCCACAGGAGCGCACCATGATGGTGAAGGGGCGCAACCTGGTAAGCGGCCTGCCGGCAGCAGTGGAAGTAAGTTCCATCGAAATCCGCGAAGCGATAGCCGGTTCGGTGGACATTATCATTGATACGGTCAAGGACGCGCTGGATGATACGCCGCCGGAACTGGTGGCTGACCTGATGGAAAGTGGTATCTGTATGGCGGGCGGCACGAGTCAGTTAAAAGGTCTGACTGACCGCCTGACCGATGAACTGAACATTCGTGTGTGGCTGGCTGACGACCCGATGACCTGCGTGGCGCGGGGCGCCGGGCGCGTGCTGGAAGACTATAATAATCTGCGGCGGCTGCTGGTTGGTCTGGAACGCGGCAGCACCCGGCATTAACATGACAGCACAGGGACATGAGATACCGTGTCCCGCAGGTGTAAGTAAGGATAACGAGGTAAAACGGATTGCGAACGGTACGTTCGAGTCGAATGACACTGCTGGTGGTCTGTCTGGTACTCAGTGTCGCGCTGATTGCGACCAGCCGGTCGGGGCTGCTGGCACCGGTCGAGAGCATCGCCGCCGCCCCACTGAATTTTGTCGCCAGTATTCTGAACCGTGTTGGTCTGGGGCTGACCCAGGGTGTAGCCGACTGGTCAGAAGTGGATACCCTCCGGCAGCGTAACGCCGATCTGGAAGTGGCGCTGGCGCAGTTCCAGAGCGAGCTGGTTGATCTGCGCGAAATCGCCAGCGACTATCAGCGGCTGGCTGGCCTGCTGGAATACACCACCACCGCTCAGAATCAGAAAGTCGTGGCGGCAGATGTCATCAGCCTCGATCAGAATTCCCAACTGCGAACGCTGGTCATCAACAAAGGCACGCGCGACGGCATCACAATTGGAATGCCGGTGGTGACGCAGCAGGGACTCGTCGGGCGCGTGCTGAACATCAGCGCGAACGCGGCGCGTGTGCTGCTCATCACCGACCCCAGCAGCGCCGTGAGCGCGCGCCTGCAAACCACCCGCTCGGAAGGCAGCGTCGTGGGACAGTTGACCGGCAGCCTGCGGATGACGTATATTCCACTGGACGCGCAGGTACAGGAAGGTGATCTGGTGATTACGTCCGGTCTGGGTGGTAATTTCCCCCCCAACATCGTTATCGGACAGGTGACCAGCAAACGCCAGTTTGAATTTGAACTGTTTCAGGAGGCGGAAGTTCGCAGCTTGATTGATTTTAATACGCTGGAAATCGTTCTGGTTGTAACCAGTTTCCAGCCGGTTGACCTGTCGGTATTTGAGGGCAGCGGCGGCAGGTACATGGGCAGCACCCTCAGCCTGCCAATCCTGGCGCTGGCGGCTATCCTCCAGGCCAGTATCGTCCCTCAGTTCAGCATCCTCGGCGGCAGACCTGATCTGGTATTTCTGCTGGTGGTATCGTGGGCGCTCAACGCTCCGCTGGTAGAAGGTCTGGTCTGGGCGTTCGTTGGCGGCGTGTTGCAGGATTTGATGTCCGCCGCGCCGACGGGCACGTCGGTTATCGGGCTGGTGCTGATCGTGTTCGCGCTGGATGTGCTGCGGCAGCAGGTGTACCGCGTGGGGCTGATCACGCTGATGTGGGTGGCGCTGGTGGGCACGCTGGTGCAGCAGATCGTCGTCATGATCGTGCTGAGTTTGTCCGGTTTTGGCATCCCCTTCGTCAACAATTTCAGTTATGTTGTTCTTCCGACGGTGTTCTATAATTTCGTGCTGATCTTTCCGGTATACTTTGTCGCCCGGCAAATTCAGAAGCGGGTGGCCGGGCGGGCGCGCTTTTTCTCGTAGGACAGGAGGTTACGTGCGGACATGCTGCGGCCTGACCGCACAAGAGGTTACTACTCATGCAAAATCGTCTACTGCCGTTTCAAGGCTGGCGGCTCACCCTGTTTCAGGGCATCATGGTCGGGGTATTCCTGTTTTTTGCCATCCGTATGTACGATTTTCAGGTGGCGCGTTACAGTGAATTTCAGGCTGCTGCCGACGAAAACCGACTGAACGAGCTGCCAATTCCCTCGAATCGTGGTGTGATTTTCGACCGTTATGACCAACCGCTGGCGATTAACGCGCCGGCCTTTAATGTGACCATCGTTCCGGCGGCGCTGCCCGATGATGAAACCACGACGCTGGAAATCTACAACCGGCTGTCCGCGCTGGTGGATGTGCCGCCGACGGCGGCGATTGCCCGCGCCTCCGGACGGCAGGTGCGCAGCATTGAGGAACTGGTGGCTGAAGGGCGCGGCATCGCGCCGTTCCGGCAGGTTATCATCGCGCAGGACGTGGATTTTCATGTTGCGCTGCAAATCAAGGAAGAGGCACAGACGTTCCCCGGTGTGGCCGTTGAACCCGTTTCGGTACGCGAGTACCCCAGCGGCGCGCTGACGGCGCATCTGATCGGTTACATGGGGCCGATTTCGGCGGAAGAAGCCGAAAAGCTGATCGAGCAGGGGTATAACCCGGCCTTTGACCGGGTGGGTTATGACGGCATCGAGTCGTTTCTGGAGGCGACACTGGCCGGTAAACGCGGCAGCCGCCTGCGCGAAGTGGATGTCGCCGGTGAAGAAATCCGGGAAATCCGGTATACGCCCCCTGAACCGGGGCAGAACATCCGGCTGACGATTGATGTCAAACTGCAAGCGGCAGCCGAGCAGGCGCTCAAAAACCGGCTGACACTGCTGAATACCGAGTTCAACCGCATCGTCAGCCAGCAGGGTGTGATTATCGCCATGAACCCGCAGAACGGCCAAATCCTGGCGATGGTCAGCTATCCCGGTTATGACAACAGCCGGTTCGCGCGCGCGATTGACGTGGCCTATTATCTGGATGTGATCGCCGATCCGTTGAATCCGCTGGTGAACAATGCCATCCGGTCACTGTATCCACCGGGATCGGTATTTAAGGTGGTGACGGCTACGGGGGTGCTTCAGGAACAGGTGATCCGTCCGGAAACCCGGTTGTATGATCGCGGCAGTCTGGTGGTTGAGAACCGGTATGCGCCCAATGACCCGGCGGCCTCGCAGACGTTTGTGTGCTGGAACCGCGCCGGCCACGAAGCCGTGTGGATGACCCGCGCCATCGCCCAGAGCTGCAACGTGTACTTTTATCAGGTAGGCGGCGGGAATGCTACGCTGTCGCCGTCGGTGCTGCGTTCCGGTGGCCTGGGGATCGAAGACCTGTTCCGTTATGCCACCATGCTCGGCATTGGTTCGGAACTGGGGGTCGAACTGCCGGGTGAAAATCAGGGGCGAATGCCCGACCGTGACTGGAAGCGCATCAATTACGGTCAGAACTGGTCTACCGGCGATACGTATAATGCGGCGCTGGGGCAGGGCTACGTTACGGTGACGCCGCTCCAGCTTATCAGCGCGGTGGCGGCGGTGGCGAACGGCGGCACGCTGTACCAGCCGACCATTATCGAGAGCTTCCTGGATGCCGAAGGTGATGTCGTGCAGCCCTTCACGCCGCATGTTCTGCGCAATGTGACGCTGGAAAACGCGAGCGATCCCCTGCGGATGCTGCTGATCGAAGATATGATAATGAAGGGGCAGAACAGTCTGGCCTGTACCTGCGAGCCGGACAGCCCGTACTATAACGCTAACCTGTGCGATCCGGTCAACTACCGCAATACGGTTGACATCAACCCTGACCCGTTCATCACTGAACTGCGGGATTACACGGTTCATGTTCCGCTGAACTATGTGTTCAACGGTCGGGTGTGCCAGCCGAACCGCTTTGAGCCAGATTTTCAGCCGGCGTTTGTGGATATGCGGAATATTCAGATCATCCAGGAAGGGATGCGCGACGCCGTGACCGTTGGTACAGCGGAGCAGGCCAACCTGCCGTATGTCGCGGTCGCGGGTAAAACCGGTACGGCGGAATACTGTGACAATATCGCGTGGCCGCTGGGGTTGTGCCGGTTTGGTAACTGGCCGGCTCATGCGTGGTTTGCGGCTTATGCGCCTTATGAGAACCCGGAGGTAATGGTTATCGGCTTCATCTATAACGGACAGGAAGGCTCGAAGTGGGCGCTGCCGATGGTCGTCGAAACGCTGGAAGCCTACTACCGTCTGAAAAATGAACGCGAAGGTCTGGCTGCACCGCGGGGTAGCATCGCGCCGCCGGTTGCGCCGCCGGCGAACAGCAGCACCGAAACAGGTGGGGGATAAACATGGCTCTGCCCTCACGGCTCACCCCGCTTCCGCCGGGAGAGGGAAACAAACGCCTCAGCCTTCCCGCTCAATGGCTGGCGGCCTTCTGGCCGGTACTGACCGCCAGTATGCTGGCGACGGTTGCTTTTGTCACCCTGGGGCATACGCCGCTGGTGCGCGCGCTGGGGCTGGCGCTGGCTGTCGCCGGGGTGACGCTGGCGCTCCAGCGGTTTGGGGGCGCGCTGGCGATAACCGGCGGGCTGGCGCTGGCCTTCAGTCCGGCCTTCTGGTCGCAGACGGGTGGCGGCGAGCAGCCGCTTCTGACGCTGATTCTGGTACTGCTGGTGGCCGCAGTCGGGATTACGGGGCTGGTGCTGGTTTTCAGCCGGCGGCCTGTTCTGGGGCTGGCCGTCGGTGTCGTGGTATTTGTAGTGTTGTTCTGGTCGCTGACCGG
>JARKOK010000403.1 GCA_029975765.1 Aggregatilineales bacterium
GTGCTGGCGGCGTGCCTGCGGTAACGGGCGTGCCGGGCTTTTTACCGGATGAGGCAGCCTGTAGGGGCAGGTTTAGACACCCGTCCTGCGCCGGCAGCCTTCATCAGGCGCAGTTTCTTCGATGGTCTATCATAGGCGACCGTGCGGCCTGACAGGGGGAATGGGTAATGTCCGTTGTATCTTTTGGTGAACTGTTAATTGATTTTGTGGCGCAGCAAACCGGCGTGAGTGTGGGCGAAGCGTTCAGCTTCCAGAAAGCGCCGGGCGGCGCGCCCGCGAATGTGGCGGTCGCGGTATCGCGGCTGGGGCATGAGAGCGCGTTTCTGGGGCAGGTAGGGGATGACCCGTTCGGCCATTACCTGGCCGACGTGCTGGAAGCCGAGGGCGTGGATACCGGCGGCCTGCGCTTTTCCGCCGAGGCGCGCACGATGCTGGCGTTTGTCTCGCTGGCGGCGGACGGCGAGCGCAGTTTTGTGTTTTACCGCCATCCCAGCGCCGACATGATGATGCGCCCGGAAGAGGTGGCGCTGGACGTACTGGCCGGGAAAAAGATTTTCCACTATGGTTCCATCACCATGATTTCCGAACCGGCGCGGTCGGCCACGCTGGCGGCGGTGACGGCAGCCCAGGAACGCGGGATGCTGATTTCGTATGATCCCAACCTGCGGCTGTCGCTGTGGCCGGATGCGGGCGCGGCGCGCGCCGGGATGCTGGCCGGGCTGGATGCCGCGAACGTCCTCAAAATCAGCGACGAGGAACTCGAATTTATGACCGGCGGCCACGACGTAACGCCGCTGTGGCGACCGCAGCTTAAACTGATCACGATCACACACGGGGCACGCGGCGCGACCGCCTACACCCCTAACGGTCAGAAAGCCCATGTGCCCGGTTTCAGCGTGCGCCCGGTGGATACCACCGGCGCGGGTGATGGTTTTGTCGCCGGGCTGCTGGTAAGCCTGCTGGAATACGGCGATGGTTATGCCGACCGGTTGGACTCGGTGCTGCGCTTTGCCAACGCCGTTGGCGCGTTAAGCACCACCCAGTACGGCGCGATTCCGGCGCTGCCCAGCCGCGCCGCCGTTGACGCCTTTCTCCAGTCAGCTTCCTGACCGGATAAGCCTGAAGGGGTAGGGCCATGCCCTATCCCACCGGCAGGGCGCAGCCTGAGGGCGGTCTCTATCTCCACAACACCCGGACGGATACCCAACCCGCCGGTTATAGCAACGCGGATCGTTATATTTCCAGAGGGCAGTCGTCAGACAGCAGTCGGTTTTCCCCATCATATAATCGTGTATTATGATCTACGCCTTATCGCTATCGAAAGAGAGGAAATACGGTGTACAGCAACCGACGGTTTCTCATGATGCTGGTTGTACTGAGCCTACTCACGCTGGGTCTGCTGCCAGCTTTGGGGCAGGATAACCCCTGGTTTGTCTACCTCTACAATGGCCGTGATCTGGTGCGGGTGTACCAGGACGGCACGCAGGCGGCATTTAATCTCGGTCTGAAAGAGGATGTCTTTGTGGGGGCAAGGGAGATGGCCTTCAGCAGGGACGGCAGCCGCGTGGCTTTCTGTGCCACCAGTTACCCGCCGGCTGTGGAAGGGCAGGCGTCACTTCCGCCCTCGACCCACGTCTATCTGCGCGACATCGCCGCTCAAACCAACGTACTCGATGTTGATCTGGGCAGCGCCATCGCCTGCCGGGTTGGTGAGAATGGCCTGAGTCCTGATGGCGCATTGGTCGCGGTCGGGGTGATCAACTATTTTCCGGGCGACCCGGCGGCAGACACCAGCAAACCAGCCTGGCAGTTGCTGGTGCTGGACGCCGCGACGGGCAGTATCGTGTATGAGTTGAATCCGCAGTCGCCGCAGGCGGTCAGCCAGGGGATGCCTGAACGCGGCCTGGTGATGTCCTTCGTCCAGAAGGTGGAGATGGACAGTGTGATCTTTGCGATGGTGCCCTGGTTCAGCGAGGGCTTCATCGGTGCGGCTTACCGCTGGGAACTGACATCGGGCAGCGTTGCGCCTGAGACGCGGGAACAGTGGATGCAGTTCAGCACGGACACCCTGGAGGCTACCGGCGAAATCATCTGGCCGGCCGTTGACTCGAATCTCCCCGCGCGCCCGTCTATGGGCATGGGGCTGGCCTTCAACGTCGTGCGTGTAGCTGACGCTTCCGGGCAGGTCACAACCATTTATCACAATGCTGACCGTCACCCCGCAGAAGCGCGTTTTATCAATAACGGGCAGCAGGTCGCCATCCTTCTGGCACCGGTGTTCGATGAGAATAATCCGGGCGCTCCCGTTGAACAACAGTGGATCGCCATAGATCGCGCGGGTCGTGTGACCGATCTCATCACTGATCTGAACTTCTCGTATCTGGAAGGCGCGCCGGGCGGCTTTGTGCATCTGATCTACGAATCGCCTGACCAGGACCCGAACCGTTCTACCTACCGTCTCGTATACCAGGCGAATGGGCAAACGACTGAACTCTGGTCAATGGCCGGGTCATCCGATCCATTCGGCGCGTGGGAACTGGCGTGGGCCGCGCCAGTGCCGGCGGCTGACGGGCTGTCTCCCTTTACGCCGATTGCTCCCTGACACACCTTGCTGATTACCCGTTGCTCCCCCTCTCCAGCACGCACGGAGAGGGGGACAGGGTGTGCCTGGCCGCCGGCGAGTTATGAGGCCGACCTGCGCGGACACATAATCCTGCCCCACCGGTAAGGTTTGATCGTAAACAATTCACAAACCTTCATTCTTTTTTACGCTTCCCGGCGCTTTTCAGCCTTACACTGGACATAGTGTATTCTGTAAAGGCACAGGGGCTATGTCGTCATTTCTCCAGCGTCGTATGACTGAACAGAGCAAAAAAGCGGCTGATGAACGTCCGGCGGCAGAGGCTGCGCCGGGGATTACACCGCTGAAAAGCATCGGGACGGCGGCTGCGCCTAAACCTGAGGCCAAACTGCCGGAAGCTGTCAAACCGGATGAGACTCAGCCTGAAGAGAAGCCGGAAGAAACCCCCAGTTACCAGATTCCGCCGAAACAGCGCACCACACCGAAGGTCGCCGCGCTGCGTAAACAGCTCCGGTCGAAGCTGCTGGCGACACCCGATGAAGCCGATCTGTGGCATCGCGGGGATACGGACAAGGAAGAACTGCTCATCAGCCGCCTGAAAACGGTGCTGCATAAAGCCAACGTTCAGCTTACGCCGCCTGAATTTGAGGAACTGAAAGAAGGACTGCTCAACGACCTGATGGGCTTTGGCGCGATTGAACCGCTGGTGCAGAGCAAACTGATTTCGGAGATTATGGTGACGGGCGCGGACATGATCTTTGCCGAGCAGAAGGGCAAACTG
>JARKOK010000409.1 GCA_029975765.1 Aggregatilineales bacterium
ATGCTGGCGCTGAACAATCTGGGACGGGCGCGGGCGCGGCTGGCGATGACTTCCGGCGGCGTGCTGGTCGGTACGACAGCGGTGATTATCCTCATCGCGCTGACGATTGGCTTGCAGCAGGCCGCCGAATCCGGGATTGGCAGCAGCGCCGCGCTGACCGAAATCCAGGTTTATCCCAACTATGGCATGATGCGCGAGGGAACGTCGCCGGAAGACCTGCCGCAGTTGGACGCGGCGGCGGTGCGCGCCTTCTGGCAGATTCCGGGCGTGGCTGCCGTTGTCCCTATTGTCAATCTGCAAGGTGGCGAAGTCCGCGCCGACAAATACACCGGCTACGTGCAGGTGATGGGCATAGACCCGGCGCTGCTGCCGTATCTGGGTGTGAAAATTCAGCAGGGCGAACTGACGATGGGACGCGGGCAGGTCATCATCGGTGCACACGCAGGTGATTATTTCAACGATCCCAAAGCCAACGCGGAAAACTACCAGCCGGTGCGGGTGGATTTGTTCACCACGCCGTTTGAATTCCGGCTGTACCAGTACACCGCCGCTACCCCGACCGAACGCAACGTCAAGGTCACACCGGCGGGGGTGATGCAGGAAGGCACCAGTTATGACTACGCCATGCTGATGCCGATTGAGGATGTGATTCGCCTGAACGAGTGGATGAGCGGCCAGCAGGTGGATATGAAAAAGTTCCGCTTTGACCAGATTATGGTACGGGCGACCAGCCGCGAAACCACGCAGGAAGTCACGGCGGCGATCCGCGATCTGGGGTACGGGGCGGGCGGCATGGGCGATTTCCTCAGCCAGCTCAACAACTTCTTCATGACGATGCGGCTGATGCTGGGCGGCGTGGGCGGTGTGGCGCTGCTGGTGGCGGCCTTTGGGGTCGCCAATACGATGACGATGGCGATTCTGGAACGCACCAAAGAGATCGGCCTGATGAAAGCCATCGGCGCGAGCGACCGGGACATCCTGACGGTGTTCCTGATCGAAGCCGGTTTGGTCGGGTTGGCAGGCGGCGCGGCGGGAGTGGGGTTGTCCATGCTGCTGCGGGACATGATTAACCGCGCCATCGCCAATATGCCCAACGACCCGCAGGCGGGCGGCATCATGTTCCTGCCGTTCGACCCGTCGCAGATGGGCGGCAACCTGATCGTCATCCCGCCGGAACTGTCAGTATTCGCGCTGGTGCTGGCGACGACTGTAGGGTTAGGCGCGGGGCTGTACCCGGCGCTGCGGGCGGCGCGGCTGCCGCCGGTGATCGCGCTGAAGATGGAATAAGTCGCAGCCAGATGTTAAGAAACCGTTTGAAAAGCCCTCACCCCAAACCCCTCTCCCTGAGGGAGAGGGGCTTAAGCGTCATTTTTCCCCTTCTTCGTGACACGTGAGCAGGAGATGCCGGGGGATGAGGTCAAAAGGATTTCTCACATGGCCTCTAAAACGTCCACCGCCGGAAATCAGCCCTACTGCCTGAGAGCGCGAACGGTGGAGGGGGTACAGCGGTCTTTTTACGCCGTCGCCTGACCGGGCAGCAGGGTATTCCCGGCCAGCAGGTCGCGGGCGGCGGCCTCGAACGGGCGTGTTTTGCCGCGCTCCCAACCGGCTTTGACCGGTTCCGGCGGCTGCGTCGTTTGCAGTTCAAACAGCAGGCGTTCGGCCTCGTCCTGTGTCTGGTCGCTGCTGTTCGGGTGATGCAGCGCCAGCGCCAGCAGTTCCACCCCCTGTTCGATGTCACCGCGTTTCACCAGCAGATGGCCGACCGCTGCCAGCACGCTCAGCCCCGGCGCGGCTTCCGGCAGTTCGACCGCCTGTTTTAAGGCGTCACGCAGATAGGCCGCCGCTTCCGTCAACTGTCCCGCCGCCGTCGCCAGCCGCCCCAGATAATTCAATGCCAGCGTTACCGCCCAGACGTCACCAGCCTCGCGGAAATCGGCCAGCGCGTCGCGGTACAGCGCCTCGACACTGGCATAACTGCCGGAACTGTGGGCGAGGGGCAGCACCTGCTCAAAGCTGGCCTGCAAGTCGCTGCGATTGGGCGCGCTGCTGTAAGCGGCCAGGCTGTCGCGGAAGGGCTGGTTGATGAGCGCGCGCATCTCCTGCGTGGCGCTCGTACCACTGACCATCGAACCGGCCATCCCCCACTGCGTGCCGGTCTCGCGGGAGAGTGACAGGCTTTCCTGATACAACTGCTTGGCTTCGCTGAGTTTGCCCTCATCGTAGGCCACGCTGCCCAGGCTGTCCAGCGCGCGCGCTACGCCCGCCGCGTCGTTGAGATCGCGGTACAGCGCCAGGCTGCGCTCATAGAAGTCCCGCGCGCCAGCATAGTCGGCCATCGCCTGCGCCACATCCCCCAGGCTGCGGTAGGCATCGGCTTCCCCCGCTGGCTGCCGAAGATCGCGGCAGGCGGCCAGATTTTCCTCATACAGGGCGCGGGCGGCGGCATACTGCCCCAGCCCTAACTGCGCCCCGGCCAACTGCCGCCGCAGCATGACCTGCCGCTGCTTCAGCGCGGTGGTATCCGCGCCGGTGTCGGCCAGCGCCTCTGCCGTCAGGGTCATGGCGCGTTCCAGCCAGTTGAGCGCCTCGCGGTAAGCGCCGCCGCTGAGGGCGTGCGCCCCGGCCAGCGCCGCATAATGGCTTTCCTTGGCGCGGTTGCCGGCTTTGCCGAAGTGAAACGCCGTCGCCGGGGTTTGCTCCGGCGCGGCGGCGTACACCTGCTCCAGTGTTTCGGCGATGAGGGCGTGCAGCGTGCGCCGGGACTCGTCCTTCAGATCGGCCAGCACGCCGTCGCGCAGTTTGTCATGGGCGAAACGCCACGTGCCATCGTGGACTTCAAACACGGCAGCATCGGCGCAGGCCGCCAGCCAGCGGTCGAGATCCGCCGTCGGCGCGACCGAGCGCAGCAGCCGCAGATCGAGTTCGCGGCCCATAATGGCGGCGATCCGCAGCAGCGGGCGGGCTTCCGCCGGAACGCGGCTGAGGCGGCGCTGGATGATCTGTCTGACGCCGCCCTCAAAGACGTGCATGGGCAGCGTGACCATGCCGATGCGGTCAAGCTGCCCGGCTTCTTCTGCCAGCACACGCACCACTTCGACCACAAAAAAGATGTTGCCCTCGGTTTCGCGTTTGAGAAGATCCAATACCTGATCGCGCCGCCCGGCTTCACCCAGCATGGCAACGCTGAGTTCCGCAATACCTGCCGGTGACAGGCGTTCGAGTTTCATCACCTGCATCCCCGGCAGGCGCGCGGGCAGTTCGGGGCGTTCATCGTCGCGGTAGCTGCCGATCAGCAGCACCGGCAGTTCGCTGACAATGGGCGCCAGCCGCGCCAGCACATCCAGGCTTTCATCGGCCCAGTGTAAATCCTCCAGAATAATGACCACCGGCTGCTGCTGGCGGCGAAACACCGCTTCGATCACGGCGAGAATCCGCACCTGGGCTGCTTTCCAGTCAATTTCCTCTTTCGGCAGCGTCCGGTCGAGCAGGGTATCCAGATCAGGCACCAGCACGTGCAGCGTGCATAACTGCATCTCATCGAGTTCGGTCGCTACGCCCAGCCAGCGCAGCGCCGGGCGCAGCACCTGATACGGGCTGGCTTTTTCCGCCGTCGCCTGGCCGCGCAGCACCAGCGCGCCGCGTACCAGCGCCAGCGCGCGTAATTCTTCCAGCAGGCGCGACTTGCCCACGCCGCTTTCCCCGGCCACCAGCCATGCGCTGCCATGACCGGCGAGCGTCTGTTCCAGCGCGTCGGACAGTTGTTTCAGTTCGGCATCGCGCCCCACCAGCCGCGCCGCCTGCAAGTAACTTTCCCGCGTGGCGGCGGTTTCCAGCGGCAGCGGCTGGCCGACGGCTTCGCTCAGTTCGCGGATGACCTGATTCGCCTCGCGGTAACGGGCGTCGGGTGATTTCGCCAGCAGGCGTTCCAGCACCAGCGCCAGCCGGGGGTCTATGTCCGGCACCGCCGCCGGAACATGATACAGAATGTCATTGATGAGGCGGGTGACATCACCCACGGCGAACGGATGCTGTCCAGTCAGCAGTTCGTAGGCGATCACGCCAACGGCGTAAAGGTCGGTCAGTTCGTTGGCGATGCCACCGATGAGCACTTCCGGCGCCATGTAGGCCAGCGTCCCGGCGGTGGAACTGCTGCTGTCGTGCTGGTCAGCCGCCAGCGACAGGCCAAAGTCCAGCACCTTTACCTGCCCGTCCACCACTAAAACATTGCTGGGTTTGATGTCGCGGTGGGTGATGCCGCGCCGGTGCAGATAGGCCAGGGCTTGCAGCGTTTGGACCAGCAGTTCCACCCGCTCCAGCAGCGGCACGGTTTTGGCCGCTTCCAGGATGGTCTGCGCGCCTTCCAGCAGTTCCATCGTGTAATACGGCTGGCTCTGCTCGTCGAAGCCGTAGTCCAGCACGCTGATGACGTGGGGATGGCGCAGCGAGGCCAGAATTTTAAACTCCTGCGCCAGTGCCAGTCGCGCGTCTATCCCCTGAATGCCGGTAGCCCCGACAAAATCACTGATGGAGGCCACGCGCTTGAGGGCAACCAACTGGCCGGTCAGCCGGTCAGTCGCGCGGAATACCGCGCCCATACCACCCGCGCCCAGCGGCTCTCGTAAAATGTAGCGTCTGCCAATGGTCGTGGCGGGCAGCATCAGTTCCTATTCTCCGTCAGACCGCGCCTGACTCTGGTTGCTCAAAGTCACAAAATTGTAACGTGTCATTGTAGGCGAGCCAAAGCCGAAAAACAAGCGGGCACGGCTGATATGATTTGACATTTGTCCAATAAAAATCTATAATCAATTGGATAACTACGAAATCAGAACATCCAAATGTGTTTGGGGTGCTGTCCAGAAATGGGAGGGGTGATGGGTGCTGTGCCCGAATTTGATTATGCCGCCGCGCTGACCGCGATCAAACAGGCTGATCTGACCGACGCCGACCGGCTGGCGCGGGCCTTCGATGTGGTGACACGCCGCATACTCAGCCTGTACGAACAGGATGTTGAACTGGCGCGCGCGATGCAGGATAGTGATCTGCTGGTTAAAAATCAGATCAAGCTGGAGATGCTGAAAACCTCGCGGCAGGTGTTTGAGCAGTGTTACCGGTTTATGCTGGGTGGGAGTCCGTGGGATGTCTAACGCCGACACCAATCTGGAAGCGCGCGCCGCGCTGTTTAAGGCGCTCGGCCACCCGACGCGCCTGCTGATTCTCAGCCTGATACGGATGCAGCCGCGTCATGGCGAGGAACTGGCCGACATCCTGCACCTTGACCCGGCCACGATTTCACATCATCTGGCGAAACTGGCCGAGGCCGGTTTGCTGGCCGCTGTCAAAGACCAGTATTACCAGACGTATTCGCTGACAGGCGACCTGCTCGACCGGACGCTGGGGCAGGTCGCGCTGCTGCCACAGCCGGATCTGCCACCCGGCCTCGAAGTGGATGCTTACCGGCAGAAAGTGCTGAAGACCTTTTTTAAACGCGGGCGGCTGGTCGAGATTCCCGCGCAGCTTAAAAAGCGGCAGATCGTCCTGGAGAAGATCGTGCAGGAGTTTGAACCGGCGCGTGAATACACCGAGCGCGACGTTAATCAGGTGCTGGTCGAATTCCACGACGATGTTGCCACGCTGCGTCGCGGCCTGATCGAACACGGCCTGATGACCCGCGCCAGCGGGATTTACCGCCGCGTTCTGGAATAAGCAGGAGATACCATGTTTTACACACTGGAGACTGATCGTTTTTATACCGCTGCACCCCTGTTTGACGAACTCGCCCGTCACCACATGTTCTGCGCCGGTGTGCTACAGGGGAAATATCCGGGTCAGCTATGGGTGGATGATGTTTTGCGGCCTCGTTCGGCGCTGCTCGTTAAAGATGGGTTTTGGGCCTATCTGGGGGGCGACGCCGGGAATACGGCATTTAATCAGGCCGTCCGCGCTGGCTTCTTTGACCGGCAGATTACCGGCGACAAATCAGGTGGTCTGCTGATGAGCGTGACCTCAAACGACTGGCTTGAAATCCTGGTGCGTCTGTTTCCAGATCGCCCACCAACCGCGCTGCCGCGCCGCCATTATGTCGCCCGTTTGGGGGCATTCAACGAATTAGCGGCGGTGCCGGACGGCTTCAGTCTGCATTTTATTGACGAGTCGCTGCGTACTCTGCCGCTGCCGGACGATGTTCGGAAGGTGCTTGATCTCCGCGCTGGCGCGCAACAACCGGACGGGGACGCTTTTGGTTACGTCGCCTTACACAATCATCAGTATGCCGCCCATGCAGTCATTGACTGTATTGTGGACGGCGGCGGCGACATCGGCCTGTTCACTGCCGAAGCATTCCGGCGGCGCGGGCTGGCCGCCGCCACGTCCGCCGCGACGATTGCCTATGGGCTGGCGCATGGGCTGACGGCGATCCATTGGGACTCCGCTGCCTATAATGCTGGATCAATCCATACGGCGAACAAACTCGGCCTACAGTTTGTACTTGAACACACCCAGTATGTGCTGGTGCTGAACGAACAGGGACACTGGATCAATCAGGCCTGGAATCAGCTGGACGCCGGGCAGTTTCAGACCGCGCTCGACGTGTGCGACCGGGTGATCGCCCACCAGGCCGCTGTACCGGCGGCGATCCACTTTCTGGCCGGGGCCGCCTGGGCGGGGCTGGGCAATTTAAGTCAGGCGCTCACCTGCCTGAATACTGCCGCCGGTGCTGGCTGGGATGACGCGGCTGAGACCGAAAGCTGCGCGCCGCTGGCGGTTTTGCAGGGTATGCCGGAATGGGAAACGGTGGTATCCCGCATAAAAGCAAATGCCGCACGGCCTATTCGATAAAATCGTAGGAGAGGGTCTCAGACCCTCCCCTACACAATATCACCGATATTGAATTTTTATTGACCAGAGCGAACTACAGGTCAATCGCAATCCGCATCGTGCCTTCTTTGGGTGTGCCTTCCAGCCGGAAACCCATGTGTTCGCACACGCGGCGCATTTCGGTATTGTCGCCGAGAATAGTGCCGTAGATGGTTTTGATGCCTTCCTGGCGGCCTACTTCGATCAGACGGCTGAGCAGTTCGGTACCAAGACCCTGACGCTGGTAGGCGTCCGTGACCAGGATGGCGAACTCGGCCTCGTCCGTGCCGTAAATCTTGATGAGGCGCCCCGCCGCGATGATCTGCTGTTCGCCGGTGTTGGGATTGGTGTTTTCCGCCACCAGCGCCATTTCGCGGTCGTAGTCAATGAAGCAGATACGAATCAGCCGGTCATGTTCGACGCGCTGGCTGAGTTTCATCGGATAGAAGTAGCGCAGGTACACGCTGCGTTCCGACAGCGTTTCGTGGAACTGCACCATCATCGGCTCATCTTCCGGGCGAATCGGGCGGATCAGCACACCGCTGCCATTCCGCAGCGTCCAGGGTTTAACATACTGCGCCGGGTACGGGCGAATTGCCAGCTTGGGCAGCTTTTCCTCCGGTGTGTCCGCGCCGTACAGCACCACGCGCGCATCCAGCGCCAGCAGCCGCTCCGGCGAGGCCAGCAGCGGGTTGATGTCAATTTCCTTAATCCACCGCTGTTCGGCGACCAACTGGCTGAAGCGCACCATCAGTTGTTCCAGACCGGGCAGATCCACCGGCGGCTTGCCGCGTACACCCTTGAGCGCCTTGTAGATGGTCGTCTGTTCCATCATGCGGCGGGCGAGTGTGGTGGTCAGCGGCGGCAGCGCCAGCGCGCGATCCTTGAATACTTCGACCAGCGTGCCGCCCATGCCAAACAGCAGCACCGGCCCGAACTGCGGATCGGGACTTGCGCCGATGATGAGTTCGTAGCCATCGAGTTTAATCATGGACTGCACCGACACACCCAGGAAATCGGCGGCGCTGGCCTTCGCCGTCACCGCGTCCCGGATGGCGCGGAAAGCCTCGCGCACGGCGTCAGCGTCTTGCAGGTTCAGCTTGACGCCGCCCACATCGGTTTTGTGGGTGATAGTCTCGGAGTGCAGTTTAAGCACAATCGGATAGCCCATCCTGTCCGCCGCCGCTACCGCGTCATCTTCGGTGGCGGCGATGTGCATCGGCACGGTGGGGATGTCATAGGCCGCGAGGATACGTTTGGATTCGGCTTCGGTGAGGATGGTGCGGCCTTCGGCGCGCGCCTGCGTGATGATCGTTTCCACTTCCAGCCGGTCGCCGGTCGGCTGTGTCGAATGCGGCGGCAGAATCGGGGTTTCGTACAGGCCGCGCAGGTTATACGTCAGCCGCCACATATAATTAAAGACGCGCGTGGCGGTATCCGGGTAAGAGAAGGTGGGGATGCCGGCCTTGTTGAGAATATGCACGCCTTCATTCACATCTTCGCCGCCCATCCAGCTTGCCAGCACCGGCTTGCCCTGAATCTGCGAATAGGGCTTGAGGTGCTCGGCGGTCTGCGTTGGGTCGGTCATGGCCTGGGGCGTGAGCACCACCAGCAGGCCGTCGCTGTTCGGGTCTTTCGCGGCGATCTCCAGCGCCTTGGCGTACCGTTCCGGGCTGGCATCGCCCAGGATGTCAATCGGGTTGCCGTGACTCCAGGGGCCAGGCAGGAAAGCGTTGAGTTCGTCCATCGTCTCGCGGGAGATTTGCGCCAGTTCGCCACCTTCGGTAATCAGGGCGTCGGTCGCCAGCACGCCGGGGCCGCCGGCGTTGGTGAGGATCGTCAGCCGTTTGCCTGACGGACGCGGCTGTTTCGCCAGCACTTCGACCGTCGAGAACACATCGGCGATGCTGTTCACGCGCAGCACACCCACGCGGCGGAAGGCGGCTTCCAGCACTTCGTCGCTGCCGGTCAGCGCGCCGGTATGCGAGGCGGCAGCCTGCGCGGCGGCCTCGGTGCGCCCGGCCTTGATGACGATGATCGGCTTGGTCAGCGCCACTTCACGCGCGGCGGACAGGAACGAACGCGCGTCACCGATGGACTCCATGTAGATGACAATGCTCTGCGTCAGCGGGTCGTCGCCCAGGTAGCTGATCAGGTCACCCCAGTCCACATCCAGCATCGAGCCAATGGAAATGAACGCGCTGAAGCCGACGTTTTCGGTAAAGCTCCAATCCAGCACCGACGTACACAGCGCGCCGGACTGGCTGATAAAACCAACGTTGCCGGGCAGCGCCATCGCCGAAGCAAAGGTCGCGTTCAGGCCGCCGTGCGGCATCATCACGCCCAGGCAGTTCGGACCAATGATCCGCATCTTGCCCTCGGCATAACTCATGATTTCCTGCTCAAGGGCCACGCCTTCGGGGCCGGTTTCCTTAAAGCCGGCGGAAATGATGATCGCGCCGCGAATCCCCAGCTCGACACAGTCCTTAATCAGGCCGGGCACGGACTTGGCCGGCGTGACGATCACCGCCAGGTCTACCTGGTCGGGTACGGCACGAATATCGGGATAGGCTTTCACACCCAGGATGCTGGGGCGCTTCGGGTTGACCGGATAGACCGCGCCGCCGAACGGGTTGGTAATCAGATTCCACATGATCGTGCGCCCGACCGAACCCGGATTTTCGGTCGCGCCGATGACGGCCACGTTTTTGGGGTGCAGCAGGGCATCCAGTGTCTGGTGTTTGTAGGGGTCGCGCCCCACGTCGGGGATGACGATTGGCGCGTGCATCTCTTGCATGAGCAGGGTATCCTTTCAAATCGTAGTCGGAACAGGCGGGCGCCTGTTTGATTAACGAGTCCATTTTAACCCTAAAGCGGCACAAGGGAATATGCCATAACACCACATATTGTACGACAACACTCACGGAAATTGTGATTACGGCGCGCCAAAACGGCGGCTTATGCTGGCTGAAGCACCGGAACGCGCCGGATGGGGGCAAACCGGCGGTCAGAAGAACTTGATCACGATGTCACCGATGATGTTGGCGGCCTGCTCGCCGCTGCCGACTGCGTGAAACATGTGCCGGTAAATTTCACGCAGTTTGAACATCATAATCACGTCCTTGAGGTCTTTGGGTTCATCAAACAGGTGCGCCAGCGCCTCGGCGTACA
>JARKOK010000411.1 GCA_029975765.1 Aggregatilineales bacterium
TGCGAATCGTCACCACTTGAGTCTCATTCTAGTCGAATCAAAGAAAAACCAACCCCTGTAATTGAGGGGGAGTTCCACCGGCCTTTCGTAGTGTATAACGAAACCGGCGCCGGTGCAGGTTAAGGTTGGGGGAGAAGGCTATTCATCCTCACACGACAGGACTTTAATTACCTGTGCCGGAACGCCGCCAAGAACGCAGTAGCCGTCTGGGAAACTACGCGTGACCACTGCGCCTGCCGCAACCACCGTATGCGGCCCTAATGTCACACCCGGCAGAATCATGCTGTTCATGCCAATCCAGCAGCGTTCACCCAGATGAATATCCGCCGAGGGCAGATGCCGGTCGGGGTCACATGGATCATGGTTGGCGGTGATGAGACCGACGTTTGGCGCGATATAACATCCATTTCCGATCACGATTTTACCGTCGGAGGTGGCTTGAAAGTAACAGCCGAACATCTGGAAGTTGTTCAGATCATCGGGGTGGAACTGGATATTCTGCGGCTGGCTGACACGGTTGAAAGGCGCAACCGGCCAGGGTACGGCACGATTCAGGCCGATGATTTTTTGCCACCAGATCGAACGAAACGCCCATGTCCAGCCCAACGAAGTGTTGTCAAAATGCCGCCCGCGCAGGTACCGGCGGTCAAAAAACAGTGGCGCGATCAGCCGCATCACGGCAATATAGATTGCACGCAGCGGTTTACGAAAGAGTTTCATCATTGTGGGCGCTCCTTATGGAGACTGGAAAAATCGGTCACGGCGCGCCATTGCAGCCACAGGTGCAGCAGGTAGGTGATGGTCAGCGTCAAGGCATACAGCAGTACCATGTGTGTGCCATCCAGCCCGGCGCCCCACCCTGCCGACATCAGTAGAATCAGCAGCGTTACACGGGCAACCTCCCACACCAGTTGAACCCGCTGCCATTCCAGCACGATGATAATCTGTGCCAGTGACGATACGACGAACTGCACCAGAAACATCGGCGCGAGAATCTGCGCGTACAGCCCGGCGGTTTCCCACTCCGGGCCAAAGACCCAGGCGAACAGCGGCGCGCCGGTGAGCATGAGAAACGCCGACGGCACGAGGCCGAGCAGGAACAGACGGCGGGCGGTTTTCAGGTAGAACGGCTTTAAGCGTTCCGGCGCGTCGTTTTTGAGTTTCGCAATCGTGCCCAGGAACACCTGCCCGACCGACGCGCCGACCAGCGCCATCGGCAGGGCGATAATGCGCTGCCCGAACAGAAACCAGCCGGTGACGCTGGTGCCGTAGAACAGCGACAGCAGCAGGCGGGGCAGGTTCAAACCCAGACTGTTCAGCAGGCTTGACCCGGTGCTGAGCAGCGGAAAGCGGTAATACCGCCGCGCCATGCGTGCCATGCCGCGCAGCGTCACCCGCCGCAGCGCGGCGCGGTCGTCGCGCCAGGCGTGCCGCGCCAGCGTGCCGCTGCCAACGCCCTGGCTGACGACGTGGCCGATGAGCAGCCCACTCGCGCCCGATCTGAGCAGCCCCAGCAGCACCGGCGTGAGGCTGCCGGCGAGACTCTGCGTAAAGCGCGTGCGGGCGATGCGCGGGTACTGCTGCCGCCGGATCGTCCAGTAGTTCAGCGCCTCGTAGAAGCCCGCGCCCAGCAGCCCCAGCGGCAGCAGCCACAGGTACGGGCGCAGCGCCGGGGCGTTCGTCCAGACCACGATTTGATCGGCCAGCAGCCCCAGCGCGATGGCAAACACGATGGTTGTGCCGGCGACCAGCGCCAGCGTCAGCGCCAGCAGATTGACGGCATCCTCGTCGTCTTTCGGCAGGCTGATGGCAAATTCGTAACGCAGCGAATTGACCGCCAGCAGGATGCTGAACAGCGAGGTATACACCCCCAGCACGCCAAAATCGTCCGGTGTATACAGGCGGGACAGAACCGGCGCAGACAGCGCCCCGATGGCCTGCGCCAGCGCCGTACCACCCGCCAGCACACCAACATTGTAGGCGAAGCCGCGCGCGTGGATGATCTGTTTGATTTTGTTCGGGATTAAGGACGTGATTGGTAACCTGCCTTGTCATGAATTGGCTAACGGTTAATTATAACGGTATTCCGGCGGATCAAACCATGCCGTTGGTTGACAAGTCTCTCAAGTTATTTTTTAATAACCGTACTGCCATAATTAAGTTCTTTATTTCCTGCGAGTGTCATCATGCCGGAACTGCCACAAACACCTTTCACCGATGCCGCTTATCCCACCGCAGCCCCCTCGGCTGATACACTGGGGTTAGGCCGCACCTCCGGCCAGCGCGGCGCTGAACTGATCGCCGGATTTCGGGCGGAGCAGTATCCCTCGGCGGATACGCTGGCGCTCAGTCGTTGGGCCGGTCGGATTGCCGCGCGCTGGCTGATGCGACTGCCCGGCAGCCCGGCGTCCATGAATTATCTGACAGCGCGGCTTGCCAGCCTGTCACACCTGGTTGAAACAGCCCTGCCGCCGGCGGGTGATAAGCTGACGGTGATTGATCTGGCCTGCGGCTTATCCCCACGCGGTCTGACGCTGGCGCGCGCGCTGCCCCAGGTCGAAGTGATCGAGATTGATCTGCCGGATGTGGTGCGTGATAAGCAGCAGCGGCTGAAGCAGTCGCCGAATGTGATCATTCCACCCAATATTCAATGGCTGGCGGCTGATCTGGGAGTGGTGTCGCTGGAAGAACTGCTGGATGGCCGCCTGGTTGATGCCGTGTGCGCCGAGGGTTTGAACCCCTATTTCTCGAATGATAAGGTCATCTCCATCGCGCGGCACATTTATCGTTCGCTGAAACCCGGCGGCGTTTATGTGTGTGATCTGCCCTGGCGTGAAGGCGACCAGGCGCAGGGGCGGCTGATTGCCACCACCTTCAGCAGACAGGCCGGCGCTTACAAAAGCTCGGTTAAGGATGAAGCTGAAGCGCGACAGTTTATGCAGGAAGCCGGCTTCGACAGCGTGGAAATCTACCATACGGCCCATTTTGCCGAAAGCCTGAATCTGCCGCAGCCGATTATGGAATACAGCCTGTTTGTACGGGCGCGGAAAGCCGCGACCGAGGGTATTAACCCCTGACGGGGGTTGGCAAAATCAGCCCGAAAGAGCTTCCGGGTAAGGCGGCGGTATTCGATCGGGCGGCGCGCTACTTCAGCAGTAATCCCGTAGTCACCAGCGTGCGCGCTTCCAGCAGCAGCGCCGGGTGTGCCTTTAATAGCTGCGTGATGAGTTCGGCGTGACTCATCGTGTCCAGCGGCAGCTGCGCCCCCAGCGCGACCAGCTTATCAAAGTCGGCTTCGGCCATGCGCGTGAGAATTTTACGAACGGCGTACAGCGCGGCGTGCATTTTGCCAAAACGCGCCTGCCACAGCCCCTCGTATTCCCGCAGCGCCCGCGCCGACACATCACCGTGCTGAAGCGCGGACAGCGCGACCTGCACCGCCAGTTCCGCGCCGACCATACCCAGGCTGATGCCGCCGGCGGTCAGCGGGTCGGCCTGGTGCGCCGCGTCACCGACCACCATCAGGCCGTCCGTCACCATCGTTTTCAGCGCGCCGGTCACGGGGATGCCGCCCGCCACCACGCTCAGGATACTCGCGCCCGGATACCGCCGCTCGACAAACCGTTCCAGCCACGTCTGGGCGCTGGTGGCCCGCGCCTGACTGGCAGCGATCACCAGACCGACGTTCGCCCGGTCGTCACTTTTAGGGAACACCCATACATAGCCGCCCGGCGCGATGCTCGCGGCGCCGACGTGATATTCACAGTGGTCAGGGTTAATGCGCCCGGCCAGGCCGCTTAACGTCAACTGGAAACCGACATAATAATCGGCCAGCGGGGGAATCGTTTTAAGGCCAGCCCAGCGCGCGACCTGCGACTCCACGCCATCGGCGGCGATCACCAGCCGGGCGCGCACCTCGTTATCGTGGCCCAGCCCGCGCAGCCGCGCGCCGGCCACCGCGCCGCTGCCATTGCCGCCTTCACGCAGCAGGCCGACCGCCGTTGTCCCCACGCGCACCTCAGCGCCAAGCTGGGCGGCGCGTTCCGCCAGAGACAGATCAAAGGCGCGGCGGTCAATAATCAGCGTGGGGGAACTGGGCGGCACGACCACACTTTCCCCCCGCGCGTTAAAAATTGCGTAGCTGGTGACAGGATGCAGCGCCCAGCGCGGGCTGACGGGCATAAAGCGTTCGGCAGTTTCGATGTCGGTGGCCTCGCCGCAGCGCACCGGCGCGCCGATTTCCTGACGTTTTTCGACCAGCAGCACCGATAAACCGGCTTCGGCGGCGCGGATCGCCGCCGCCGACCCGGCGGGGCCAGCGCCAATCACGAGAATATCATACGCGGTTTTCATGGTGAATCATTTCCTGCGGCACGAGCGCCAGCGCATGAACCGGGCAGATGCCAGCGCAGCGGTCGCAACGGGTGCAGGTGATGTGGTCTACGGTTAAGTGAATGTCGCGTAAGAACAGCGAGTCCGGCGGGCACACGGCCACACACGCCCCGCACGACAGACACAAATTCCGATCAATGACGAGGCGCGTGGTGTGATGGTGATTGTCCCGCCTCAGCCGCTTAAACATGCTTCATTCCCCCGTAAAGACCATCCGTGTTTCTATGTTATGTTTTTATCCCTTCTTGAACTGCGTATGCTCCCACTCGCTGAAGCGGTCTTGCAGCCGCAGCCGCTGGTACTTGCCGGTTGTCGTCACCGGAATCTCCGTGCCGAAGATGACTACCTTCGGCGCTTTCTCGAACGTCAGCCGTTCGCGGCAGTGGGCGATGATCTGCGCCGCGTCCAACTGCGCGCCATCCTCCGGCACGACGTAAGCGCCGACTTCCTCACCGTAATAATCGTTGGGAAAGGCGATTGCCAGCCCGACCCTGACGCCGGGAATTTCCAGCAGCACTTCCTCAATATCAAACGGGCTGAACTTGACACCACCCCGGTTGATGAGTTCCTTGATCCGTCCGGTGATGAAGAAGTACATTCGCCCGCGTTCATCGGTTTCATAAAAGCCTTCGTCGCCGCTGCGAAACCAGCCAAACTTAAACGTCTCGGCGTTGGCATCCGGGCGCTGGTAGTAATACTTCATCACGTTATGCCCGCGAATGCAGATTTCGCCGCGCTGGCCGGGGCCAAGCGGCTGCCCGCTGCCGTCGGCGCTGAAGATTGCCATTTCGTTCGGCTCAATCGGACAGCCGATGCTGGGATAACCATAATCCAGCAGCCAGTGCTGGTGTTCCGGCCAGGACAGATCAATCGGCAGAAAACAACTGTAACACGTGGTTTCACTCAGGCCGTAGCCGTGCAGCACCGGCACGCCAAAACGGTCTTCAAACGCCTTCACCAGCGCCATCGCCAGCGTGCCCGCGCCGCAGACCAGATGGCGGAAAGCGTGTAAGTCCTGCTGGCGCAGGGCTTCGCCCCAGATCGGCGCGACGCGTGCCTGCATCTGGTCGGCGTAATCCAGGCAGAATTGTAACAGCGTGGGCACGACGCTGACGATCTGCACGCGCTCTTTGACGATACGCTCCCAGAAGTGACTGGATGAGAACTGCCGGTTCAGCACCGTCGAGCCGCCGACCAGCAGCGGCGTGACCAGCGTCACGACGATGCCGTTGACGTGATGAATTGGCAGCACGCACATCATCCGCTGGTTGCCGGTGATACCCTGCCACTGGGCGATGCCCTGCGCGTCCACCAGCAGATTGTACTGCGTCAGCACCACGCCTTTGGGCGCGCCGGTCGTGCCGCTGGTGTAGACCAGTAAGGCTTCATCTTCGAGCGTTGGTTCGGGGTCGTCGCTGAAATAGGTGTTGGGCAGGTTTTTTACGGCCTCATGAAAGTGGAGCAAGCCGCCGCTTGGTTCGCCGCCCACCTGAATGATTTGCCGGATATTCGGCGCGACCAGCCCACTTGCGCTCTCGGTTTTCCTCCCCTCTCCCTCAGGGCGAGGGGATTGAGGGGTGAGGGCATCACCGTAAATGATGTGCTGGGCACGTTCCAGATATTCCGCCCGCACCAGGCACACCACCGCTTCGCTGTTCCGCAGAATGAAGGCGATGCGCCGGTCATCTTCGGCTACGTTCTGCGGCGCGACCGCCGCGCCGATGATCCAGCAGGCGCAGTAAATGATGACCAGATCGCTGTGGTTATAACCGATGGTCGCCACGCGGTCGCCGCGCCGGACGCCCAGATCATGATGCAGGAAGTGCGCCGCCTGATGCACCCGCGCGTTGAATTCGGCGTAACTTAATTCCTCGCGCTGGCCGTCCGCGTCATAGTGGATGAGAAAGGTTTTCTCCGGCGAAGCCTTCGCGTGCAGAGACAGCACCTGCCGCAGATTACGAAACGGCACTTTATAGTGGTCGCCGGGCGCGCCGCCGACCACATGCGCGGCCTGAAGATTCGCCAGAGTGCGTTCGTCCAGGGACATCAGCCGTCCTTTCCATCGTTCAACTGCCTCGCCGGCTGGCGTGTGTGTTGCTGCTTTTAGCCCTATAATAGCGACAGAAATATAACCGGGCAATTCAGAGCGCGTAAATTTCCGGGGCCTACCGTATATCAACTTATCAGTGTGGAGAAAACATCATGCGGCGTTTGTTACAACTGCTCCCTTTTGTCCTGCTGGCTGCCCTGTTGGTAGTGGTAGTGCCGGGAAGCGCGCAGCAGTCAGCCTGTCCGGCGCTGGTAAAACGCGCGCTGACGGGGGTCGCGCAGGGCTGCGGCGACCTGGGGCGCAACAGCGTATGTTATGGCAATACCCTGATCGAAGCGTCATTCACCAGCGCCGGCGAAGTCGCCTTCAGCCAGCCGTCCGACCGCGTGAATATTGATCTGCTGCGGTCGCTGCATACCTTCCCGCTGGATGAAACACGCGGTCTGTGGGGCGTGGCGGTCATGAATCTTCAGGCGAACCTGCCGAACACCCTGCCCGGCCAGGGGGTAAAGTTTGTCCTGTTTGGCGATGTGGCGCTGGAAAACCGGAGCGCGACGGACAGCCCCCGTGACTACGGCCCGATGCAGGCGTTTTATTTCACGACCGGCGCGGGCAGCCTGCGCTGTAACGAACTGCCGCCGTCGTCGCTGGTCATCCAGAGTCCCAAAGGCTATAACGTGCGGCTGAACGCCAACGGCCTGGATATTGTGGTCGGTTCGACGGTGGCGCTGACGGCAACCCGCAATCAA
>JARKOK010000418.1 GCA_029975765.1 Aggregatilineales bacterium
TAGATGCCCCTTCACATTGACCAGCAGCCAGGTATCGGTCAGCCAGCCTGAGGGTTCGGGAAACGTGTGTTCAAAAGCGCGGAGTGTGACGGCCTGACCGGTGGACAGATCGGCGGCTTTGAGTTCCGCGCCGACTTCCCGATAGCTGGCATCAAACGTCACTTCAATCCACGTCAGATAGGCGCTGTCCGGCGCAAACGTCAGGTGATAGATGCGGCTGCTGGCCGGAAACGGCAGGCTGTAGGCCGCGCCATCACGTCCTGCAATCTGCAATTCGTTGTGCTCGACCTGCCGCCGGTAGCGTTCGCCGGTATCGTAGGCCACCCACGCGCCATCCGGGCTGATCGCGCCGTCCAGATTGACCGGAATCCGCTGCCCGGCGGTGCCATCGGTCATGACTTCCATCGTGGCGCTGCTGCCGGGACAGTAGACCGGCTCTTCGCCGGGGGGCGTGCCGGGTTCGGGGCAGGCGAACGCGCTGGTGTTATTCAGAAATACCGCGCCGCTGTCGTCCCGCCAGCCGGAAATAAACAGTTCCGTCGCATCCGAATGGTACGACTCGTGCCAGATTTCCTGCGGCTTATTTCCGTCGCCATCGGTGAAAACCAGCGTATACACCTGCCGCCCGTCGCAGTTATACTGCGACGAATCACAGTCCTCGTACAGCCACGCGATCTGCTGGCGGTCGGGCGCGGGCCGCGCGTCGAGGAAAAACCGCCCTTCCACCGGCGGCGCGGCGATGTCCCATGTTGTGCCGTCGAGGTAGGCGGCAAATAATCCGGCGCTGTCACCGCGCCGGACGATGCTCACCCCGCCGGGAACGGCCCGCCAGCGGCCTGCCGGCAGCGCGGCGATAGTCTGGAACGCGGCATCAGTCAGCCGCAGGCCCTGCGTATCGCGCACGATAAAACCCGCTGTGAGACTGGCAGCTTGCAACTGCTGCTTAAATACCCGATCCTTATCCCACCCCACATTCGTTAAAAATTCAACAAAATATGCGCCATCCAGACCTTCGGCTACCCAGCCGCGAGCGCCATCCCCCTGTACCTTCCACCACTGAATACCGCCGGCGCAGGTCGGGCCGTCCTCCACCACAAAATCTGCGCCTTCCGGCAGACGCCCGACAACCGGACTGCCCGTGCCGGGCTGAGCGCGCACATTCAGCGGGTCGCCATCGGTATACAATACGCGCCCGGCCTCGCCCACCTGCAAACGCGATGGCAGCGCGCAGTTGGTTTGCGCGGCGGCGGGAAAAACGGCCAGCAGGCTGAGCATGAACAGCAGGAATCGCAGCATGATTTTCTCCTGAAAAACGCAGAGGAGGGTCTCAGACCCTCCCCTACATTAGCGCCAATCACGCGGGATAGCTATCGGTCATTGGATGGAGAAAACGCAGGGGCGAGTTCATAAACCCGCCCCTGGCATCATACACCCTGAATGAGGATGGCTAGACCACGTTACTTGGCGTAATCCACCGCACGGGTTTCGCGGATGACCTGCACCTTGATCTGGCCGGGATACTGCATCGTCTCCTCGATCTGGCGGGCGATGTCCCGCGCCAGCCGCAGCGACGAGAGATCGTCCACCACGTCAGGCCGCACCAGAATACGCACCTCGCGCCCGGCCTGCAGTGCGTAACTCTGTTCCACGCCGTCAAACGAGTTGGCGATGTCTTCCAGCATCTTCACCCGTTTGATGTAGGTTTCCAGGCTTTCGCGCCGCGCCCCGGGCCGCGCGCCGGAAATCGCGTCCGCCGCTTCGACGATGTAGGCTTCGACACATTCCTGCTCGGTTTCGTGATGATGGCTGGCGACACAGTTCACGACCTTCGCCGGGACGCCGTACCGTTTGGCGTAGTCCGCGCCGATCATGGCGTGTGTGCCTTCCACTTCGTGGTCAATCGCCTTGCCGATGTCGTGCAGCAGGCCGCCCATCTTGGCGGTCATCACGTCCGCGCCCAGTTCGGCAGCGATCATGCCGGCGATGTGCGCGGTTTCAATGGCGTGGGCGTGCTGGTTCTGGCCGTAGCTGGTGCGGAACTTCAGCCGTCCGACCAGTTTCAGCACTTCGGGGTGCAGGCCGGGGATGCCGGTTTCGTAGGCGGCGCGCTCGCCTTCCTCGCGGATAGCGGCCTCGACTTCGGCTTTGGCATCGGACACCAGCTTTTCGATGCGCGCCGGATGGATGCGGCCATCCAGCACCAGTTTCGCCAGCGCGCGTTTGGCGACTTCGCGGCGCACCGGGTCAAAACTGCTGATGGTGACGGCTTCGGGGGTATCGTCCACGACCACATCCACGCCGGTCGCCAGTTCAAAGGCGCGGATATTTCGCCCGGCGCGGCCAATGATGCGGCCTTTCATTTCGTCGCTGGGCAGCGGGACGACGCTGACGGCAATTTCGCTGACATGCTCCGAGGCTAACCGCTGTACCGCCAGCGAGATCACATCGCGGGCGCGGTTATCGGCTTCCTCGCGGGCTTCAGCCTCCACCTGGCGAATCGTGCGCGCCATATCGGCGCGGGCTTCGGCTTCGACCGCTTTCATCAGTTCGGCTTTGGCCTCGTCGGTGGTCATCTGGGCGATGCGCTGGAGTTCTTCCAGCCGCTGCGTTTCGATCTTTTGCAGATCGTTCTGCTGCTTGTCCATCCGGCTCTGGCGTTTATTCAGGTTTTGCTCGCGCTGCTCCATCCGTTCCAGCCGCTTGTCCAGTTCTTCGCGGCGGCGCTGAAGGCGTTCGTCTTCCTTGTCCAGTTCCCGGCGGCGGCGTAAGGTGGTTTGCTCGGCCTCGTCCAGCAGAGCTTTCGCCTTATCCTCGGCTTCTTTCAGTGTGGTCTGTGCCTGGTCAGTAGCCCGTTCAACGACGGTTCTGGCCTCTTCTTCGGCCAGCAGCCGGCGATTATTACCGCGCGCGTTCTGGTAATACGTCAGCGCGGCAGCACCAACCGCTATGCCGATAACCAGAGCGGCCAGAATTAATAGGGGAGCGCCATTTTCCATTCTGTTTCATTCCTCATTCGACTCCGTAGTTGGGTTAAAGTAGTCCGGGTCGGATGCTGCCAGTTCTTCCCGCAGCCGTTCGACCACGTCCTGAATGGTGCTGTAGCTGAAACCACGACGTCGAAGCAGGTCGCCAATCTTTTTCCGAAATTCGGGCAGCGTGGGGCGGCGCAGTTTACGCGCCTGGGCGAACGCCGCCTGATAAGCCAGGCTGTCCGCGTCCAGTTCCTCCAGTACGCCGCCGATAATCTCGTCGGGAACACCCTTCTGTTTTAACTCCACCCGCAGCGCGCGCGGGCTGAGTGGTTTGAACTCACCCCGGTTCTGCGCCCAGTAGCGGGCGAAGGCTTCATCATCCAGGTAGCCCATGGTCGTCAGCCGCTCGATGGCGGCTTCGATCACCGGGGCGGGTATCCCCTTATCCGCCAGATTACGGCGCACTTCTTCCCGGCTGCGCGGCCTGTACTTCAAAAAGCGCGCGGCGCTGTCCACTGCCTTTTGTACATCGTCGCCGCCGCGCAGGGCGGCTATGTCCGCATCCGACAGCGGTTGGCCTTTCCGCAGCCGCGCCGCTTCCATCAGGCTCAGGCTGAAGGCATATTCACCGTCTATGTAGATGTTCGCGCGGTCCTGATTGCGCTTCTGAACTTCAATGGCGGTTACGATACCCATAGGCTTGACCGGAATAAAAACAGCCGTGATTCCGATATGTATGAAACCACGGCTGGGCAGTTACGCACAGTTGAGAACAATTATCCAGATGCGCCGCACGCTGTGTGCGTCCGTATGTGTTTACATCTCACCATCCAGACGACCACATCGTTGGATGAACACCGGGGGTGGCCCGCAATAACGGCAATAAAGTCGGCGGGTGCGCCCTCGTTTTCAGGTTCGGCACAGAGTTCTATCCGCCCCAAAGGGGACAGGTTACAACGCAAGCAATCGTTCTACAACGGTCAACCGTGGTTTTGTCTCTTGCTACAAACACCACCAGTCTATATTATGCACAATTTGACAAAAATGCACAACCGGGGAAATCTTAACCCGTCTGTTCCGACATCCATGCAGGCACGTTAAAGGAAATTCATGCCAACCACCAACCGACGCATTCTCATCACTGGCGGCGGGACGTTTCTGGGCGACAACATCGCCGCTGCGCTGCTGGCCGAAGGTGCGGAAGTCACGCTGCTGGTGCGCCCCGGCGCCGAAGATAAGCTGGGGCCGCTGGCGCAGCGCACGCGCTGGGCGACGGCGGACGTGTGGAACCCGGCCAGCCTGCGCGGGCGTGCGCGCGGCCATGCCAGTGTGATTCACACGGTGGGCAGCATGACGGCTGATCCGGCGCAGGGTCTTAATCATCACTGGCTGAACTTTGTATCCGCGCGCAACGTTGCGAATATGTGCGTGGGCGACGGCGTGCCACACATGCTGCTGATGAGCGCCGCCGCCGCCCCCTGGGTGAACCGCAGCTATCTGCGCGCCAAACGTGAAGCCGAAGCCTACATGGGGCGGGTCGGTCTGGGCGCGACGATTATCCGCGCGCCGGTGGCCTACGTGCGCGGTGAACGCCGCCACCCGTTTTATATGCTGATGACGCTGCTGGGCAGCACGCCGGTCATTTCATGGCTGGGGTTTGGCCGCATGGCGCCGATTCCGGTAGATATGCTGGCGCGCGGTGTGGCCCGTATCGCGCTGGATGCCAGCCGCTCGAAAACGATCTTTTACGGCCCTGACCTGCGCCGCCGGAATACCGCGCGGGAAGCGCGCGGCGCGGCGCCGATCCTCCCGCGTGACCTGCCGCACCCGGAACAGCCGCCCGACCCGTTCAAGCTGCTGGACGACAATACCCCGTTCGGCTGGCTGCCGCCGGAGTCTGGGCGCCGCCGCGACGACCGCTAGGCGAACGCCATCGAGAAAACGCGGTAATCAGGTTAGCCGGTTGATATAGGTGATGATTTCGTCGGCGCTTTCCTCAATCGGGCGGTCGGTCACATCTATCACTTTAAACTGACCCTGACGAAAGACCCGGCGCGCGAATTCCAGTTCATCGGTGATTTCGTCCAGATCGCTGTAAGCGGTGCGGGCGGACATGCCCAACCGCTGCTGGCGGCGGCGGCGATAGGTTATAAGCTGCTCCGGTTGGATGATCAGGCCGATCACCCGGCGGTGGCTGATGCGGAACAGCTCCGGCGGTGGGGTGAGCTGCGGAATCAGCGGCACGTTGGCGACTTTCCAGCCCAGTGTCGAGAGGTACATACTTAACGGGGTTTTGCCCACGCGGGATACCCCCGTCAGCACGATGTCGGCCAGCGCCAGTTCCGCCGGTTTGCGGCCATCGTCATGATCTACCGTGAACTCTATCGCTTCGATGCGTTTGAAGTAATCTTCGCGCAGCTGGCGGTAGAGGCCGGGTTTGCCCAACGGTTTTTCCCCCAGCAGACCCGACAGACGGAACAGCAGCGGCCCCATTAAATCTATCGCCACTACATTTCGAGTCTGCGCCAGATCATTCAGCGCGCCGCGCAGGTTCGCGTCCACCAGGGTATGCACGATCAGGCCGCCGCTTGCCACCGCCTGCGCGATCACGGGTTCAAGCTGCTCGACATGCTGCACGTGCGGAACACGGATAACCGGCGTTTCGGCTTCTTCAAACTGCGCGAGGGCGGTGCGAACCAACTGCTCGCCGCTGGCCCCCGTGCCGCCGGTGACAATGAATATCGGCGGTTTCGTGGTCATTTTCCTAACCTTATGGCAATTTGCTGTGCCGCCGCCCGCCCGGCGGCTATCCGCGCGCCTAAACTCAGGCCGTTGTAATCGCTGCCGGCCAGCGCCACGCCGTCCGGCAGCAGGCGCATCAGCGCGGTCATATCGCCGGCAAAATCCGGCAGATGCGGCGGGATGGGATCGGCTTCCGGCCAGTACGTAACCCAGGAAACCAGCGGCGCGGTCGGCCAGCCAAGTTCCGTTTGCAGGGTGGCGACCAGCGTGTCCGGCGTGGTGCGCGGCAGTGGATAACGCGCCCCGAGGTGCAGCAGCACACCGTCCGGCGGCACGCGGCCCGGATGCTCGATTTCCTGATAAATCGGCAGCGCCATATCCCATATTCGCCGTCCGGGGCTGCCGATGTCCGCGCGCCGGTAGCCAAGCGACACCCGCGTGATCGTGTCGTAGGCGTAATCCAGCAGGCGCAGGCTTATTTCTGGCTCTAACGTGCGGAAGATGTGTTCGGCGTAGCGGGCGGGGATGGCGACGATCACCGCCCGCGCGGTGAGCAGCAGGCCATTTTCCAGACACACCGCGAAATTGTCGCCGTGCTGTCCCAGGCTGCTGACCGCCATCCGCAGCATAATATCGCCAGTCAGCGAACGCGCCAGCGCGTCAATTACCACCTGCGTGCCAGCCTGAAACGCCACCTGGCTGCCGCCCGGCAGCGTGAACAGTTCGCCGGCCAGACCGAAGTCGGGCAGCCACGACCAGTCATCCGAGGCGGGGAAGGCCAGCGCGCCGCCGTCCAGCACAAAACCGGCTTCGGCGCGGCTGATGATGCTGCCGCCCAGCCGCGCCTTGACTTCGATCAGGGTATAGGGAACGCCCCGGCGTTCCAGTTCGTGCGCGGCGGCTAATCCGCTGAGGCCGCCGCCGATGACAATCACATCGCGCATGGCAGTAACGCTGAGTTCCGTGTGACCCGGTAAGGTGGGATGAGTATAAAAGGGAATGAGAAAAGGCGAAAGGCAAAAATCAGGGTGCGAACACTGGCGCAGCCAGCCCTCATCCCGGCGCGTTGCGCCACCGCTCTCCCTCAGGGCGAGGGATTTAGGGTGAGGGCAAAATGAAACGTCAACAGAACCTAGAGGTAGACACTTACCGAAAGCGCCGCGCCTGTTTTTTCCGCCGGGACACGGCGCGCCGTGTCCCGTATGCGGCGTAGTTGTTCTGGTTTAGCCATTAATCCGCGCTGCTGGCCGCAGCGGTGACTGCCGGCTGAGGGTTGGTTTCGATATTCATCACTGCCGGGATGAAAACCGCCGCGATGGTGATGAACAGGCAGCCCAGCCCGGCGGCGATGTACATCACCGGCACGCTGAACCGGTCAGCTAACGGCCCGGTGATGGCGAGGCTGATCGGCATCATCAGCGCCGAGCCGCTCATCAGCAGCGTGAACACCCGCCCCTGCATATCCGGCGCGACCACGCTTTGCAGCAGCGCGAATACTGGCCCGTTCGCCATAGACTGCGCCGCGCCCGCCACGAAGAAAGCCGCGACTGCTATCCCGAACAGGCTGGAGGGGGTAAAACCCACCACCAGGAAACTCAGCGACATGATGAAAATAGCCAGCAGACCGGTGATGATCCGGCGTTTGAAGCCGCCCCATACCCCCAGCAGAATCCCCCCGGCGACCACGCCGATACCCATCGCCGAGTTCAGCGCGGCCAGTTCCGGCGCGCCGCCGCCAAAGACGTTGGTCACCATCAGCGGTACCAGCGTCGCCGGAGGAATGATGACCAGATTCAGCAGCATGGACACCACGATGACACCCCGCAGCCCCGGCCAGTCCCGGATGTAAACCAGCCCGCCGCGCAGGTCACGCCAGAAGACCGCCAGCAGCGACCCGGCGCCCGGCTGGCGCTCCGGCTGCGGGATGGCGATCAGCAGCAGCGAGATCACGGCGATCATGGCCGTCAGGATGTCAATCGCCAGTACACCCTGCATCGGCAGCAGGCTGATCAGCAGCGCGCCCGCCGGCGGCGCGATGATGTTCATCAAACCCTGAAGCATCTGATTTAACCCGGCCACCCGCGACAGCTGCTCCTCCGGCACGATCAACGACGTTGAAGCCTGAAGCGCCGGGAAATGGAAGCTGCCCGCCGCCGACCGGATCAGCAGCGCCAGATAGACATGCCACACCTGTACCGTACCACTGGCAAACAGCAGCGCCAGCACCAGCGTCGTGAACGCCACCAGCGAGTCGGCGGTCATCATTACACGCTTACGATTCCAGCGGTCAATCAGCGGGCCGATGACCGGCCCCAGCAGCACCTGCGGCAGCACACCGACCAGCATAGCCGCTGCCAGCACCGTCGCGGAACGGGTGGTTTCCGTCAGCCACCACACCAGCGCGAACTGTACCAGTTGGCTGCCAAACAGCGAAAATGCCTGCCCCGTCCAGATGGTAAAAAAGCGCCTCTGCCATCGTTCCTGAACTGCGGCTGTCATCATCCCTCCCATGTGATGTAACAAACCTCATGACAGCATTTACTACGACCTCACACTGTCAGAAGTTGCTTTCACTTCCTTGATACGGAGCAGGGTGGAATTTTGTTCAAAGAGAGGCTGATTAGCGGCTGCCGGGTTCGTGGGCGCGGGTGGATTCGCCCCGCGTGATAATGAACCAGCCGCCGCGCTCACAGAGGTCGCCATAGGTCGGACTCACCAGTTTCAGCGTCCAGTCATAGCGCCCCGGCGCCGGAAAGCGGCTGACTGGCAATTGAAAACCAGTCATCGGGCCGCCGGGAATGTCTACCGTCTGCCGGTCATCGGTTGTGGTCTGCACCGCCACGAAGTTCACGGTTGCATCGGCGGGCGCGCTGACGATCACCGTGACGTACATCTCTCGCCCCAATACGTGCCGCTGATCCAGATTGGTATTCACGTTTAAGGCCGCGCAGATCGCCGCCGCGCTGAGGGTCGGGGTGGCGGTTGGGGTCGGGGTGAGGGTGCGCGTCGCGGTGGGCGGCGCGGGGGTAAAGGATGGCGTGGGCGTCCACGTGGGCGGCAGGGTCGGGCGGATCACCGGACTGGGGAAGGGTGTGGGCGTGGTGGGCGCGGCAGCGCAGGCCGGCAGCGCGCCCAGAAGTACGATTAACAGCACCCACTGAATACCCCGCTCACGCCAGGAGAGAGGGCGTGGATGAGGGCGACCGTCCACGCCGCACGCTACTGCATACTGTCCATCAGATTACGGAAGCGGCGCGCCATGACTTTCAGAATGGCAATCGGAATATCGGAGTCTTCGCGCAGCACACCCATGAAGTCCAACTGCGTGAGCACCAGGCAGATAGTCGGCTCAGTGGCAACTACCGAGGCGGTGCGGGGTGCTTCGTCCAGCAGCGACAGTTCGCCAAAAAAGTCGGTCGCGCCCAGCTGATTCACAACGACGGTTTCCCCGTTTGTCAGTTCGCGCACGGCTTCAGCGTGGCCTTTGGCAATGATAAACAGGCCGATGCCCAGCGTACCCTGGTTCACAATGCTTTCGCCGGTGGCAAACGACCGCTCGGTGAAACGGCGCGCCAGCCGGTTCAACTGCCGGTCATCCAGCCCTTTAAACAAGGGGACGGTTTCCAAAAAACGAATGCGTTTATCAATATCCTGCATCATGGTTTCCCGCTTTCTGGTATGGATGTGCTTTGGGGTGAATTATAGCCACGATGCAGAAGCGGCACAATTATCTGTTGATAGAGATGAACCCGACCCCTAAATCGAACCATGAACCGGCGGCGGCAAAACCCTGGCGCGGCGGATATTTACGTAATTAATGATAATTTTATAGCAATTTCACAACTTTTTAAAGCGGCGGGTGGCGGGCAGGTGCAATATTTAGCTATATTCTGTAACGATCTGTTTTTGAGTACCATCTACAAAAGCAGACTCAGAAAGGCAGTCCTATGGCAATCCGTGTGACCTGGGAAGATGAGAACCAGCAGGTCATCCTGAACATCTATGAGGGCATGTGGACACTCGATGACTTTTATGCGGCGGTTCAGAAGTCGCAGCAGCTTTTTGACAGCGTGGATCACAAAGTCAATGTCATTTTTGATGTTCGCCAGAGCAGTACGTTTCCGAAGGGCTTCATGGGGGCCATCGGCACGCTGTCGAAGAAACCACACCCGAACACCGGCGTGATGGTGATCGTGGGGGGCAACGCCTTCATGCGCGCCTTTTACGATGTTTTTACGCGGGTCTACGCCATCCAGTCCGCCAGGCAGCCCACCTATATGAGCGCCAATTACGAGGAAGCGCACAGGATTTTTGCCCGCTGCGCCGAGCCGCGCTAGGTCATCAGTCGCCGGCTGGCGTGCAGGCTGGTCAGAGCTTAACTTCCGCCATCCATCGGTCAATGCGCTCGATCTGATGTTTCGCTTTCAGGGTTTCGAAGATCGCTCGCCCGGCCTGAAAATGTTCGAGCGCCGCCGCGTGCTGCCCCAGCGCGGCGTAATCCAGCGCCAGATCAACCAGACTGTAACCCTCGCCGCGTTTGTCATCCATCTGCCGGGCAATCGCCAGCGCCTCGCTGTGCTGTTCCACCGCCGCCGTAACCTGTCCCTGATCGCGCAGGGTATCGCCCAATCGCCCCAGGTTGATGGCTTCGCCGCGTGGGTCATTGGTATCGCGGGCGATAGCTAATGCCTGTTCAAGGTGATCCACCGCCGCCGCGAACTGCTTCTGTTCACGCAGGGTATCGCCCAGCCGCCCCAGATTGATGGCTTCGCCACGCCGGTCGCCGGTGGTTTCCGCCAGCTTCAGCGCGTGGCGGTAATAACTGATGGCTTTGTCCGCCTGTCTGAGATCGCGGTAGGCATCACCCAGATTGCCCAGATTGATGGCTTCGCCGCGCTGGTCGCCACGCGCGCGCGCCATTTCCAGCGCCTGCTCCAGATAGGCCTGCGCTGCCTCAAGCTGGCCGAGCTGCCGGTGCGCGATGCCCAGATTGGAAAGATTCATTTCGCGGGCGTGGGCATCGCCGCTCTGTTCGGCCATCGCCAGCCCCTGCTGCAAGTGTTCGATGGCCTGTTCCGTCTGTCCCAGCAGGCGGTAAGCGATGCCCAGCCGTCCCAGCGTCAGCCCCTCGCCTACCGGGTCGCCCAGTTCGCGGTAGAGTTTGAGCGCGGCGCGGTAGTGTTTCATGCCGGTTTTGACCTGCCCCACATCCCGGTAGGCGCTGCCCAGGCTGCTGAGATAGCTGGCCTGACAGCGCGGGTTACCAGCGGCCAGCGCGGCGGCAACGGCCTGTGTCAGCAGCGTGATTGCCAGCCCGGCATACCCCTGCAAATGTAAAAAGCCCTCGCCGCCATCCGGCGACCGGTACAGCCGGTCGGCCAGCCGCATCACATCGGTATGGCGGCCAACGGTCTGCGCCCAACTGGCCGCGCCGAAGAAGTTATCCAGTTCCGAGCGCAGCGCGGCAAAGTGCGCCGGCGTGGGGTGCTGGTCGAGGAACGCGAAGCAGGCGTCCAGCGCGCGGCGGTGCTGTGCCTCGTCGGCCTGTGCCCGCGCGTAGCTGTAGGCCAGATCGTGAATCCTGTATTCAACCAGATGGTCGCCGGTTTCGGCGCTGCGCTCTGCCAGGCCGCGCCGCTGCAAACGGTTCAGCGCATCCTCAACCTTGTTGCGGTCGCGCCGGAAGTACAGCGCCAGCAGATCGGGCGTGACGCTGGCGGTAAAAAACGCCCCGAAGGCCAGAAATATCTCGCGGGCTTCGCTGTCAAGGGTATACAGGCTGGCGGCCAGCAGGTCTTCCACGCTGGTACGGCCTTCATCCTCGCTGCCGTCGGGCGCGGTCAGTTTGTAGGGCGCGGCCTCGACACGTTTCAGCAGTTCGGCGGGGGTCATTTCGTCCATCGCCAGAATCAGCCCGGCCAGCCGCACCGCGAAGGCGTGGTCGCCCAGCTTGGCGCACAGCGCGTTGGCATGGCGGTCGTCCGCCCAGTCCGGGTCGCCGTAGTGCGCCAGCAGATGCAGCGCCGCCGCGCGGGTCAGCCGCCCCACATCTATCCGGGTCAGGCCGGGGTATCGCTGCCGCGACGTGACCAGCACCGGCGTGCCGCCGGGGATGGCGTTCACGTTCAGCAGTTGGGTAAGCGCGCGCCCGTTCCAGACATCGTCCAGCACCACCAGTTTAACGCTGTGCTGCGCCAGCAGCAGCCGCACCAGCCGCGCCCGCCCGGCCACGCTGGCTTCCTTGCTGATGGTCTGCTCGGCATTAAACGGTCGCGCCAGCGCCAGCAGCAGGCCGTCGCGGTCTTCCGTCCCGGCGCGCAGCCACAGCGCCGCGCCCTTGCCCGCCGCGATACGCCCCGCCGCCAGTTCTGCCGCCAGCGCCGTTTTGCCCGTGCCGCCAAAGCCTTGCAGCAGCAC
>JARKOK010000439.1 GCA_029975765.1 Aggregatilineales bacterium
GGTGAGGCCGTAAATCTGACGACCGACACCCCGCCGGATGAAGAAGCGACCGAAAACAGCGATGATACTCAGGCGCGTTCCGACGCGATTGCCAGCCGGATTCATGCAGATAATGAATTTCGGAACGAGCAGGAACGCGACCGCGACGTTGATGAAAACATCAACACCGACCCGGCTGCCCTGGAGGAAACCGGCGAAGTTTACAGCCCGCCCGGCCCTTCCATCTCACGCGAGGAGTAAGACGCAGCCCTGACGATGCAATTCCTGTTTTTCGAACTCACAGGGTTCGAATTCTGTCCCCTTGAACAGGCTGAGTGAGTCAGCCGCTCCCCCCCTTGACCCGCGCGCTATCCCGGACATGTAGCGCGCGGGGTATGCACACAAGCGAGCCGCTCCAGCCGAGCGGCTCTTTGATTTTTGCCGGACGTTGTTAGGAGGGACTGATGCGAATACCGGTTTTACGACTGTTGATGCGCCTGATCTTTGTGGCGCGAATCGGGCTGATCCTGATGAGCTGGGTGGCGCGGCGGTCGCCCAGCCGGCGGCGGCTGTACTGGATCACGGCGCTGGGCATCGCAGCCAATGCCCTGTCTCAGTTGGATCGTGAGCCGTCTGCCGAACGCGCGAGACAGCGGCTCCAGCAGCCAGCCAGAGCCAACGGGCAGGCCGCCGACGATCTGACCATCATTGAAGGAATCGGGCCTAAAATCGCGGAGTCGCTGCGCGAGGCGGGGATTGACACGCTGGACAAACTGGCGGTGGCATCCGAAGCTGAACTGCGGCGGGCGCTGGCGGCGGCGGGAATGCGCTTCGCGCCGAGTCTGGTGACATGGGCGCAGCAGGCGCAGTATGCCAGCCGGGGCGAGTGGGACGCGCTCAAGACGTATCAGGAGATGCTGTCGGGTGGGCAGGAGTCATAACAGACCGCGTATGTAATCAGTGGGCGGCATCAGCCGCCCTACTGACCGACACCCATCGCCCGGCTGCCGGCACTTAGCCCCATCAGAGCTGTTCCTGAGGGTATCTGGCAATCGCTATCTCCGTCACATAACGGATAAATTCCAGCGTGCTTTTGAAGTCCTCCGGGTCAGCCGGCTGCCGAACCGACACAGCCGGATTGGGACGACCGGCCCAGGTTCGATCTATCAGTCCGGCCCAGGCAGGGTCAAGGTTCGCCTTAGCCCACTCGGCACCCGCGCGCTTCGAGCCAGGGCAGCCTCGGATCAGGTCGTGTAACATCCGGCAGTAATTCAAAACGATAAACGCCTGATAAAACCGATTGTTGTAGCTGTCGGGGGTGGTCAGGATTTCCTGCCCCCAGTTTATCATCGTTGACAGAATTTCCCGGCGCAGCGTGGTTACAGGTATCGGATTAACCAGCGTTCCGGGTGGTGGGCCGGCCAGCGTTACCCCCTGTTCACGAACAACCCAGCGGACGATCACGGTGTTACAGTGAGGATGCTGAATTAAAAAACGGCTGCCATGATCGAGATACCACAGCTTTTCCCCACTGTAGGCCGTGTCCAACAGGATGTGCCGGGGGAAATAAGACCCTTCCAGATGTTTTGCCCATTCAACATTGAGATCGAAGATACGTCCATGAATGACCTGCAAGGCGGCCACTTCCTCATCAGACAGTTCGGTGTTTATCACAACAACGAAGTCACAATCGCTGTTCAGGTCGAAATCCCCCACAGCGAAAGAACCTTGCAGATAAGCGCCGACGAAGTTGCCCGCAAGAACGGCCTGCACATTGTCTACCAAATCCTGTAAGACCTGATTCAATTCCTGATACGGGGTTGGGGCGGCTGTGTTCATAAGGATTTCCGGGTTTGAGGCTGTTTCAGGTGGTGTGAATACAGTAAGGGCGGGTGTCGACACCCGCCCTTACACGCATTTATTCTGATTACCGCGCCCGCGTTCAGTTGACGCTGGGGGCTTCCATGTGGCCTTCGGTGACCGGCTCCAGCAGCAGTTCGCCGTCGTCGCCGACCGTCACCATGACGGTGCTGCCCAGTTGGAAACGACCGGACAGGATGCCGTCCGACAGCACATCCTCGATCTCGTTCTGGATCAGGCGGCGCAGCGGGCGCGCTCCGAATTCGGGGTCGTAACCGCGCGTGGCAATCCAGTCGCGGGCGGCCTCGCCCACCTGAAGGCTGATGGCATGTTCGATCAGCCGTTCGGCCACCTTCTTCAGTTCCAGGTCAACAATCTGCTTGATTTCGCTGCGGGACAGCGAGCTAAAGACCACAGTCGCGTCCACACGGTTCAGGAATTCAGGACGGAAGACCCGACGGAGCTGTTCCGTTACGTTCTTCTTCATCTCCTGGTAGGCAATCGCCTCTTCCTTCTCCTGCTCACGCGGCACGTCGAAGCCCAGACCGGCGTTGCGTTTGATCGTGTCCGCGCCGACGTTGCTGGTCATGATGATCATGGCGTTGCGGAAGCTGACGGTGCGCCCGCGCGCGTCGGTCAGCTGGCCTTCTTCCATCATTTGCAGCAGCATGTTAAAGGCTTCGGGGTGCGCCTTTTCGATTTCGTCAAAAACGACGATGCTGTACGGGCGGCGGCGGATGGCTTCCGTAAGCTGCCCGGCATCTTCATAACCGACATAACCGGGCGGCGCGCCGACCAGCCGCGCGACTGAGTGACGTTCCATGAATTCGCTCATGTCCAGTTGGACAAGGGCTTCCTCGCTGCCGAACAGGAATTCGGCCAGCGCCTTCGTCAGTTCGGTCTTGCCCACCCCGGTTGGCCCCAGGAACATAAACGAACCAATCGGGCGGCGCGGGTCTTTCAGGCCGGCCCGCGCGCGGCGCACGGCCTTGCTGATGGTGTCAATCGCTTCGCTCTGGCCGACGATGCGGCTGTGCAGCGCGGCTTCCATCTGCATCAGGCGCTGGCTTTCCTCGCCGGCGATGCGCGTGACCGGCACGCCTGTCCACATCGAAACAACTTCCGCGATGTCTTCCGCCATCAAACGCGGCTGGCGGGTGTCTTCGTTCCAGTTGGCTTTCAGGTCGGCCAGCATTTCCTGAAGATTATCCCGGTGCAGGCGAAGCTGCTCGATTTCATCAGCGTCGGTGTTTTCCTTCTCCATCAGTTCCAGGTCTTCTTCGACCTGCATCAGTTCGAGTTCGGCTTTCCGCACCTGCGCGGCTTCAGGACTCTTATACATCCGCAGCCGCGCCGCGCCTTCGTCAATCAGGTCAATCGCCTTATCCGGCAGGAAACGATCCGGCACGTAGCGAGCCGACAGATTGGCGGCGGCGTAGATCGCTTCGTCGGTGATTTCGACGTTGTGATGATCCTGATACGCGCCTTTGATCCCTTGCAGGATTTCGATGGTTTCCTCAATCGTTGGCTCGTCTACCAGAATTTGCTGGAAACGGCGTTCCAGCGCGGCATCACTTTCAATGTGCTTGCGGTATTCGTCCAGCGTGGTCGCGCCGATGCATTGCAGTTCACCGCGCGACAGGGCCGGCTTCAGGATGTTGGCCGCGTCCACGCTGCTGCCCGCCGAACCAGCGCCCACGAGCATATGCACTTCGTCAATGAACAGGATGCTGTCCGACGACTTCAGTTCTTCAATCACCCGTTTGAGGCGTTCCTCAAACTGGCCGCGATACATCGTACCCGCCACCAGCGACCCGACATCCAACTGCAAAACACGTTTGTTCAGCAGCGGCTTGGGCGTTTCACCGGCGACGATGCGCTGCGCCAGACCTTCGACGATGGCCGTCTTGCCAACGCCCGGTTCGCCGATCAGCGCCGGGTTGTTCTTCCGGCGGCGGCTGAGCACCTGAATCACACGCTCGATTTCGGTTTCACGTCCCACCACCGGGTCAAGTTTACCTTCCTGCGCCAGCGCGGTCAGGTCGGTTGCCAGTTGATCCACCAGCGGCGTTTTGCCTTCGGGCTTCTGGCGCGGCTGGCGTTCCGGCGTGGTGGGTTGATTCTGCTGGACAGGACTTTCCTGCAAGACACGGCGTGTCTGGCGGCGGATTTCTTCCGGGCTGATGCCCAGGCGTTTCAGCACATCAATCGCCACGCCGTCGGACTGGCGCACCAGACCGAGCAGCAGGTGTTCCGTGCCGATGTAGTGATGTCCCATCCGGCGGGCTTCGTCTACAGCCAGTTCCAGCACGCGCTTGGTGCCGGGCGACAGGTCGAGCGCCGCCGCTGAAGCGGTACGCGACGAAGCGCGCGTCATCTGGTCAACCAGTTCCTCCACGCGCCGCTGCTCCAGTCCCAGATCACGCAGTACGCGGCCAGCAACGCCACCTTCTTCCCGCATCAGACCTAACAGTAAATGCTCAGTTCCAATGTAGTTGTGCTGTAGTCGCTCGGCCTCTTCCTGCGCGAGGCTGAGCACGCGCCGCGCCCTTTGCGTAAAACGCTCCATTTTGTTGTTCGGCACGGTTGTTACCTCCGCAACCTGTGGCGGTAAAGCCACCCCAAATTTTTAACCGAAGTTACCTTAAGCACCTGAGAATATCCCAATTTTACCAATTATAACGGTATAAGCCAAGCGTCATACCGTTAAGCCTACACATAATTCGTTAGAATGTGCTCAAAATTATGACAATTTTGAAACGAAAGGCCGATAAAACAAACGGTGACAAACAGTTAAGGCAGGGACATGGTGCTGCCATGTCCCTGCGATGTTTTGTAAGAATGCGGAGGAAGGCAGCGTTTATTCCTGCGGGCCAGTCCAGTCCATATCCAGATATTCAGCCGAGTTGACCCGTTTCAGGCTGAGACCCAGGCGGCGATTTTCAATGTCCATCTTGACCACGCGCAGGGTGACCACTTCACCCTCTTTTACCACCTCGCGCGGGTGATTCACCCGCTGGTCAGACAGTTCCGAAATATGCACCAGCCCTTCAATTTCGGGCACATCCACCAACTGCGTAAACGCGCCGAACTTGGTGAGCTTGGTCACACGCCCCTGCACCAACTGACCAATCATAAAGTTGGTGGCGATGGTGTCCCAGGGGTCGGCTTCCTGGCGCTTCAGGCTCAGGCCGATGCGCTTGGCATCCGGGTCAATGCTGATGACCTCAACCGTCACTTCCTGGCCCACTTTCAGGATTTCACGCGGGTGGGTGACGTGTTTCCACGACAGTTCGGTCAGATGTACCAGACCTTCCGCCCCGCCGACATCCACAAACGCGCCAAAGTCCACCAGACTGACCACACGCCCGGTACGAACCTCACCCACCTGAAGTTTGCCGATGAGCGATTCCTTACGGGTCTCGCGGCTTTCACGGGCGGCAGCCCGTTCGGACAGGATCAGCCGGTTGCGCGCGCGGTCAACTTCCATCACCTTGACGGCAATCGGTTCATTCACCATCGCGCCCCAGCGGTCTTCAGGCGTTTCACCGCTGATCTGGCGCTTGCGGTCAGCGCCCAACTGGCTTTGTGGCACAAAACCGCGCAGGCGGCCAAAGCGCACGATCAACCCGCCCTTGTTGTAACCGGCGACGTGGCTTTCGTAAACTTCCTGCGACTCTTTGTGTTCCTCAGCCTTACGCCAGTCGAGTTCTTCCAGCGCGCGGTTGACCGAGAGGATCATTTCGCCTTTGTGGTCATTGGGATTGACAACATAGACCGGAATCACGCTGCCAGGCTTCAACTGCTCCAGCATTTCGCGGCTCATCCGTTCCAGTTCGCGCCCCGGAATGACGCCTTCACCCTTGCCCCCCACGTCCACATAGACGGCAGTTGGTGATGTGCCGGTAATCGTCCCGTCTACCACATCACCCCGCTTGAAAAGTTTCAGGTCTGGCGCGGCAGCGTCGTTCAGCCACTCGCCTGCCGGTTCGGCTTCCAGCGCCGGTTCGGCTGAGGCTCCCACACCAGTTTCATGTTCAGCGTCCTGCTCCATTGTGACGGAAGGCATCGGGGTGTCAGCCGCGTCATCGGCTGCGGCACCTGTATCCGCAGCTTCAACTAACGTTTCAGTGAGGTCTTGCACTTGCGGCGACTCGGTGGCTGGAGAACTGCTGTTCAGTTCTTCATTTTCACCCAGCCCTGATACATTCGCATTCATAGGAAATAGCTCCCCCGCACATATGGGTACTGGGAAAGTATTATACACATGCGTTTCACAAGAATCAAACGCAAAACAGCGCGCCGTTGGCAGCGGCGGCATTCGATTTAGCGGGATTACTTCGGCTGGCTGACGCGGTAGCGCACCATTTCGCCCTGCGGTGCGAGATTATCGCTGATTTCCTGGATGACGTGACCCTTTTCGGCCAACTGGTCAAGCGCCATCGAATCCTCCGCACTCAACTGCTCCTGTCCCAGCGCGCGCGCGATGTCCTGCCGGCGCAGCCAACCACCGCTAATCCGCAACACCTGAAGAAGCTGCTGCCGGCGTTCGGCCAGGGGACCCATCCTGCACCTCCTGATGAACCATTTGCCCAACAGGCTAACACAGCCGGGTTAGACGGATGTTAAAGCAGCGTGAACAGGCCGCAAAACGCCGCTAAAGCCAGGCGGGGCACGGCGCACCGTGCCCCAACCGGGTATTTAGCGCCCGCCGTCGAGGTATTCGTCCTGCGGCAGATTCAGATAATCGGAACTGGCGTCGGGCTGGCGCTGGAAGTCCAGTTCGCCGTTGACTTCATCAATCACGATCAAATCGCCGGGATGGAACACACCGCGCAAAAGCTGCACGCTTAACGGGTTCTCCACAAACCGCTGCACCGCGCGGCGCAGCGGGCGCGCGCCGAACTGCGGGTCGTAACCTTTTTCCGCCAGCCAGCGCCGCGCGGGTTCGGTCAGGTGAATGCCGATGCCGGCTTCATGCATCCGTTCGGCAACAGCGCGCATGTGCAGGTCAACGATCTGTTCGACCTGCGCCAGAGTCAGCGGCGCGAAGATGATGATCTCGTCAATCCGGTTGAGAAATTCCGGTCGGAAGGTTTCGCGCATGGCGCGTTCGATCTTCTGATGATCGGCCACCGCCTGCTCATCGGTCATCTGCACGAAACCCAGAACGCCGCCCTTACGGGCAAATTCCGTACCCAGATTGCTCGTCATGATGATGACGGTGTTACGGAAGTCCACCACCCGCCCCTGGCCGTCGGTCAGCCGACCGTCTTCCAGAATTTGCAGCAGCGCGTTCCAGACATCGGGGTGCGCCTTTTCGATCTCGACAAACAGGATGACACGGTACGGGCGGCGGCGGACGGCTTCGGTAAGCTGGCCGCCTTCTTCATAACCGACGTAACCGGGCGGCGCGCCAAACAGCCGGCTGACGGTATGCTGCTCGCGGTATTCGCTCATATCAATTCGCAGCAGCGCGTCCTCGTCGTCAAACATAAATTCGGCCAGCGCCTTCGCCAATTCGGTCTTACCAACGCCGCTGGAGCCGAGGAAGATGAACGAACCAATCGGGCGCTTCGGGTCTTTCAGGCCGCTGCGCGCGCGGCGGATCGCGTCCGCAATCGCCGACACGGCAGCTTCCTGACCGATAATCCGTTCGTGCAGCGCATCCTCCATACGAAGGAGTTTCTCGCTTTCGGTTTCAAGCATCTGGTTGACCGGGATGCCCGTCCACTGGGCGACCACGCTGGCGATGTCGTCGGCGTCTACCACTTCATCAAGTGTGTTTTCCGACTGCCACTGCATCCGTTCGCGTTCGTAATCCTGCTCAAGCTGCAACCGTTCCACCTTGTACTGGGCGGCGCGTTCGTAGTCCCGCGCCATCCCGGCAGCTTCCTCTTCCGCCAGCAGGCGGTCGAGCGCGCCCTTCATCTCTTTCAGGCGCGGCGGCATGGAGTACAGCGCCACGCGCAGTTTGGCGGCGGCTTCGTCCAGCAG
>JARKOK010000454.1 GCA_029975765.1 Aggregatilineales bacterium
ACCGCGTGAGCTTCGCGGGCGGGCGTACTGGCTGCGCCTGCTGCGGCTGTTTGTGGTGGCGCTGGGTTTTGCGCTGGTGGCGCTGCCGTTTCTGCTGGGTGTCCTCAGCCTGTGGGCGCTGACGCACACGCCCTGTTTTGCGGGCAGGAGTCCCGGCGACCTGTCCTACGAGGATGTGTCGTTTCCGTCGGCGCGCGGCATCATTCAGCAGGGATACTTCATACCGGGTGACAGCGGCGCCACGATCATCCTCGTGCCGGCGTTTGGCAGCGGGCGCGGCGCGGAACTGCATTATGCTGCCGTGTTTCACAATGCCGGCTTCAATGTCCTTACGATGAATTCCCGTGTGTGTACCGCGCAGGGCTGGATTTCGCTCGGCTATCAGGAAGTTGAGGATGTGCAGGCGGCCTATGCCTACCTGCTGACCCGCGCCGATGTTGACCCCACGCGGGTCGGGCTGCACGGTTATTCGTCGGCGGGCGCGACCAGCCTCATGGCGATGCCGCGCATCCCGGAACTGCGTTCCGTGTCGGCGGAAGGCGGGTATCATGATTACGCGGCTATGCTGGGTGTCGGGACTGCCACCAACTTTTTTGACGCGCTGTACCAGCTTGGCGCGACCATCACCTACCGGCTGGTGACGGGCGACGATATAACAAAACTCAATCCGCTGGATGCCATTGGTCAGATTGGCGCGCGTCCGGTGCTGCTGGTTTATGGCAGCCGCGAAGTCTCTTTGCCCGGCGCCCGGCTGATGCTGGAGCGTGCCCGCCAGAACGCTGTCCCGGCGGAGTTGTGGGTGGTCGAGGGCGCGGGACACGGGCAGTATCTCTCCATCGCGCCGGATGAATTTGTGCGGCGCGTGGTCGGCTTTCATCAGGCCGCCCTGTTAGGTGAGGAAGGCTGATTCAACCATGACCAAAGGAACGCCCATTCGTATCTACGGTGTCCCGATGGATTTAGGCCAGCAGCGGCGCGGAGTGGATATGGGGCCGAGCGCCATTCGGTATGCCGGGCTGCAAAGACGGCTGGAACTGATCGGCCTGCCGGTGAGCGACTGGGGTAATCTTCCCGCGCCGGGAATCGAGGAAGTGCCTGACCTGCCCGCCGACAGCCGGATGCGCCACGCGCGCCCGATTGCCGCTGTGTGCCAGGCCATTCATGATGCCATGCTGGAGACCATTCGCGCCGGTGAGCGGGCGATCTTCCTGGGCGGTGATCACAGCATCGCGCTGGGCACGATTTCGGCGGCGCTGTGCCGGACGGAGCGTGTCGGCGTGATCTGGGTGGACACACATGGCGACTTCAACACCCCCGATACCACGCCGTCCGGCAACGTTCACGGCATGGTGGTCGCGGCATTGATGGGGCGCTGCCCGCCACCGCTGCTCATCGGGGAGCGCCGGCTGCGGCCTGATCAGATTGTGATGGTTGGCATCCGTGATCTGGATGCCGGGGAACGCATCGCCCTGAAGGACAGTGGCATTAAAGTTATGACCATGCGCGCCATTGATGAGGAAGGTCTGGCGACCGTGATGCGCGCCGCGCTGCGCGTGTTGGGCAACGTGGATTCGATTCACGTCAGCTTTGATATGGACTCGCTCGATCCGTCGGTTGCGCCCGGTGTGGGGACTGCCGTATCGGGTGGGCTGACGATCCGCGAGGCGCACCTGCTGATGGAAATGCTGGCCGATGATGGCCGCGTCTGTTCGCTTGATCTGGTCGAAGTCAACCCGATTCTGGACGACCGCAACCGCACCGCCGAAGTCGCCGTTGATCTGGCCGCCAGCCTGTTCGGCCAGCGCATTCTGTAGCCCAGGATCGAAACAGGCCAGCTTCATGAAACGTAAATTATAACGTCACAAAAAGAGATAAACCGATGGTTTTTCGTCGTAAAAAGCCGGCCCGTGTACTGGTGCTGGGACTGGACTGCGCCAGCCCTGATCTGGTCTTTAACCAGTTCAGGGACGAGTTACCGAATCTGTCCCGGCTGGCGGCTGGCGGTACGTGGGGCGAACTGGAATCCTGCATCCCCTGTATTACCATCCCCGCCTGGTCAAGCATGATGTCCAGCCGGGACCCCGGCGTGCTGGGCTGTTACGGCTTCCGCAATCGCGCCGACTATTCGTATGATAACCTGGTGACGGCCAATGGCTCGGCCATCAAACACCCGCGCCTGTGGGATATGATCGGCGCTGCCGGACGAGAGGTGGCGCTCATCGGCGTGCCGCAGACGTACCCGCCGCGCCCGGTTAACGGCCATCTGGTGACGGATTTCCTCACGCCGGGGACGGACAGTGCCTTCACCTATCCCGCTATCTTCAAACAGGAAGTGCTTAAGCTCGCGCCGGATTACGCTTTTGATGTGAAAGGTTTTCGCACCGACAACAAAGCCGGGCTGCTGCGCCGCCTGCTGGATATGACGGAAGTCCAGCATAAACTGGTGCGCCATACCCTGACCTCAAAACCCTGGGATTTCTTCATGACCGTTAACATCGGTGTTGACCGCGCGCATCATGGTTTCTGGCGTTTCCATGATCCGGCGCACCGGCTGTATGAACCCGGCAGTCCCTTTGCCAGTGCCATCCGTGATTACTACCGGCTGGTAGATGGTTTCATCGGCGAACTGGTGGAACTGGCCGGGGATGATGTGACCGTGCTGGTAGTCAGCGATCACGGCGTGACGCGCATGGATGGTGGCATCTGCGTCAACGAATGGCTGTGGCGGAACGGCTGGCTGGCGTTTAAGACGCCGCCGCCTGACGGCCAACTGACGAGATTCGAGGATGCAGACGTGGACTGGTCGCGCACGAAAGCCTGGTCAAGCGGCGGTTATTATGGACGAATCTTTTTGAATGTTGAAGGCCGCGAACCGCAGGGTATCATCCCGCGCGCGGCTTATGCGGCGGTGCGCGATGATCTGGCGGCGGCGCTGGCAGCCATCCCCGGCCCGCAGGGCGAGCGCCTGAACACCACCGTGTTTCAGCCGGAGGCCATCTACCGGCAGGTGAACAACATCGCGCCTGATTTACTGGTGTATTTCGGCGGCCTGCACTGGCGCTCGGTCGGCAGTCTGGGGCATGACGCGGTTTATACCTTTGAAAACGACACCGGCCCGGATGATGCGAACCACGCGCCGCTGGGCATGTTCATCCTGTACGAACCGCACCGGCGCGGGGCAGGTCGGGTCGTGAGGCATCAACTGATGGATGTTGCGCCCACGATTTTAGACCGTATGGGCTTGTCCGTGCCGCCGGAGATGCAGGGACGGCTGATCGGCTGACCATACCAGGCTGGAGAATCAGCAGGACGACCGTTGGCGGTCGCCCTGCTGAACCAGTAACCATGACCTGCCGGCCTGCGCCTGAAAATTCAGGCGGCTGCCGCTGCTGTCCGGTCGCGCTGCCGCCGGAGCGCCTTCTCGATTTCAACCGCGAACAGGATAACCGAAGCCAGCCCGATAGTGATCGTTAGTTCGCCCAGGCTTAGCCCCGACGTTTCAAAGGTCGTCTGCAAAAATGGCAGGTAAATGACCGCCAGTTGCAGCAGGAAGGTGGAAATCACCGCGATCAGCAGGATGGTGTTTTTGCCAAACCCGATGCGGAAGAAGGATACCCGGTCGCCACCGTGAATCGCCATCACGTGGAAAATCTGCCCCAGCGCCAGCACGGTGAAGGCCATTGTACGCGGCAGTTGTTCGGCTTCACCCAGCAGTCCGCCGCTGCCTTCTTCCTCACCGGCTTCGTCGTTTTCATGATCCAGCAGTTCGGCGCGGCGCTCGTCCAGCGTCATCTCATCCCAGTTATCCGGTACGTGTATGGCGTCTACCGTTTCATGAAGCTGCGTTTCACTGCGGTATTCCAGTGCCAGAGTAGGACTCAGCGGATCCATGCCGTGCAGGCCATAACCGTAAATATAGCTGGCGAGGGTGATGGTCGTCAGCAGGATGGACACCCAGACGATGTGCCGGTCCATACCCCCTGCGAAAATACTCTCGGTGATCGGGCGCGGTTTGCGGCGCATCACGCCTTTCTCCGCCGGCTCAAAGCCCATCGCAATCGCCGGCAGGCCGTCCGTCACCAGGTTAATCCACAGGATTTGGATCGCCAGCAGCGGAATTTTCAGCCCTGCGATCAGCGCGACGAACATCACCAGAATTTCGCCGACGTTGGAACTGAGCAGGTACTTGATGAACTTACGGATATTATCGTAGATCGCGCGGCCTTCTTCCACCGCCGACACAATCGAGGCGAAGTTGTCATCCGTCAGCACCATTTCCGCCGCGCCCTTGCTCACATCCGTGCCGGTGATGCCCATCGCCACACCGATGTCTGCCTGTTTAAGCGCGGGGGCGTCGTTCACGCCGTCACCTGTCATGGCGACGATGTGATTCTGGCTTTGCAGGACCCGCACCATACGCAGTTTGTGTTCCGGTGACACGCGGGCAAACGCTGAGGTGGTTTCCAGTGCCTTTAACACCTCCGCGTCGCTCATCGTGTCGAGCTGGTTGCCCGTGATGGCTTTCTGCCCCGGCTCGATGATGCCCAGATCAGCGGCAATCGCCTCGGCGGTCAGGGCGTGGTCACCGGTAATCATGATCGTGCGAATGCCGGCTTCCTTCGCCACGCGCACTGCTTCTTTGGCTTCAGGCCGCGCCGGGTCTACGATACCGACCAGCCCCAGCAGGTGCAACTCGCGCTCGGTGTCGTCGGCTTTCAGCTCGTCCGGCACGCTGTCCAGCGGGCGGTAGGCCACGCCCAGCACGCGCAGCCCTCTGGCCGCCATCCTGTCCACCTCATCCATCCACTTCTGCCGGCGTTCCGGTGTCAGTGGGCTTGAGCCGTCCGGTACATGTTCATGGCTGGCCCATTCCACCAGCCGGTCGGGCGCGCCTTTGGTGATGGCAATATAATCGCAGGCGCAGAACAGGCTTTGGGCTTCAGCATTCTGCAAGCGGTGGATGGTCGTCATCGCTTTCCGTTCGCTGCTGAACGGAATTTCACCCACGCGGGGGAAATCTTTCTCCAGATGGCTGCGCGTCCAGCCGACTTTCTGCGCCGCGATCAGCAGCGCGCCTTCGGTGGTGTCGCCGATGATGTTATAAATGCCGTTGTTGCTGCCGTTCTCCAGATTGGCATTGGTGGACAGCGCCATGGCGATTAGGAAGCGCGCCACTGCCGGGTCTTGCTGGGCGTTGAATGGCTCGTCATTGACAAAGAACTGGCCTTCGACGGTATAACCGATGCCGCTCACCGTCACATGATCGTGGCCGGGCAGCGCCAGCAGGGTGGCGGTCATCTCATTTTTCGTCAGCGTGCCGGTTTTGTCGGAGCAGATCACCGTCACCGAACCGAGCGCCTCCACCGCCGGCAGCCGCCGGATGAGCGCGTGCCGCCGCACCATCCGCGCCGCGCCCAGCGACAGGCTGATGGTGATAAGTGCCGGCAGACCTTCCGGTACGGCGGCAACGGCCAGGCTGATCGCGGTCAGGAACATGTCCTGTACCGGGATGCCGCGAATCACCCCGGCGATGAATACAATCGCTACGATAATCCCCGCGCCGGTTGCCAGAACTTTCCCCAGCCGGTTCACGCGGCGCTGGAGTGGGGTGATCCCCTGTTCCACCTGAAGCAGCAGCGCCGCGATGTTGCCGATTTCCGTTTTCAGGCCGATCTCCGTGACCAGCAGCGTGCCGCGCCCGTAGTTGACCGATGTCCCCATGAAGGCCATGTTATTCCGGTCGCCAACCGCGACCGCTTTATCACCGGTCAGGGTGCGGGTGTTTTTCTCGACCGGCACCGATTCTCCGGTCAGCGCGGATTCGTCAATTTGCAGGTTGACGCTTTCAATCAGGCGTCCATCTGCCGGAATGCGGTCGCCTTCGGCCAGGATCACGATGTCGCCCGGCACGAGGTCTTCCGCGCTGATCTGCTTGATGGCGCCGCCGCGCCGCACCCGCACCAGCGGCACTTGCAGCGCGCTGAGGGCCGCGAGGGCTTTTTCCGCCTGAAATTCCTGGTACGTGCCCAGGATAGCGTTGAGGATGACAATCGCCAGGATCACCACCACATCACGAGTATCGCCCAGAAAAGCCGAAATCACCGCGGCGATGATCAGGATAATGACCATCAGGTCGGTGAACTGGCTGAGTAAGATTTTGTACCAGGGGGTGCCGCCCTCGGTTGGCAGGGTATTCTTGCCGTAAGTGGCCTGCCGTTCCGCGACCTGGGCTTCGGTTAAGCCCTCCCGGTCGCTGTTAAGCTGCGCCAGTGTTTCGTCAATTCCCAGCCGGTAAAACTCTGGCATAACGAACTCCCTTGTGTAGGTGCGTGGATTATATCGCCCACTAAAGCCGATATAAAAGAGGTTTGGCTCTCTTAATACAGAGCTGCGGTTCAACGCTGCTCATCATATTACCAGATTTATCTGACGAAAACCCCCAAGATTTAGGGGGGAAATAGAGCTGTACCGTTTTGTTTAATACCTATTGCTAATCCATAAAACAATTAAAAGGGCGACCTGATCGGTCGCCCTGGCAGTGTTATTTCATGCTTGCCATCAGCCTGTCCAGCGCCTCTTTCGAGGGGCGCAGCGCGTCACCTTGCAGTCGTGCCAGCGGTGCCTCGACCAGATGCAGCGTGTCGCCCAGCGTCGGGCGCGGTTCTTCGTAGTAAATCAGACCCGTCAGGAACAACTGCTCCATGCCCACCTTTTCCAGCAGCGCCAGCGCCTGCGCCTTGCTGCGCGGGTCGTGGTCCGGCCCCACCTTTTGCAGCCGGATGAACGTGCCGTCGTGCATCCTCACCAGGATTTCGAGGCCGGCTTCGTAGCTTTCGATTTTGTCCGCTTCGATGCTGATTTCTTCGCGTTCCGGCACAAAACCTTCGGGGATCAGTTCAATCTCATGCAGCGGAATTTCGTTCGATTTCCCGTAGTCATAGCTCTTGCTCGAACCGGGATTGTTGTTGAACGTGACGCACGGGCTGATGATGTCAATCACCGCCGTTCCACGATGAGTGAGGGCGGCCTTCAGCAGCGCGCGTACCTGTTCAGCGTGCCCGCTGAAGCTGCGCGCCACGAACGTCGCGCCGCCCACGATGGCTTCCATACACAGGTCAATCGCCGGGTATTCGTTCTTGCCGTAATATTTCAATTCCTGACCGGCATCTGCCGTTGCCGAAAACTGGCCTTTGGTCAGGCCGTACACCCCGTTGTTTTCGATGATATACACCATTGGCACATTGCGGCGCATCATGTGTTTGAACTGCCCGAAGCCAATGCTGCCGGTATCACCGTCGCCGCTCACACCAATCGCCGTCAGTTCATGGTTCGCCAGCGTGGCGCCGGTCGCAATCGAGGGCATCCGCCCATGAACGGCATTGAAGGCGTGTGACCGTCCCATGAAGTAGGCCGGCGTTTTGCTGGAGCAGCCGATACCGCTCAGTTTAATGACGTTTTCCTGCTTAAGACCCGCATCATACGCCACGCTGATGATCTGATTGGAGATCGAGTCGTGCCCGCAGCCGGGGCACAGCGTGCTCTTGCTGCCTTTATAATCTTCGCGCGTCAGGCCAAGCGCGTTGGTTTTGCTGGCTGTCCGGTTTGTCGCCATCGTTATTTCCCCTCGTAACGCTTGATGCTGTCATAAATCCACTGCGCCGTCATCGGCAGGCCGTCACCCAGCGCCAGCGACCGCATGTGCGTTGTATCGCCCGGTACTTCCATGCGCAGCAGGCTCGCCATCTGCCCGTCAAAATTGTTTTCGATCACGTAGACACGCTCGTGGTTGTGTACAAACTCATGCACGTCGGTCGTCAGCGGCAGGGCGCGCAGCCGGAGGTAATTCGTCTCGATGCCTTCTGCCGCCAGCCAGTCCCGAACTTCCTGTACCGCCGGGTCATTCGAGCCAAACGAAATCAGGCCAATCGGGCGTCCCGCTGTCTGGTCAATCACCGGCTGCGGCACGATCTGGCGCGCGTTCTCGAACTTACGACGCAGGCGCTCCATATTCTCCACCCAGTCGGCGCTGCGTTCGCTGTACAGTGCCATGTCGTTGTGGCCTGTCCCGCGTGTGAAATAGGCCGCGCGCGGGTGATCGGTGCCCGGCAGCGTCCGGTAGCCCACGCCATCTTTGTCGTAATCACGGTAGCGATACCACTCGCCCTTTTCCGCGATGAACTGTTCCAGCGCCGCCTTGTCCAGCACCTTGCCGCGATTGATCGGTTTGTCCGGGTACTGGAACGGTTCAGCCATCCAGTTATTCATGCCGATGTCCAGATCGCTCAGCACAAAGACCGGCGTCTGCATCTGGTCGGCGATGTCAAAGGCTTTCCAGCCAAACTCGAAACACTCTTCCACATTACCCGGCAGCAGGCAGATTTGCCGCGTATCGCCATGTCCCAGGAAATAGGTGAACAGGATATCGCCCTGGCTGGTGCGGGTGGGCAGGCCGGTGCTTGGTCCCATGCGTGTCACGTCCCAGATCACCAGCGGCACTTCCGCGAAGTAGGCCAGGCCGGCGAACTCGGCCATCAGGCTGATGCCGGGGCCGCTGGTGGCGGTCATCGCCCGCGCGCCGGCCCAGCCCGCGCCGACAATCATGCCAATCGCCGCGATTTCATCTTCCGCCTGCACGATCGCTACCGTATCCTTGCCGGTCACCGGATCGCGCCGCAGGTCTTTGTGTTCGATCATCGCGTCTACCAGGCTGGTGGAGGGGGTGATCGGATACCACGCCGTCACCGTCACGCCGCCGAACAGAGCGCCCAGGCCGGCGGCTTCGTTGCCGGTGATGATGATCTTGCCGCTCGTTTTGTCCATTGGCTTGATGTGGAAACGATCCAGCTTGGTCAGGTTGTCGGTCGCCCACTGGTAGGCCGCTTCAGCCACCTGATAGTTCATCTGCACCGGCTTCGGCTTACCGCTGAACTGGTCGCTCAAAGCTGAGTGAATCTGTTCCAGCGGAATATCAAACAGCCGCGCGATCACCCCAACATATATCATATTGCTGACCTGTTCGCGGCGCTCGGTGGGGATGTCGAACTGCTTGATCGTATCCTTGACCGGCACTTCATAATAGGTGATGTCCGCGCGGGATTTTGTCCAGTTCCATTCCTGCGGGATGATGCACACCCCGCCCGCCGGCAGGCCGTTGATGTCCTCGGCGGCGGTCAGTTCGTTGAACGTCACGACAATCTCAGAGGTGGCGCGGCGGGCGATGTAACCGTCTTTGCTCACGCGGATCGTATACCACGTGGGCAGCCCTTTGATGTTGGACGGAAACAGGTTCTTGCCGTTGACCGGAATCCCCATCTTGAACAGCGCCCGGACAATCGTACTGTTGGAGGTCTGACTGCCCGACCCGTTCTTTGTGGCGACCATAAACGTAAAATCATTTACAATTGGTTCGCCGATTTGCTGTAATTGCGACTCGGCTGGTAGATCAATAACACCCATCGTTTATCCCCTTGCGCAGCCCACTGCGCCGTACTTGAATCTATTCGGTGACTTTCGCTGACAGTTCGACTGTGGCATTGTCCATGTCCTGCATTCGTGGTTGGTGGCGCAGCAGGCGTGTATGCTCAATGAACGTTTGTCTCGCCGTGTCGAAGTCACCGGCACAGATCGCGTCGAGAATACGTTCATGATAGTCCCAGACCGTTTTGTGATAGGCATAATCGGCATAGCGGTTCAGTTCCACCGCTTCATAGGCGTCCCAGTATGCTTCCAGAATGCCGATCACGAAGGGGTTCTCCAGACGTTTGAATACCCCCAGATGAAACGCGCGGTGTTCTTCCGTTGGAATGCGAATCCAGTTGCTGCTCAGTTTTGCCCGCGCCGCTTCTATCGTCTGCCGCAGTTCGGCCTTGTCCTCGTCGGTCAGCAGGGCGCAGGCTTCGTGCCAGAAGGCGACTTCCAGATGCGTGCGTAACGCCCCGAACTGCTCAAAGTTATGCAGATCGGTCGCCAGCGCATAAAACAGGCTGAGGCGCACCGCCGGCGTGAAGCTGTAATCTTTCAGCCGCGTGCCCGTTTTCGACCGCACTTCCACCAGCCCCAGCGCGCGCGCGACTTCAAGCTGCTCCCGCACCTTGCTCACGCTGATTCCCAGATTGTCGGGGTCTTGCAGTTCGCTGATCGTCGGCAGCCGGTCGCCGGGCTGAAAGCCCTGTTTGATGATGTAGTTCAGCAGATCGGAGTCAAGTTCGATGTCGGCCATATGGCCTCAATTCATCAGATGAATCATATTGATTGATGATTAAAGTTTAACACAGATTGGTGGTCTTGTCCATAGATTGCGCCGCCGATTTATGAGAAATGCACGAATTCCCCGGCGGGATTGGAGCACTGCGGGCCGCCGCCAGAGGTCATACGCGGCGGCCTCTATGGGTGGGTTACATCTGCACCGCCAGCGCCGACTGCACGCTCTCGGTAATCTTCACAAAGTGGCCGTTGTTGAACTGGAAATCCAGCCCATCCATATCAATCCGCAGCACCGGGCAGGCCGTCCAGCCGTCAATCCAGCGGTTGTACAGGCGGTTCAGCCGTTCCAGATACTCCGGCGAAATGTTGCGCTCGAACTCGCGCCCGCGTTTGTTAATGTGGGACAGCAGGGTATCCACGCTGGCTTGCAGGTAAATGATGAGATCGGGTGGGGGGACGAACGCGCGAATCGCGTCGTACAGCCGCCGGTAGGCGTCGTAATCACGTTCGGCCATATGCCCCTGTTCGTACAGGTTGCAGGCGAATACCTCCGCGTCCTCGTACACCGTCCGGTCCTGCACCACGCTGCCGGGATGCTGCAAGAGCTGGTGGTGGTGTTCCAGCCGCTTGCCCAGGAAAAACACCTGTGAGTGGAAGCTCCACCGTGTCATGTCGGCATAAAAATCAGCCAGATAGGGGTTTTCGGCGTTGGCTTCATAAAACGGCTGCCAGCCGAACGCTTCGGCCAACATGCCGGTCAGCGTGGATTTGCCCGCGCCGATATTCCCGGCGATAGCGACAAAATAGGTCGGTTGTGGGTCGTACATGGATAAATCCTGTTGTTGGATAATTCACAGGCAGGGGAGGTCTCAGACCCTCCCCAACGGATCATCGGGGTATAAAATGCTGTCTGCCAACTGTCAGAGGCTAACAGCCAACCACTACTTGCTGTTATACTTCTGCCCGGCTGATTTGACAAGCGGAATGGGACTATGACTCAAAACTATCATTTTGACACACTGGCAATTCACGCGGGGCAGGAACCCGACCCCACCACCGGCGCGATCATGACGCCGATCTACCAGACCTCGACCTATGTGCAGGCTGCTCCCGCCGAACACAAAGGGTATGAGTACAGCCGCACCGATAACCCCACCCGTGCCGCGCTGGAAAAACTGGTCGCGGCCATTGAAGGTGGGCGCTACGGCCTGGCGTTCAGCAGCGGCATGGCCGCGATTGACACCGTGCTGCGGCTGTTTAATCCCGGCGATCACATCCTCGTTGGCAGCGACGTTTACGGCGGCACATACCGCCTGTTCGAGCGGGTTTATGCCCGCTACGGCCTGCGGTTTAGCTGGGTGGATTTATCGAACCCGGACGCGGTACGCGCCGCCATCACCCCACAGACGAAACTGCTCTGGCTGGAAACGCCCACTAATCCGCTCATGTCCATCGCCGATGTGGCGCTGCTGGCGGAACTGGCGGCGCGAAAGGTGCTGATCGGGGTGGATAACACCTTTGCCAGCCCGGCCATTCAGCAGCCGCTGCTGCTGGGCGCGGACATCGTGATGCACAGCAGCACCAAATACCTGGGCGGTCACAGCGACGTGGTGGGCGGTGTGCTGGCGCTCAACGACGAGAAACTGTACGCCGACCTCAAATTCCTGCAAAACGCCGTTGGCGCAGTCCCCGCGCCGCTCGACTGTTTTCTGGTGCTGCGCGGTATCAAAACGCTGCACGTCCGTATGGAACGCCACAGCGCCAACGCGCTGCAAATCGCGCGTTTCCTGGATGATCACCCCGCCGTGCAAACGGTGCTGTACCCCGGCCTCGAAGCCCATCCCGGCCACGCCATCGCGCTGCGCCAGATGCGCGGCTTCGGCGGGATGCTTTCGATTATTCTGGACAGCCCGGAAGCGGCTAAACGCATGGTCAGCCGCACCCGGATTTTTGCGCTGGCGGAAAGCCTGGGTGGGGTGGAAAGCCTGATCGAACACCCCTACAGCATGACGCACGCCAGCACCGCCGCCAGCCCGATTGCCGTCCCGCCCGCGCTGGTACGCCTGAGTGTCGGCATCGAACACGTGGATGATCTGATTGACGATCTGCGGCAGGCGCTGACGTGAAGGCATAACGGA
>JARKOK010000461.1 GCA_029975765.1 Aggregatilineales bacterium
AAAACGGCGCTGGGGCAGGTCGCGATTGTGGAAGCGGCCATCGCCGGCAAAGGCTGCTGGTGGCTGTCGCCCACCTACGCGATGGCGAGCCAGGTGTGGCGCGATCTGAAACACGCCAGCCGCACGCGGGACGAGGTGACGATTAACAGCGACGAGCGGCGGATTGATTTCAGCTATGGCGGCTGGCTGGCGATCCGCAGCACGCACAGCGCCAACTACCTGCGCGGCGCGGGGCTGGATTTCGCGGTGCTGGACGAAGCCGCGTTTATGGCGGCCTCGGTCTGGCCGGAAGTGGTGCGCCCGATGCTGCTGGAACGCCGCGGCGGCGCGCTGTTCCTGTCGTCTCCCAACGGGCGCAACTGGTTCTGGGAACTGTATCAACTGGGACTCGACCCGGAAGAAACCGAGTGGCAGTCGTTCCATTTTACGTCTTCCGACAACCCGCTGATCGCGCCGGAAGAACTGGAGTCCATCCGGCGGCGGACGCCAGAGCGTGTCTGGGCGCAGGAATATCTGGCGCAGTTCAGCGAGGATTCCGGCGCGGTGTTCCGCGATGTGCGCGCCGCCGCGACCGCGCCGCCCGACGCGCAGCCGCAGGCCGGCACGCGCTATGTGGCCGGTGTAGACTGGGGGCGGGCCAACGACGCGACCGTGATCGCCATTCTGGATGCTGACCGGGGCGCGCTGGTGGCGCTTGACCGCTTCACGCAGATCAACTGGTCGTTGCAGCGCGGGCGCTTGCAGGTTTTGTGCGACCGCTGGCAGCCGGCAGTCATCTGGGCGGAGTCCAACAGCATTGGCGCGGTGAACATCGAGGCGCTGCAAGCCGAAGGGCTGCCGGTGCGCCCGTTCGCCACCACCGCCAAAAGCAAGCCGCCGCTGATTGAAGACCTGGCGCTGGCGCTGGAACGGCGCGAGATCGCGCTGCTGCCGGACGAAACGCTGCTGAATGAACTGGCGGCCTATACGCTGCACCGACTGCCGGGCGGGGCATACCGTTACAGCGCGCCGGCGGGCCAGCATGACGACACGGTGATCGCGCTGGCGCTGGCGTGGTACGGCGCGCGGCACGGCGGTACGGGCGTGGCGTTTGTATGAACGGGGTTTAAAAAACGTCGGGCGCTCCAGGTGGAGCGCCCGCAAATACTATTCTAAAAAGTTTATATTTTGAGATGTGAGACCCTCAGGGAGCCTCAAGAGTTCGATGCTAATGGATATATAAGTAACAACTATTACTTATGCTGCTCTGTCTTTTATTGTGCCGCGAAAACCGCCGCCGGGAGAGTGACATTTGTCATATCCGGGGCTGAAGAATGTCACTGCCCGTTAATCTGGTCTTCATCTTTAGGCCGTGCAGCCGGGCGCGTGCTGGGGTACAGCGTGACCAGCAGGCCGTAGGTCTTTTCATCCGGCGAGCCGGACAGCTTCGCATCGCTGTTCACAAATTCCCGGATGAGCGCGCCCAGGCGCTGGTAAAAGGCTTCGGCCTGCTCCGGGCGGAGATATAACGTATTGCGGGCGATCATCAGCGTGCGGTTGAGCGGCATCTCCGGCATCTCCGGCGTCTGCACATCAACCACCCCCGCCGCTACACTTTCCTCAATGTCGGTTTTGGCGTCGTCAAACAGCCCCCGCAGCATCACGTCCAGCCCTTCCAGCCCGCTGGGGGAGGCCGGCGAAAACAGCGCCTTATTAACGTGATAACTGAGCGCGGTCGCCTGATACTGTTTTTCCACGATGCCGGACACGATGCGCGTATCCACGACGCGAATCAACTGATGTTCTTCCAGCAGTTTGATGTGATAGTACAGTTTGGTGGGGGGGAGGTCTAAAACAGCGGCGACGTGTTTCACCGTGCGCGGCTCATGGGTCACCAGTTCGATGATCTGAATCCGCAGCGGGTCAGCCAGCACCTTGAGCGTATCGAGGTCGTTGACCACATATTCCGGTATCGGTTTGTGGGATGGGCTTTTTGGCACTGAGTCAGGCATCATCTTTATCCAAAGCCTTTATCCCAATTATAACGCGCCGAACGACCCGGATTCCAGCCTTAAAACGAAGCAGGCGGCAGCACCTGTCACGGCCTGCCGCCCGGCTTACGTTGGGGAAAAGAAACGTTCTTCGCTTCACACCCTTGCGGGTGACGAAACACTTTATTTGACGGCCTTTTTAACGGCCTTTTTCACACGCGCCAGTTTACGAGCCAGGCGATCCTGGTTGGCTTCGCGCAGGTGATCGTTCTGAATGGTCTTGGCGAGCAGATAGCTGATGTACATGGTGATCTCCTCTGGTGTTATTCGGGCACGGTGTCCCGATGAATTCTCTGGTGGGTACGGGTCATTTAAATTAATTTCAATGTTTGATTACATTCTACAACTGATTCGCGGCGCGAGTCAATAGCGATTGTGAAAAATATCTCAATTCTTATCGGCAATCTGCACGAATCTGTTTTTGGGTGAAATCGCTAATAAAAGCGTACCAGGAGGGGTCAGGAAAGATAGGGGAATGACAGCGCCGGGACGCGCAGGCGCGCCGTGACCGGCTGGCCTTCCGTAAAGAATTGGTGTGTTTCCAGCCGCGCCACAAGGCTCAAACCATCCGGCAGCCGCACCCCGATACGCTGGTCGTGGCCGTAGAATTCACGCCAGATGACGGCGGCATTGGCGTTCGCGTCGTCAGGTTCAAGCAGCAGGTCTTCCGGGCGGATCAGCACCTCTACCCGGCCATAAGCCGGTCGCGCCAGCGGCAGCACGCCAAGCGAGGTGTGCGCCGTAGCGCCGTCGGCCTGCCCTGGCAGGAAGTTCGCTTCACCCACGAACGCGGCCACCGCGCGGCTGGCGGGCTGGTGGTAAAGCTGCTCCGGCGGCGCGATCTGGGCGATGCGCCCGTCGAACATCACGGCCACGCTGTCGGCCAGACTGAGCGCCTCTTCCTGATCGTGCGTGACGAACACACAGGTGATGCCGGACTGTTTGAGGATGCCGCGCACTTCGCCGCGCACCTGCATTCGCAGCGCCGCGTCAAGATTGGAGAACGGTTCGTCCAGCAGCAGGATTTCCGGCTGAGGCGCGAGCGCCCGCGCCAGCGCTACGCGCTGCTGCTGCCCGCCGGACAGTTCGTAAGGCATCCGCCGCGCCAGACCCTCCAGCCCGGCCAGCGCCAGCATGATCTGTATCCGCGCCCTTTGGTCGCGCCCCGGCAGTTTCAGGCCAAAGCCGATGTTATCGGCCACGTTGAGATGAGGAAACAGCGCGTATTCCTGGAACACCATGCCCACGCGGCGCTGCTCCGCCGCCACCCGTGTTGCATCGCTGGCAACCTCGCGCCCGTTGATCGTGATCGTGCCGCTGTCCGGCCACTCGAAGCCGGCGATCAGGCGCAGCGTGGTGGTCTTGCCGCAGCCGCTCGGCCCCAGCAGCGCGAGGATGTCCCCGGCGCGCGCAGTCAGTTCCACCTGCCGCACCACCGGCACGTCAAGGAAGGCTTTCGACAGATTGTGACATTCCAGCGCGTGGAGCATAACTTCACTCAATTGAACCGCCAAAGTCGCCAGGATTTCTCCGCTATGCTGCTTGGCACTTCTGGCCGATTAAACTACACCTTCACCGCGTACCCCAGCGCGATCAGCAGCACCGTGCCGAAGCCGTAACCCATTTCGCGGAAGCCGATGATTTTGGCGGGGGTTGGCACGCGGCGGAACAGCCCGAACCACGCCCGCGCCAGCAGCACCACCAGCGGCACCACCGCCAGCAGCGGCGCGACCTGCGCCAGCCGCAGCGCCAGCGCCGCCGCGATGCCCGCCACCTGAGCGACCAGCGGCAGTGTTCGATTGGTATCCTTCTCATGCTCCAGCCGCAGGCGCGCGCGCACATACAGCACCGACGGCACGGCGCGCGCGCTTTGCAGCACCCACAGCGCCAGCGCCGGGGGCAGCGGCCAGCCGCCCGCCAGGGCGATGCTGCTGCTGACGGCAGCCAGCCCGACCGGCCCGGCCAGCTCCGGCAGCGCGTCCCGGCTGCGACCGCTGAAATCGTAATACAGCATCATGACCATCAGCGGCGAAGCCAGCGCCATCGGCAGCAGAATCTCAAGGCCGCCGTTCAGCGCCGCGCCGAGGATGCCCGCCGCTGCCAGCCCGCAGTACAGCAGCGCGAACCGCTCCGCCAGCCCGGTGCGGGCGAACCGCCGTCCGCGTTTGCGGTCAGCTATGACGAGTTTCAGGGGATGGCGTGCCAGAAACATACCAAGCAGCGCCATCCCCAGCAGCAGCCCGGCCAGCGACGGCGCGACCAGCAGCCCCAGTAGAATGGGTTCCAATACAAAACCCCAGCCGCCATGTTCGGCAGGCAGGGCGACCGAACGCACTTTAACGGCGGGTGCAGCGGTCATGCGCCGCCTTTCAGCATCAGCAGCAGCATGATAACCGGTGTGTTGGCATGGACGCTGTGCGGCAGCCGCGCCGCCATGTGAATCCACGTTCCCGGCTGCGCGTCGTAGCCGTCACCGCCGACCACCACGCGGGCATCGCCTTGCAGGATATGGATAATCGCCGGCATGGAGGCGGTATGTTCGGACAGTTCTTCGCCGGTGGCGAAACCAAACAGCACCACGCGCACCGTGTCGTCATCGTGAATGGTCTGGCTGAGGATGCCTTTGGCGGGCAGATTGGCCGCATCGGTCAGATTGGGCAGGTAGTCATAGGGATTCGTCATGAGGGGATATTCCTTGCTGTAGGGGCGCACCGCCGTGCGCGCCTGTATGTTACGTTTCGCGCTTCAAAATCAGCGCCAATGATACCGCAGAAACGGCCACCAGCAGTAAGGCCGGCGCGGCGGTCTGCGCGAAGTTGACTTCTTTCTGCGCCGTCCAGATTTGCATGGCGAAGGTTTCAAAGCCGGTAGGCGACAGCAGCAGTGTGGTCGGCAGTTCCTTCATCGCGCTCAGGAACACCAGCGCCATACCCGCCAGCAGCCCCGCGCGCGCCAGGGGTACGGTGACTTTTACCATCACCTGCCAGGGGCGCAGGCCGAGGCTGCGTCCGGCTTCTTCCAGCCGGGGGTTGATCTGTGTCAGGGCGCTGCGGGTAGCCCCCACGCTTAAGGGCAGAAAGCGCGTGGCGTAACCCAGCACCAGCACCGGCAGCGTCTGGTACAGCGCGGGCATGGCATTGGCCGTGAAAAATACCAGCGCCAGCGCGATCACCAGCCCCGGCAGGCCGTTGCCGAGATACGACAGTTCGCACAGCCAGCGCCCCACGCGGGACGACGACCGCGCCCCCAGCCAGGCCAGCGGCAGCGCCGCCAGCGCCACCGTCAGCGCCGCCAGGCCGCTCGCGCCGACCGTATTCACCGCCGCCCCATGCCAGTTCAGGCTGACGGACGGGCTGCCGATCACCCAGGACGCCAGCACGCCTACCGGCACCACTGTCCCCACGCCGACCAGCAGCGCGCAGAACAGCAGCGCGGGCACCCGCCAGCGTCCCAGCTTCACCGGGCGCGGCTGCCGTCCCGCGCCCGTGCCGATGCGATAATTGCGCTGGGCGGCGGTCAGGCGGCGGGAGAGCACCAGCAGCACCAGCGTCACCAGCACCAGCACCACCGCCAGAATCGCGGCGCGGCTGCGGTCAAACGAACTGGTATACTGCACGTAAATCACGCGGGTGAAGGCGTCGAAGCGCATCAGTGCCACCGCGCCAAAATCGCTGAGGGCATACAGCGCCGCCAGCAGGCCGCCCGCTGCCAGCGCCGGTCGAAGTTGTGGCAGCGTTACGCGGCGGAACGTCGCCCACCGGTTAAGCCCCAGGCTGTGCGCGCATTCTTCCAGCGCGGGATCGGTGTTCAGCAGCGCGGCACGCACCGGCAGCACGATGTACGGATAGGTGAACAGCGTGATCGCCAGCCACGCGCCGAAAAAGCCGTAGATCGGCGGCAGGCTGGTCACGCCGAACGGCGCCAGCGCCTGCTGGAGCAGCCCGCGCGGCCCGAAAGCGGCGATGTAGGTGATCGCGCCGATGTACGAGGGGATGACCAGCGTCAGCAAACCGGCCACCAGCCAGAACCGGCGCAGCGGCAAATCGGTGCGCGCCGTCAGCCACGCAAACGGCACGCCGATCAGCACCGATGAAACCACGACCGCCCCGGCCAGCAGCAGGCTGTTGCCAATCACGGCCAACGTTCGCGCTTGCAGCAGATACGCCAGCCCGTCCACGCCGGCGCCCGCCGCCCGGATGCCCAGATACACCAGCGGCAGCAGCACCACCGCCAGCACACCGAGGCTGAGCATAACCGGCAGCGAGACACGCGGCAGGCTGATACCACGCTTCGCGGCGGGCAGCGCCGGGGCGCGGGGGGTGACGATGGGGAGCGTTCGCTGCATGAACCGATCCTGATGGTTAAAACCGATACCGTAGGGGCGCGCCTGTGTGCGCGCCCAGGGCGAACTGGTCAGTTTGCCCCTATGGCTACAGTGTGCGAGAAAGGTCTAGTATTGTCTACTGTTGTGGTCAATTTCACGATTTCGGCGGCGGTCAGGGCAGATTGAGCATGACCACACTTACCAGTCACATCAGCGAAACTTATCATTAGCGCCGGTTAAAATTACATTTTACGGGGTTGGTGCGGTACCGGGCGGCGCCTCGCCGTTGCAATCACCCGGCACGGTGTTTACAATCGGTTGCCGTACCGGTACGAATGCGCTTCGTAGCTTTTCATGATGGTCGCTGATTGCGCGCCCTGTCGGATCGAGGTTATCCCCATGCTGCCCTTTATTCTGGTCTTTCTGGCGATTGGCGTGCTGCTGGTGTTGGGTGCGGCGCAGCGGCGCTCGCGGCGTCTGCGGGGTATCGCGAGCGGGCTGCTGGTATCTTACTTCACGGTGCTGCTGCTGCTGGGGGCGGCAGAACTGTACTTCCGGTATTTCTACGCGGAGTCCGAAAACGTCTACACATTAGCCACCAAAAACTGGCTGGATCGGTACTGGCACACCAATTCGCTCGGTTTCCGTGACCGCGAATGGACGGCGGACGATCTGGCCGGCAAACAGACGGTGGTCGTGCTGGGTGATTCGTTTGCCGCCGGGTGGGGACTCCAGAATCCCGCCGACCGGTTCTCGGACGTGCTGGCCGCGAAGCTGGGCGACGACTACGCCGTTATCAACCTGGGCGTTTACGGCACCTCGACCCCGGAGCAGCTTGAAATTCTGAAAAACCAGTCGCCTGTCCAGCAGCCGGATGTGGTCATTCTTCAATACTTCCTGAACGACATCAACTACGCGGGTCTGAAACTGGGTCTGCTGCCCACCCCGCGCCCCAATCCGGACTGGTCAAAGGAAAGTTACCTCGCCAACTTTCTATACTGGCGTTTCGTGATTGGCGCAGACTCCGATGATGATTTTTATCAGGAATGGTGGCACTGGGGGTATGCCGCTTATGATAATGTCGGCATCTGGGAAGTCCATAAACAGGAAATCAAGGAGTTTGTGGACTATGTGGACAGTATTGGCGCGCGGCTGATTGTGGTCATCTTCCCTAATCTACTGGATGTCATCAACAGTATCCCCTATGTTGACCGGGTGGAACAGGCGTTTCAGGAATACGGCCAGCATAACATCCTCAAATTGTTCGACGCGGCGGCGGCCTGGGATCCGAATGATCTGATGGTGTCGCGGCGCGATTCCCACGCCAGCATCAGTTTTAACCGGCACGTGGGCGAACTGCTGTACGAACAGTTCTTCGTGCCGGGGTCGTAAACGGCCATCCCCTGCCAGCTTATAGGCCATGTGACCTACTGCAAATCTCCCTGTATGACCTACCGGGAAATGTGCTTCTGCTCCGATGTGTTGGAAGCATGTTTGTTTTATAGTTTGGATACTGATGAGTTACGCGGCTGCCACGCAGGATGCAGCGAAGACGTACTGGCAGTAAAAGGATGACCAGGATGACGAACCTCAAGCATGACATTTTTAACAGCGGCGTTGTTGTCAGCACTCCGGCCACCACTTCCGGTCGGGGACGCAGCAGCCACTTCTGTAATGCCCCGCTTGAGACACCGGGGAAATCGGGTTACGGGCGCAGCCGCCAGCGGCAGTTGACCTCGGATATTGTTGTCACCCAGATTGAGGTCGCAGACCATCATGAAGACGGCTGCCGGCATGAGTCGGAGGAGCCGGGGTTCGCCACACATCTGGACGGCGGGTTTATGGGTTTTGAAGCTGCCGCTGATTACGAACAGATCCTCGACAAATGGTGTCGAATTCAAATGTAGGTTAATCACGAAGGAGTGCTGACCGATGACTGAACATCGTTATGATACCAACTGGGATACCGACCGGCAGTACCAGTCGCCGCAGGCCAATCAGATGTTAGGCATTATCGTGCTGCTGGCGCTGGGGGTGGGCGTGGCCGTCGCGCTGGCGATGATGAACCGCCCGAAGAAGAAACCCGGCCTGGCGGGGGAGATTGAAGAACGTATGAACCGCCTTGAGAAAGACCTCTCCCACCTGAGCAAACGCCTTCAGGAACGTATCAAGGAATTGACCTAACCAGCAGGCAGTTGAGAGAGGGCACACGGTCAGGTGTGCCCTTTTTCTTGCGGAGGTACGGCTATGTGGAAAATGGAGAGCGGTAAAGGCATTCAACAGATCGCCGATCCCCTGATTAACCAGATGCCGGATATTGAAGAGCCGGGATTACGCGTGGCGCGCAGCGTGCATTACAGCATCGTCAACGGCGGCGAAACGGTGCGGCAGGTGGCCGACGTGCTGCACGGCAGCAAATGGCTGGGCCACCCGCTGCACCCGGTGCTGACGGATGTGACGCTGGGCGCGTGGATGATGGGTTTCGTCTTTGATCTGCTGTCGGTGCTGACGCTGGGCCGCTGGAAAAGCAGCCGGGGCACGGCTGATCTGCTGACAACGCTCGGCACGCTGACGGCCATCCCGACCGCGCTGAGTGGTATGGCCGATTATGCCGCCGTCAAAAAAAGCGCGGCGCGGCACGGGGCGCTGCATGGCCTGATGAACACCCTCGTGCTGGGGCTGTACGTGCTGTCGGT
>JARKOK010000487.1 GCA_029975765.1 Aggregatilineales bacterium
CCTGAAAGCGCGTGGTGAGGTCGGTGAGTTCGGCGACGAGCGTGGCGATGGCGATAGCCGTACTGGTATTCACATAGACTCCTTGGTCCAGGCTGTCGGCCTGCGGCACTGGCATTGGGCTGCCAGGCGCGAACTGCCATCTCAAGTGTATCACGCACCCGTAAGGGACTCAATTCCGAAATATCTACGGAATGATGTTGGCTGCGAAGTCCGCCATGAACTGCGGCGGGATACGAATCGGGCGCATGGTCTGTACGTCTACCCACACCCACAGCGTGCTGGCCTGGGCGATCAGATCGCCGGTGGCGGGACGTTTGATGGTGTAATGGCGGATCGCGGTGGCGCGTTTGCCATCGGATACCCAGGTGGCGAGTTCCAGTTCGTCATCCAGCACGGCGGGCACACGGTACTCAATATGGTGCTGGCGGGCAATGATGGCAAAGCCGGCCTGCTGGATACGCGCCATCGGCCAGCCAAACGCCGCCGCCACCTGAATACCGGCGTCTTCGATATAGTTGAGGTAGGCCGCATTGTTGACATGCTGCGCGGTGTCAATATCGCGCCACTCCACCCGCCGCCGCATGGTGAACACCCCCGGCGGGGGCGGCGGCTGTGCGGGAAACGGGGCGCGCGGCGTGGGGTTGTCGTCCATGCCTTCAGGCGCGAAGGCGCGCACCATTTCCGGCGGGACACTGGCGGGGCGCAGCGTCTGGCGGTCGAGGTATACCCAGTCGGTGCTGGCGCGGGCGGCCAGTTCGTCATCCCGGTAAAACTCGTAACGACGGCGCGACCGCACCCGGCGAAAATCGTCCACCCACGTTCTCACCGTCACCGTATCCCGGTAGCGCAGCGGCAGCAGGTATTCGATACGGGTTTCCCGCGCCAGCCACAGCGTGCCGATGGCCTCGTACCGCCGCTGGTCATAACCCACCGCCGCCGAGGCTTCAAAGGCGGCTTCTTCCATGTAACGGGCATAGTTGGCGTTGTTCAGGTGGCCGTAGGCATCACATTCGCAGTGGCGCACGCGGAAAGTTTCGGTATGGATGGCAGGCATAGATAGATGGTCTTTGTGCTATGGCGTTTGACCGATAAGCTTACATCGCTGCTGTTCGATGTCAAGGCGTGAGCCGGGAAAACCCAGGGCTGACGCACGAAGCTGTAATCCGACCGCACGCTGAATCCGTATCCCCCGGCCCCCTTTCCCCGTACACGGAAAAAAGAGGAGTAAGACGACTCTCAAGCCCCCGCTACGAATTCGGGGAGGGGTATAAGTGCCGACAGGGCCTGGCCGGGACGCAGGTTGTTCATGAGTCAGCCCTGCGGGAAAACCTTACCCCGCCTGTTCCTCCGTCATCACCGGCTGCCGGCTGCGAATCGGCAGATACGCCGCGACCCATTCCTGATCGTAGCGGCGGATATAATCCTCGGCTTTCTCCACCAGATCACGGTTGCCGATGAACAGCGGCACGCGCTGGTGCAGCGAATGGGGCTGGATGTCCAGCATCGGCCCGATGCCATCCGACGCGTAACCGCCGGCGTGTTCCGCCAGAAACGCCAGGGCCTGCGCCTCGAACATCAGCCGCATTTTGCCGTAGGGTTCGTCCGGTTTTTGCAGATCGCCGGGGTACAGGAATACCCCGCCGCGCAGCAGATTACGGTGAAAATCCGACACCAGCGAACCGATATACCGGTGACCGAGCGGCTGCCGCCCCTCACCTTCAATCCCTTGCAGCCATTTAACATAACGCCGGATACCGGGCGTCCAGAATTTTTCGTTGCCCTGGTTGGCGCTGTAATACTTCGCGGTGGCCGGCACGCGGATATTTTCGTGACTCAGCAGAAATTCACCCACGCCGGGGTCAAGCGTGAAGCCGTGTACGCCTTCGCCGGTGCTGTACACCATCATCGTGCTGCTGCCGTATACCACGTAACCCGCCGCCACCAGCTTGCGCCCTGGCTGGAGCAGGTCCTGCAGCGTGCCGCGCTGGCCGGTGGATACTTTACGGTGAATCGAAAAGATGGTGCCGATGGACACATTCACATCAATATTGGATGAGCCGTCCAGCGGGTCGTACAGCAGAACGTATTTGCCGCTGTCGAAGTGCGGCGGAATGGGGATGATGTCCTCATGTTCCTCAGAGGCCATCGCGCACAGCCGCCCGGTGTGATCATTCATTTTGAAGATCATCTGGTCGGCGAACACATCCAGTTTTTGCTGCTGTTCGCCATACACGTTGTGATTCTCCGCCGCGCCCAGCACGCCAGCCAACCCGGCGCGGGTGGTTTCGCGGGCGATGATCTTGGCGGCCAGCGCCATATCGTACAGCAGCGCGGTAAACGCGCCGGTGGCTTCGGGGTGCTGCCTCTGGGTCTCTAAAATGTGCCGTTCAATCGTCACGATGCGCGCCATCTATCCCCCTCAACCGTTATTACAACGCTGTTGGTTACATCGTAGCCGAATCAGACGAAACGCACAACGGACAGCAGGCCGGTTTACACTCAATCTGTGCCTCAAACGGCTTTTCGCTTGGGGCGACCCGCCGTTCCCCCCCGACGATGCGAACAACAGAGGGTGTTACATCCCCGGCAGCAGCAAAGGCTGGCCGTTGACCGTCACGAAGTAATACGGCAGCCAGCCGATGCCGAACAGTTCAAGCTGGATGTCCTTCTTATACGGGGTGATGGTATATTCCTGCGCTTCGACGGCGATCTTCGCCCAGCGGTCGTTGACGGCTTTAATCTCCTGCTCGAATTTCTGCTCCGCTTCGCCCATCTTCTGCTCGATCTGCGCCAGAGTTTCCTGGCTTTCCTGCAAATCTTCTTTGGTCTGCCGGCTGAAACGGTGCGCCCGGCTGGTGCGTGACAGCGTGTAGGTCGTGCGCCCACGCAGCAGGCTCAGGACGGCCTCGCCGCGTGTGAATAATTCTTCGCGGCGGCGGTCGGCCAGTTCCTTCTTTTCGGCGCTTAACTCGCGGGATTTACGCTGGTGCTGGTCTTCCAGCCGTTCCATGATTTTCTCGTAGCGGGCGGCGATGCTGTCCACTTCCGCGTCACGTTTCTCGCGGGCGACCTGCTGCGCCTGCGCCTGAAACTCGCTGAAATCGGCATCGGGCCGGCCGTAGACGTTGAGCGTAGGGTTAAACGGCAGCCGCAGGACGGCGGTGGTATACAGCATGTCCGTCAGTTCGCTTTTCAGGCTGGTCAGCCGTTTGGAGTCGGTCAGTCCCGGCGGCGGGTCGCCATAGATGGCTTCACTCAACGGCGACTGGGACAGGCGGCGCGCATCCAGCGGCGCGGTCTGATGCTCCTCCCAGTGGATCAGCCCGGCTTTTTGCAGATTGGGCACCTGATAGGCAAAGACGCGGGCGGTGTACAACTGCGTTTTACGATCCTGATAACGCACCACCGCCTGCGCCAGTAACACCGGCGTATAGGCCAGCAGCACCGCGCCCATCTGCTGAATGGCAAACCGGGTCTGCTGCTCCCAACTGGCGATGGCCTGCTGCGCCGACAGCCCGGCCGGCAGGAAATACTGCGCGATGGCGGACGCGACCGGCGGCTGCGCTGAGGAATAACCCGGCGGCAGCCCGGCGGTGCTGCGGGTGGTCATGTTGGTAGCCTGCATCGCCTGGGTGTAACCGCCGGTGGGCGCGGCCTGGGTGAAACCTGCCGTGATCGCGCCGGTTTCCGGCGGCAGGGGCGGCATATCCGGCAGGCCAGGCGGAACTGCGGGCGCCGCCTGCGCGCCGAACGACGGCGGCAGCGGCAGACCTGCCGCACCACCCTGGGCGTAACGAACCGGCTGTGTGTTGCCGCTGCCAACAGCCGCCGGAACAGCGCCAAGCTGTGCCATAAGTTCCGACTTCTGGGCGGCCATCAGCGCGGCGATCTGCTGGCGGGTCAGCGGGCCACGCAGGTAGCTCATCGCCCAGCGGGTATGCACCAGCGCCGGGCCGTCTATATCGTGGACGTTGTGCATGAGGAACACACGCGGCTCGATGTCGGCAATCAGCCGCTCGATGTCTTTCAGGTTCATATTCTGCTGCGCGGTCGCCATGGATTCGAGGCCGGTCATCACGCGGCGGCGGTCGTTTTCGGATTGCAGCCGACCAATGAACCACGTACCGGCATTCGACAGCCCTTTATAGTCCAGATCGCCGGGGTTCTGGGTTGCCAGAATCAGCCCCAGACCAAAGGCGCGCGCCTGTTTGAGCAGACGCAAAATCGGCTCTTTGGTCGGTGGGTTGCGCGGGTACGGCGGGAAGTAACCGAACATCTCATCAATGTACAGCAGCGCCCGCAGGCTGGTTGTGCCGCTCTGCTGGCGCATCCAACTGAGCATGTTTTCCAGCAGCAGCGTGATGATAAACTGCCGTTCGGGTTCGGTCAGATGGGCCAGATAGAAGATGGATACATGCGCCCGGCCGTTCGGCTGGTACAGCAGGCTTTGAACATTAAGCGGTTCGCCGCGAATCCACGACTGGAACGAGGGCGCGGCGATGATGTTGTTCAGACTCATCGCCAGTTTCACCCGCGCGCGTTCCGACATGTATTCATCCAGCGGCAGCACGCCCAGCTTGGTGAACGGCGGTTTCTGCACCTGAAGAATCACATCTTCCAGCGTCAGACTCTGGCCGCGCTGCCAGGCATACTCAAAGATGTTGGCGATCAGGACATGCTCCTTGTCGCGCACCGGCTGCGCATCCAGACCGATGAGCGCCAGCAGCGCCGTGACAATGCCGTTGATCTTCTCGCGCAGAAATTCTTCGTTGCCGTTCCAGCCTTCGCGTGGGGCGGCCAGCGACGCCAGAATGCTGATCGGCAGCCCGGCGTCCGAGCCGGGGGTGTAGATGCTGTACCGGGCGATGCCCTTCAGCCAGCGAATCCGATCCGGCACGATGCCCCAGTTGGTCAGGCCATCGCGCCACTGCTGCGCCACGTCGGCGGCATAGGCGTGGGTGTCCAGCCCGGCGCGCAGCGCGTCATCCGGGTTGACCCAGGGCACAAAATCTTCGGGTCGTAAATCCGGGAAGGTCAGCAGCAGATTGGTGATGTCCCCTTTCGGGTCAATGATGATTGCCGGAATATTATCGAGGATGGCTTCTTCCAGCAGGGTGATGCACAGGCCGGTTTTGCCGCTGCCGGTCATACCGACAACGACGGCGTGGGTCGTCAGGTTACGCGCGTCGTAGTACACCACGTCGTTGGTCAGGCGGTGGGTGGTGGGGTCGTAGCGGCGGCCAAGATAGAAACTGGTGGGCGCTTCAATAAAGGGCATGAGCTGCCTCCCTGAAATTACGAAATGCAGGATGTGTCACACGTTATCCGACGGATGAACCGTCACGGCTGCCGTCCAGTATAGCACATTTGCTCTACCATTAAAGGTGACAGCCCGCAGAACGCGCCAATTTTTACCTAGCATACAATGGTTTTGGGCATGAGGGAAATGGGGAGGAGGAAAAGAAAACCCATCACCTCTGAGGCAGAGAGGGCAGAATCAATTCCCGGCGGTTCAGGCTCAGGTATTCAGCGGCCCGATTTCAACTTTCTGCGTGGTGCCATCCGGCTGCGCTACATCCATGTAACAGATGAGCGTCTGCTCATCATCGGCTCGTTCCACGTATGCCTGACGCTGATACTGGATACTGCACTGAATGCTGCCAAACAGCTCTTCAACATCGCGTCCGGTCTGGGTCAGAATCAGAATGACCACGATAGCGACCAGCATCAGTATCAGCGCGTATTCGAGTAATCCCTGGCCGGTTTCCCTGCGCCGCGTCTGACAGATCTGCATGATTGCGCGTCCCTTGCTCCCCGACAGGGTTCAGCACAAAACCCGAACCCACTGTCTGCTACCAGCATATAAGAGACAAATTTCACACGCCTAAAAATAGATGGTAAAGAGGTTTAGTGTCTGTAAGGTGAAGGTAAAAAGCGGGTACATTCAGACAGTTATTAATAAAAGGAGGGCAGGAAATATATCCTGCCCGCCGGCGTGGTCAAGGCTGCTTTATGGATGAAACCCGCCCCTACTGGCACGTGATTCGCGTTGGCACTCTGGCCTCGGCCCAGCGCCGATTGAACTCCGCCACGTACTGCGCCGCCAGATCGGCATCTGAAATGATGAGCAGATTTTCGTCGTTGGACTGAGTCGCGTTGGTCGAAATGTTAAACGACCCGGTGATGACGGTGGTATCGTCCACGATAAACACCTTATGGTGCAGCACGAACGGGTTGCCGTCCTGGCGTACATCCAGCCCGGCGCACAGGAGCGTGCGCAGTTCGCTGGCCTGCGTTTCGCTGCCGGTCGTTTCAAAAATCCCCTGCACGCGGATACTCTTGTTGGCCGCCGCGCGGTTCATAATGGCCGAGGCGACATCAAAATCGGTGAAGGAGAAGGTCAGAAAGCGGATAGACTTTTTCGCCCCATTGATGGTTCTAATGATGGCTTGCAGCGGCTGGTCTTTGGGCGAGAAGTAAATCTCAATCGGCACCCCATCCTGTGAGAAAGGACTGGCGACGCTGGCCGACTTACGCGGGCCAAATACCTTCTGGTCAAACATCTGGTCGAATTCCGCCTGATACCGTTCCACCACCCGCTGCGACCGCAGCAC
>JARKOK010000153.1 GCA_029975765.1 Aggregatilineales bacterium
TTCCAGACGATTCAGACCTCAGAAGAAGACATCGCCCCCTTCCGCCCGCGTTTCTATCAGGGCGATCAGGCCATCGAATTCGAAGCGGTTGACGACTATACCGTCGTCGCCCACCTGAGTGAGCCTAACGCTTCGTTCTTCACGGACATCAGCGTGCCGATTGTGCCGCGCCATGTACTCGAAGGCCAGAACCTGCGGGAAGGGCCGTTCAACCGCCAGCCGGTTGGCACCGGGCCGTTTAAGGTCGTCGAGTGGGTGACGGGCGAAAGCATCACATTGGAAGCGCACGACGACTATTTCCGGGGCCGCCCGTGCCTCGACCGGATCATTTTCCGTATCATCCCCGATGAACAGGCGCAGGTGAACGCGCTGCTGACCGGCGAACTGGACTTCCTGCTGAACGTGCCCGGCGCTTCGGTCACGCAGTTCCAGAATAACCCGGAATTCACCTTTGTCGCCGCAGATTACGACTCGCTGTTCCAGATTTTCTTCAATATGGCGAAGGAACAGTTCCAGGACAAACGGATCCGCCAGGCGCTCATGATCGCCATTGATCGTCAGGCACTGGTGGACACCGTTCGTCAGGGTTTCGGCGTCGTCAACAACTCGCACTTTGACTCGGTCGTACCGTTCTATAAACAGGACAAACTGGGCGGTTATGACTATGATCCTGAGCGCGCCGAACAGATTCTGGATGAAGTCGGCCTTACCGACACCGACGGCGACGGCTTCCGTGATCTGAACGGCCAGCCCTGGGAAATCAATCTGCTGACCTTCCAGCAGGGTTTCCGCAACTACTTTGATTACGCGACCGTGGTCCAGGCCTACTGGCAGGACGTCGGTCTGAAGGTCAACCTCGAAACCCGCGATCTGGCGACGATGGTGCAGCAGCTTTACCAGGAACGAAAGCTGGATAAGCCCTACGATGTCCTGACCTCCGGCTGGTCGCAGTTTGGGCCAGAGCCAAACAGCTATGCGAACCAGTACATCACCACCGATGCGCTGGGGCCGAACCTGGGCAACTACAATAACCCTGAAGTCAACGCCCTGTTCGCGCAGGCTCAGAAGATGACAGACTTCGATGAGCGTATGGCCGTTTACGAACAGATTGAGGCCATTCTGTGGGATGAACTGCCATCGCTGCCGCTGTACCGCAACAGCAATCCGGTCGTCATCAGCAACCGCTTCAATATCGAAGACGCGGTGCTTGACCTTTCGATCAGCACCGGCTTCCAGCGACCCGAACGCATTTATCAGGTCAGCCAGTAATCCAGGCCGTAGGGGCGCACAGCCGTGCGCCCCTACCCCAGGCTATTTTTCTATGCAAACATTTCTGATTCGCCGCCTGGTGCAAATACTTCCGCTGCTGTTGGGGATTTCGATTTTTTCCTTCCTCATCATCAAATCCGCCCCCGGCGACCCGACCATCGTCTACATTGACCCGAATAAACCACCCCCCAGCGCCGAAGATATGGCGCGGCTGCGGGCGCAGTTAGGTCTTGACCAGCCGCTCTATATTCAGTATGTGCGCTGGCTGGGCAGCGCCGTACAGGGCGATTGGGGCTTTTCGCTGACCGGACGCCGCGCCGTCACGGCGGAAATCGGTGACCGCCTGCCGGCGACGCTGCTGCTTGGCCTCAGTTCGCTGGTCTTCGCGCTGGTACTGTCCATCCCGATTGCCCTGCTGTCAGCCGTCCGGCGGTACACGGCGCTGGATTACATCATCACCACGCTGTCGTTCATCGGTATCAGTATGCCCGGTTTCTTTCTGGCGCTGCTGCTGATGCAGGTGTTCGCGGTGCAGTTGCGCTGGCTGCCCACCACCGGCATCCGTAACGTGCGCGAAAGTTATCAGGGTTTCGCCGCTGTAATGGATGTGTCCCGCCACCTGATTCTGCCAACGCTGGCGCTGGGTACGGCCTCGCTGGCACGCTGGGTGCGCTACCAGCGGTCGAGCCTGCTCGAAGTGCTGTCGCAGGACTACATTCGCACGGCCCGCGCCAAAGGTGTGCCGGAGCGCCGGGTGCTGCGGATCCACGCTTTACGCAACGCGCTCATGCCGATGGTGACACTGGTTGGTCTCTCGATTCCGCAGTTGGTGTCCGGCTCGTTTATCATTGAGTTTGTGTTTGGCTGGCCGGGTATGGGGCTGCTGGGCGTGAATGCCGCGCTCAAACGCGATTTTCCGATCATTATGGGCGTCACCATGCTGAGCGCCATTTTCATCGTTATTGGCAACTTCCTGGCTGATCTGGCCTATCACTGGATTGATCCGCGTATCCGCTATGAGTGAATCCGTCGTCCAACTCAACCTTCCGTCGCTCACACATGATAGTCCCTGGCGGCTGGCGTGGCGGCAGTTCCGCCGGCATCGTCTTGCCTTGGGCAGCGCCGCAGTCCTGTCCGTGTTTGTGGTGCTGGCGCTGCTGGCCGGCATCATCGCCCCTTATAATCCGAATGCCATCAACCCGCGCGATACCACCGTCCGGCGCGGCTTCCCACAGCCTCCCAGTCTGGAACACCCCCTCGGCACGGATGACTTCAACCGCGATCTGCTCTCCCGCGCGCTGTACGGGATGCGGGTGTCGCTCGTGGTCGGCGTGTTCGCCATGCTCATTACGATTGCCGTTGGTATTTCTGTCGGCGCGCTGGCCGGGTATGCGGGCGGGTTGATAGATAACATCCTTATGCGGCTGGTGGATATTTTTTTATCCGTCCCCAGTTTTATCCTGTTTCTCGCGCTGAACGCCCTGCTCGCGCCAAGTATCTGGAATGTGGTGTTGATTCTCGGCATGTTTAGCTGGATGGATGTGGCGCGGCTGGTGCGAGCGGAATTTTTGTCGCTTAAGGAACGCGACTTCGTGATGGCGGCGCAGGCGCTGGGCGCGTCTCCCTGGCGCATGATGCTCTCGCATCTGCTGCCAAACGCCATCGCGCCGGTGATCGTCGCCGCGACTCTGGCGATTCCGGCGGCCATCCTCAGTGAATCGGCGCTGAGTTTTATCGGCCTCGGCGTACCCCCACCTGATGCCAGCCTCGGCAACCTGCTGCAGGACGCGAAGGCGTGGATGACAACGGCTTGGTGGCTGTGGGTGACACCCGGCGTCCTGATCAGCCTGATCGTGCTGGCCTTCAACTTTGTTGGCGATGGCCTGCGCGACTCGCTCGATCCGACGCTGTACCGGCGCTGACCGGTCACACGATTTCAGACTAGGCGCGGGTTTCGCGCAGCGCGTCCAGCACGACCGCCAGCGACTCGCGCCAGTTGGCCGGAAACTGCTCCGACACTTCAAATGCCAGCCGTTTGCCATCCGGCGCGGCCTGCTGCACCCGGTCAAGTACCAGCGCCTTCAGTTCTGCCGGGGGCAGCGCATAACAGCCAATGTTGAGATTCGACCAGAAACATTTATCCGGCCAGACCGCCCGCGCCTCCGCCAGTGTCAGATCGCCTTCCGGCGGCGGCGTTAGCGACTCCAGAATGTCCATCGGCGCGCGCGCGATCAGGTCTTTACAGATGGACAGCCTGCCGTCGTAGTGTGTGCTGATGACCTTACCGGCATCATGCAGCATGGGGAACAAGGCTTCATAGACCGGCAGATGCCAGCGCCGGTAGCGTTCCGGCCCCAGCATATCCGCCGACAGATTTTCGAGAATATAAACACAGCGTCCCGGCCCTTCCGCCGTTATTTCAATCATGCGGCGGAAGTTCACCAGCAGCGCGTCATACAATTCCTGCATCTCATCTGCCAGGTCAAACACCTGATAGGCGAAGTTTTCCTGTCCGGCATAATCCACCAGAATCGTCTGCGTCGGCGTGCGGCGTACATGCACCAGCGGCACCGCCTCCGCGCCTAACTGCGCCACCTGCGCCTCATACGACTCGTAATCCGGCAGCACCTGCGTCCGCCGGACAATATCGGTCATCACCGCGTAATCTGCCGCCGTTTCCAGCAGGTACTTTTGCCGCCAGCCATCCTCAAATGTTTCATGAATTTCACCGACCGGCGTTCGCAGCGTGCGCCGTTCGTGCAGCACGCCGTTGATATAAGCACGGTCAATCTTCTCATCCACACCCGGCATGATTTCCCGCGTGGCGGGAATGTGCCAGGTTACACCCAGACCCTGCTGGAACAGCGGCGGCCAGCAGGGATCACCGGCAGTATGCCGCCACTCCCATTGATAAATCGTATACGGAATCTGGTCAGGCTGTTCGCCCGACCAGAACGCTTCCAGCCGTTCACGGATGTTCATACTGAAGTTCAACTCCAGGGGTACGGGCTGTTCGACACCGGATGTAAATCGCCCTCGGCAAACCGCGCGAAGCGGAACGGGTGCAAAACGCTGCTGTGTTCGCCCATCAGCACCCGCGCCACTTCCTTGCCAACGCCGATCATTTTGTATCCATGATTGCTGTCCGCGATCACATACACGTTGGGCAGCATCCGGTCAAACACCGGAAAGCTGTCCGCCGTGAACGCGCCGATTCCGCCCGACGGCACGCGGTGATAAGCCGCGCTGCATCCCTCGAAACGCTCCATACAGTGTGCCAGCCCGGCAGTCCAGTAATCAATGAAGTCATCGTTCACGGTGTAGTAGGGGCTGTTCGCGCCGTAAGGGTCAACCTGAGCGTCCGTGCCCAGATTATCCGGCACAGCCCCACCCTGCACGCCGTGTTTATCACGCTTGAAATAAATACCCCACAGCTTATCCGTGATGAGCTGTCCAGTCCGATCGGATACCAGCGGCTCGGTTGAGTCCACATGAATCACGGGTGGATACCCGCCGTCGGCGGTAGCGTATTCCGCCGGGTTCACACGGATTTCGCCTTCCTGCAAGCGCCAGTATGTCCACATCGGCCAGTCTTTCACCAGGTCGCCGCTCGGCCTGCGGATGTCTATCGTAGTCGGCAGCCCCAGCCTCGTCCACAGCCCCTTAATCCAGGGGCCAACCCCGATCACCACCTGCTCGGTTCCAATTGAGCCGTGCCGGGTCTGCACAGCGGTGATCGTATCACCGCTGCGGGCGAAGCCGGTGACCTCCACACCGGACACGATGCTCACGCCTTCGGCCTCCACTTTCCGCACCAGGCCCAGCACTGACGAGATATTGAAGGCGAACCCACCCTGTTTTTCGTGCAGGCAGGTGGTCAGGCCGCGTGCCTTCCAGTCCGGGAACAGGCCGCGCATGTAGTCGAACACCTGCTGCTCACCGCAGATGAGATCCGATCGGTAGCCGCTGGCCTGCTGGCGCTCGTAAATACTGCGCAGATCGCTGTCCTGCACCGGCCCTACCAATGCCATGTAGCCCACACCGTGATAGTGCAAATCCTGCGCGTTTTCCTCCCACACTTCGACACTGACGCGCATCACCTCGCCCATCGCCGGCTGGTAGTAGAAGTTCCGAATCACGCCGCAGGCGATACCGGACGCGCCCGCGCCGGGGCTGGTCTTGTCCAGCACGATAACATCCTCGCCCGAACCCTTGCCGCGTGCTTTAAGTTCCTTCGCCAGATGCCACGCTGTACTCAGGCCGTGCATCCCCGCGCCAATAATCACATACTTTTTGAATTCTGGTAAAACCGGCATCTTCATCCCTCAAACGCTAAAGTTTATCACCGCGAAACAAGGGTAGGGACGGGTTTATAAATCTGCCCCTACGCCTAACATCGTCAATTGATCGGTAGTTAACTTCATCCCATCAAATTCCTGCGCGGCATCCAGCAGCACATCCCACACATACGCCGTCAGCGACCGGTCTACGATGAGGTGATACAGCGGAAGCTGTGCCGCGTCGGCGCGAAGCACCAGCGCGCGCACCTTCGCCAGCAGCGTTTGCGCTGCATAAAGGTTGGGAAAAGCCGCATCGCTGAAGTTAAGGCCACACACTTTCGCCAGCACCTCTGCTGTTCGCGCTCCCGCCAGCACGAGGAAGCCCCGCCCGTGAGTTACGTCGGTTAAGGTCAGCAGCGTATCGGATGACACCGCCTGCCAGCGTTCGAGCGAAGTGTGAACCTGCGGCGACAGCAGCGCCAGTTCATCCTGCCGCAGCCGCGCCAGCAGCCCATCCGTCACCGCCACGACCGAGCCAACCTTACCCACTGGCACACTATATACCTGCTGCGCCCATGTGTCGGCACGTCGCCCACGTATGTGCAGCAGCCCCAGATGCGACGTGTAACCGACACCCACACCGGCACGCAGCCTGTCCGGCGAACCACTCCCCGGTATGATCACGTTCAGCGGCGGCGCGATGAGCAGCGCACTGCGTGTTGTGAGAGTCACAAGTCCTCCTGCAATTCTTATTATTGCCAAAAAACCCATCCCCAGTCCTTCCCCGGGCATCGGGGCGAAAAGGTCGTGTTCAAGTCCCCCTCCGTGTACGGGGAGGGATTTAGGGAGGGTTTAAAAGTTGTTATCTACGCTCGCAGTCGTATTTCGTCCGGGTCGTAAAACGGCAGCGCCGCCACGCGCCCGGCCTTCAGTTCCCCGCGCACGCGCACAGTGAAGGCGCTGCCCGGTTCAGCCAGCGCCGCCGGCAGCCAGCACAGGCCGATCACCTGCTTCAACGTCGGGCTGTAGCGCGCGCTGGTCACGCGCCCGATAATCTCTAACCCCAGCGGCCCTTTACCGGGGCGCACGATCTGGTTGCCTTCTTCCGGCAGCGTGCCGTCCGGCATCGTGAACCCCGCCAGCCGCTTTTCAACACCGCGTTCCCCGGCCAGCACCAGCGATGTTTTACCGATGAAGTCGTCTTTGTCCAGTTTCACCAGCCCATCCAGCCCGGCTTCCAGCGGGTTCGTCAGGCCATCAGTATCCTGGCTGACAATGATGTGACCTTTTTCCAGCCGCAGCACACGCTGTGCTTCCACGCCAAACGGCTGAATCCCGAATTCCCGCCCGGCGTCCATCAGGGCTTCCCACACCCGCAGGCCAAACCCACCGGGCACATGAATTTCGTAGCCCAGTTCGCCGGTAAAACCGACCCGCAGCAGCAGCGCCGGCGCTCCGGCAACGGTCGCCTGGCGCACGTGCAGGTACGGGAATGCCTCGCTGCTCAGGTCAGCGCCTTCGGTCACTTTTTCCAGTACCTTGCGGGCAAGCGGCCCGGTCAGGTTCATCGCCGCGCGCAGTTCGGTCGCGTCCAGCGCGTGAACGTTAAGCTGCCAGCCGGTTTGCAGCCACGATTCAATCCACTCGTATACCGCCGCCGCACCGCTGGAAGTGGCCGTCATATAGTAAAAGTCATCACTCAGGCGGGCGGTAACACCATCGTCCATCACCACACCCTCATGATTGACCATCATGCCGTAGCGCACCCGCCCTACCTCCAGCCGGCGCCAGCGGTTGGTGTACAGCCGTTCCAGCAGCACCGGCACATCCGGCCCGTGCAGATGAATCTTGCCCAGCGTGCTGATGTCAATCAGCGCCACGCCTTCGCGCACAGCACGTACTTCTGCCGCCGGATCGCCATAGTGTTCCGGTCGTTTCCACAGCCCGGCGTTCATCATCGTCGCGCCGTTGGCAATATGCCACTCATGCATCGGCGACAGGCGCACTGGTTCCATCAGCCGCCCACCCAGCGCGCCCATCGTCACCGGACGCACCGGCGGGCGTGAGGTCGTCGTGCCGGTGTCCCGCACCGTTTGCCCGGTGCAGGCCGCGCACAACTGCACCAGCGCCGCGTTACACAGTTTGCCCTGACAGGGACCCATGCTCACCGTGCTGTAGCGTTTCAGCAGTTCGATGCTGCTGTAACCTTCCTCAATGGACTGCCGAATATCCCTGCGCGTCACATCCTCACAGTAACACACAAAATCATGTTTACCGGCCACGTCGTCGGCCTCAGCGGCGCTCCACGTTGTGCGCCGGGAACGCGCGCCAGCGGTCAGGTCGGCCAGTATATGCCTGTGGTTCTGCGCCGCCGTATCGCCATAACCCACTGTAAGTGCCGCTTCGATGCCCGCAAGTTCGCCTTCGCGCTCAATGTCCGCCAGCGTATGTGTCCCGGCGGCTTCCCCGGCCACGAATATGCCCGGCGGCACAGATGACGGCAAAAATTCATGCAGCGCCACGTCCCATGCGACCTTACCGCCCGCCTGAAGCAGCAGTTCGTTTGCCGGCAGGTAGCCGGTGGACAGCGCCAGCAGATCACAGGCGATTTCGCGTTCCTGCCCGCCTGACTGAATCACCACACTACGCAGGTGATGGTTGCCAACCGCGCGAACCACCGCTGCCCCGGCGAAAACCGGCGCGTGAACGGCATCCACGAGGTCGGCCTCTGGTTGGTCACGCCGTTCGACCACCGCCGCGATTATTATTCCCGCCTGCTCCAGTTCCCGCGCCAGCCGGAGGCCGCGCGCGTTGGCGGAAACGATCACGGCGGTCGTGCCGGGGCGCACACCCCACAGATTAACCAACCGCTGCACGCCAGAGCCGAGCGTCACCCCTGGCAGGTCATTGTTCTCAAATACCGGCGGAATCTCGTAGGCTCCGGCAGCCACCACCAGCGCCCGCGTCCGCAGTTTGATGAGGCGGTCACCGCGCACTGCGCCCAGCCATAAGTCCTCATAACAGCCAAACGCCGTTGTATTTGTCAGCACTTCAATACGGGGATGCGCGGCTACTTCCGCCGCCAGCGAGGCCGCATACCGGTAAGCAGGCTGGCCGTCAATGTCATGAGCCGCGTACCGCAGATGCCCGCCGAGCGCCGGCTCGTTTTCCAGCAGCACGACTCTCGCCCCCTGATTAGCCGCCGCCAGCGCCGCGCGCAGCCCTGCCGGGCCGCCGCCGACAACCGCTACATCCGTGTGTTTATAAACCTTGTCAAACAATCCCGGCGGCGAGTCCGGTGTGACCTCCCCTAACCCTGCCGCACGGCGTAAAAATTCTTCGTAATACGGCCACAGCGCGCGCGGGCGCATGAAGGCTTTATAGTAAAATCCGGCGGGTAAAAAGCGGTCTACCCACTGCGTCAGGCTCATCACATCCCGTTCCAGCGACGGCCACGCATTCTGTGACCGCACTTTCAGACCGGCGCTGACCGGCGTCACACAGCTTCTTACGTTCGGTTCGTCACCGGCGCGAACCAGACAGTTCGGACAGTTGCCTGACACGCACAGCAGGCCGCGCCGCCGGTGATACTTAAATGACCGGCTGAAGGTTGTCACTCCGGCGGCGGCCAGCGCGGACGCAATCGTATCGCCTTCGTAGGCGCTGTAGGTTTTGCCGTTGAAGGTGAACTGAATATTTTTCTGCCGGTTAATCGTATGCGACGGAGCGGCAGGTAAACGGCGGTTCTTCGTGGAATCGGAAATAACCATCGCTGGCTTACCCTTCCGGCGACCAGAAGGAAGTATGAGTCACCTCCTGCGTTCTGGTATGGCGCTCCGCCACCAACCAGCACCCACACGGCGTGTGATACCACCATTCGTGCTGCACACCCTGAATATTCCGCCGCATATACAGGTAATCCGACCAGGTTGTGCGGTTCACATCCTCCGGCGCAGGACGTGTCACCACCTCGCCGCCAAACCGGAATTCCATAACATTTCGTTCGCCGCAGTTGGGACAGGTGAGCAACAGCATATTTTCATAATCCTGATTTTCATGCCCAATATAGCCGCTGTGAAAGCCTGTTAGCCCCTCTCCCTCAGGGAGAGAGGTTGGGGTGAGAGCATCGCTCTAATGCCCCACCGACGCCGCGCCCTTCTCCCCGACCAGCCGCCCTTCCTCAAACCGCGACAGGCGGAACGGCGCGAGCAGTTCGGGCGTGCGCTGCGTGGCGATCAGTTCCGCCATGCGTTTCCCGCTGACCGGCCCGGCCTTGAACCCATATGTCCCCCATCCCACATCCACCAGAAAACCCTCTACCGGGGTGAAACCCATAATCGGGCTGTAGTCCGGTGTCATGTCGCACAGGCCGGCCCACTGGCGCAGGATTTTCACCCGCGAGAGGCCGGGCATCAGTTCGAGCAGATGCCCGCTTAAACCTTCGAGGAAGCCCAGTGTTGAGTCGAGCGAGTATGAGGTATACGGGTCAACCGATGCGCCCATCACCAGTTCGCCCCGGTCAGACTGGCTGACATACACATGCAGCGACCCCGACACGATGATGACATTCAGGAACGGTTTCAGCGCCTCGCTGACGCAGGCTTGCAGTGGATGGGTCGTGATCGGCAGACGCACGCCGGCCATGTCGCTGATGAGTGTCGCCCAGCCCGCTGTCGCGTTCAGCACCGTGCCGGTATGGATCGTCCCGCGATTGGTGCGAACGCCCATAACACGTCCGGTTGTTACGTTAATCCCCGTGACTTCCGTTTTCTGGTGGATGTGAACGCCGCGTTGATCCGCGCCGCGCGCGTAGCCCCACACCACTGCGTCGTGCCGGATCACACCGCCTGGCGGGTGGTACAGCGCCGCCAGAATCGGGTAGCGGGGATGGTCGCTCAGGTCAAGCTGCGGGCACAGGCGCGCGATTTCATCCGGCCAGATCAGGCGGCTGTCCACACCCTGAAGCTGATTGACTTCGGCGCGCCAGCGCATCGTCCGCACCGAACTGTCGTTGTGCGCCAGCGTCAGGTGGCCGCGCTGGCTGAACAGCAGATTGAAGTTCAGTTCCAGCGCCAGCGTTTCGTACAGCTTCACGCTTTCGTCGTAGAACAACACGCCTTCCGGCGTCAGGTAATTCGAACGAATAATCGTCGTATTACGCCCGCTGCCGCCGCTGCCGATGTAATTTTTCTCCAGCACGGCTACGTCAGAGATGCCGTGATCACGTGCCAGATAATAGGCCGCTGCCAGCCCATGCACCCCGCCGCCGATGATGACCACCTCATAACGATCTTTGAGATCATGTTCCCGCCACATGCGCGGAAATGGCCGGCTGCGGTTCAGTCCGTGACGGATTAACTCAAGCACGGCACACCTACGCCTGCTGTTTCAGATCAAAATCCTGCAAGTGCCGTTTGACTTTATCGCTGGTTTCGTCCTTTGCGCCCAGTACCGGATGCAGCGACAAATCGGGCGAGTAGACGCTGGCGGGAACAGTGCGCCCCAACGCTTCAGCCATCGCCCGGACGTGATGCGGCGCGCCGCCGCAGCAGATGCCGATGTAATTCACGCCGCTGTCTTTCGCTCGCCGCGCGAAATCCGCCATCTCAAAGCGCGTATGCAGGAACGGGTCGAGGCCAACCGGAAACGCGCGGTTGCCGTGTGGGTCGGTCAGCACCTGAAAATACGGCTGTTCGTGGGTGGTATGGTACGGCACGGGCTGTGCCGCCACATAACAGGAAACTTTCGGACGGATGCGCTCGATCAGTTCCAGCATCATATCCGGCCCCCGGCTGCAATTCAGGCCAACCACGTCCGCGCCGTGATCTTCCAGTGTCTTACAGGCATCCTCCCAGGGCAGGTCATCATAACTGGTTTCGTTCTTGGCGGCGAAGGTGACCATCGCGGGCAGGCCGGTTTGTTTAATCACATCCAGCGCGATCAACGCCTCTCCCAGATGGTTGAAGGTCTCCGCGATGAAAAAGTCCACCCCTTCTTCAACGGCCCAGCGCACCTGTTCCTCGAACATCGGGCGTACCGTCTTCTCGGATTCGTGGGGCTTCTGGGGGTCAAACTCCCAGGTGTTGCACACATTTCCGGCCACCAGCGCGCCCCCTTCCGCCGCGACCGATTTTGCCAGCCGCACAGCATCCCGGTTCAGCCGTTCCAGATCGCCCTCGCGCCCGACAGCCCGCATCTTCGCCCGGTGTGCGTAATAGGTGAAGGCAACCATGACTTCCGCGCCCGCGCGCAGAAACTCACGATGCAGTTCAGCAACGGCGTTGGGATATTCGATCACGACTTCCGGCACATACGCCCCGGCTTTCAGATAACCGCGCCGTTCCAGTTCAAACAGATACCCTTCTGCCCCTAATACCACATCTTTTTGCAGCCGCTCCAGCAAACCAGCCATTACAACCGCTCCTTAAAATACCCTTTACCCAATAACGACAATTTCCGACGGCGCCCCGTGACTGCCCTTGCCTGACGTATCTCTTATTCGTGCTCCTCCGCCCGCGCGCGGCTGAGGCCGGTCATTTCAATCACCGGCGCGCCGTCGCGCTCCACCCATACACCGCATGAACCGCCGCCTTCGCTCACGTCCAGTTCCACCGGGCTGCCGTCCATCCGCAGCGCCGGATGGTAAAACTCGGCTACTTTCTGCGCGTCACCCACGATGTAATGGCCGATCAGCGAGCGGCGAAACCGGTTCGCCGTCGTATTCGGAAAGCTGCCATGTACCATCTGGCCGTTGAAGAACAGCACATCGCCCGCTTTCATCACCTGCGGCACCGGGGTCGTGCCATCCGGGAGCGGCACAGTCACATCGGTGAAACTCTGCGTCGTATCCGCCTTCACCGTACACAGAATATCCCACGTATGGCTGCCCGGCACCATCTGCATACAGCCGTTGGCCTCGTCGCAGTCATCCAGCGCCAGCCACGCGCCCATACACGTTCCCGGCTGCACTTTCAGATAATACTGATCCTGATGCAGCGCCTGCCCGCGCGCGCCCGGTGGTTTGAAGTACAGCATCGTCTGCACCGCAAATGGTTCAACCCCCAGCAGCGCCGTAAGTGTCTCGCGCAGGCGGGCATCCAGCAGCCAGCGACGGCTGACATCATCCCAGCGATGCATGTGAATCATGCGGGGATACTCTTTCAGCGGATCGGGTGCGTCATCTTTCAGCAGATCGCCTGTCCGGGCCGAGTTACCCAGAATACGCGGCACACCGGCAAAATCTCCCTCATAAGCCCCGCCTTCGCGCAGCGCCATATAATGAGTACGGTAAAAAGCGACTTCTTCCGGCGTAAATAAACCCCGCACAATCAGATAACCATCGCGCTGATACTGTTCAAGCTGGGCCGTCGTCAGCATACGTTTCACCTCCATCCTGTCACCTGTCCTACAGGTGATTGTAATTCGCGTTATCCAGGGGTGTCAAGTTCTTGACAGGCAGTGAGTTTTAGCGTTATGCTTCCAGGTTGTAGGATAGGTTACAGGCTTACATCGGGCTGTGTGTTTGTCCAGCATCCAGCGCCAAATATGAGAAATTAGGTTTATTTATCAGGAGACAGATCATGAAACTGTTTAGCCCTAAAACGTTAAAGACCAACCAGGATCGGGTACGGGAAGCACATTTCCAGTACACTCAGAACCGAATTTCACGGCGGGAGTTCCTGCGCTTTGCCTCGACGATGGGCGCCGGCGCCCTGGCGCTCAACCTGCTGCCCCCTCAGGAACGGCTGATGCTGCACACGGCACGGCTGGCGCAGGATGCGCCGGTGCGCGGCGGCACAATTTACAGTTCACTCGGCATTGACACACGGCGCTTTGACGATCCGGCACGGCTGGACTCGGTGTTTGTCTCCAACTACGTGCGCCAGGTCTGCGATTATCTGGTCGTGCTTGACTCAGACCTGAATCTGCAACCCTCCCTGGCGACAGGCTGGACGCCCTCGGACGATGGTAAGACCTGGACGGTTACGCTGCGCGAAGGCGTAAAATTCAATCATGGCAAGGATTTTAATGCTGACGATGTGGTATTCACCTTCGAGCGACTGCTGAACCCGGACAACAGCTCCGGCTGGGCGGGCGCGGCTAACTATGTGACCGGCGTGGAAAAAGTGAACGATTTCACCGTGAATTTTTACACCAATCGTGTCGTCGGTGATTTTATCTACACGCTGTTCCTGTATCATGCCGCCGTGCTGCCGGCGGATTGGCCGGGCGATTTCTTCGCTAACCCCTGGGGCACCGGCCCGTTCACGATTGATGCCCATGTGCCGGACGAGTACATCCGCTTCAAACGCCGTGAGAATTACTGGCAGATGGGCGCGGACGGCCAGAGTCTCCCCTACCTGGACACGGTGGAATTCGTCAGTTATCCCGACGAAGCGGCGCGTTTCAGCGCCATGCAGGAGGGTTCACTGCACATGGGGCCGGCTTCGATCACCCTGCGCGACCAGTACCTTGCCCTGCCAGACTACGAGTTCCGCACCGTACAGACCGGCAACCTGCACATCGGTATCATGAAATTCAACGAAGAACCCTGGACGAACCCCAATGTCGTGGAAGCGATGAAACTGGCGGTTAACCGTAAAGCCTACGCCGACACCCTGTACCTGGGTTTCGCCATTGAAGGCGACGACCACCCCATTGCCCCCGGCATGTACCCGCTGGCGCCCGCCAACCAGACACCGCGCCAGCAGGATTATGAAAAAGCGAAGTCCCTGCTGGCCGAAGCCGGCTACCCCAATGGGCTTGATCTGACCGTTGATTACATTGACCCCGGTTCGGACGGCGGCTTTGCCGAAGGTTTCGCGCAGTTCCTCGTCGGCCAGTGCGAACCGGCAGGCATCCGCCTGACGTTAGCGCCGAACCCGGACTTCTGGACGACGTGGCTGGACGACTGGGGAGCCAACCACTTCGGTGTATCCAACTGGGCGCAGAAGAATACCGCCAGCGAAATGCTCAATCTGGCATATTATTCCAAAGGTGTGTGGAACGAGTCTCACTGGAACAACCCGGAATTTGACGCGCTGCTGGAGGCGTTCGACAGCGAACTCGACCAGGAAGTTCGACGCGGCCAGTTGGAACAGCTTACCAACCTGATCTCCGATCAGGCGTCGGTGCTGATTCCGGGCTTCCGCCAGGACGCGGCGGCGGTTGCCAAGAACGTCCATTACCGGCTGCACCCGCAGGCTTACGTCTGGCTGGCTGACGCCTGGCTGACGCCGTAAACCGCAACTGGTACTGCACCGTAGTGGGCGCGCAGCCGCGTGCCCACTACCCGGCAGGGGACCTAGCGTGTCCCGACGGCCTGCCAGTTTTGCCATCAGCCTGGAGAACGAAAGCGATGCTGCGTTTTATTCTGCGCCGCCTCGGCACAATGTTCATCACCATGTTTGTGCTGTCCATCCTGATTTTTATCATGTCGGAGGCGGTGCCAACCGACCCGGCGCTTAAAATCCTTGGCCGCGAGTCAACTCCGGCAGCGCGAGCCGCTTTGTCCGAGAAAATGGGTTTCAACCGCCCTCTGCCCGAACGATACATCAACTGGATTACCCGTTTTGTTCAGGGAGACTTTGGCGAGTCCTACCGTCTCGGCGCGCCAATTCAACCACTGGTCGCCCGCCGCCTGACCAATTCACTGTTCCTGGCGGCCTCCGCCCTGCTCATTATCATCCCTGTTCCGCTCATTCTGGGTGTCATCGCCGGCCTCAATGAAGGCCGCTGGCCGGATCGCGCCATTTCCATTGGCAGCCTGCTGTCCATTTCCCTGCCGGATTTTGTGATGGGCGTGCTGCTCATCGTCATCTTTTCCTGGTGGCTCAAAATCCTGCCGGCAGACAGCAGCCTGCGCGGCGACAATATTGATCTGGTGCAGCACGGGCGCAAACTGGTTCTGCCCGCGATGACGGCGGCGCTGGTGCTGGTGGGGTACATCACGCGGGTGACGCGGGTGAGCATGGTCGAGGTGATGTCCTCGCCTTATATCCGCACCGCCGTGTTGAAGGGTCTGCCCTATCGTACTGTCATTGTGCGCCACGCGCTGCGTAACGCCCTCATCGCCCCCATCGCCATTATCACTACGCAAATGAACTGGCTGATCGGCGGGTTGATCGTGATCGAGCAGTTGTTCAATTTTCCGGGTCTCGGCAGCCTGTTCGCCCGCGCCGCGCTGGAGAACGACCTGCCCATGATCGAAGCCTCGGCGATGACGGCCATTGTTCTGATCGTGCTGTCACAGCTGATCGCCGATTTGCTGTACAGCGCATTAAACCCGCGCGTGCGGTTTAGCTGAAGGAGGCCGGGCATGGAAAAACCCCTGGAGCGTTCCGCTCCGCTTCCGGCATCACCGGTCGCTGCGCCCCACCGGCTGCGGTTGGGCTGGCGGCGCGTGCGGCGGCATCCTCCCATTCTGATCGGCGCGGCTATTCTGCTGTTCTGGGTAATCATGGCGATCATCGGCCCCTCGATTGTGCCCTACGGCATGAATGACAGCGAAGCCGGCGCGGTCTGGAAACCGCCGTCGGAGAACCATCTGTTAGGCACGGATGGCCTGGGACGTGACATCTTTTCGCGTCTGATCATCGGCGCGCGCCAGATGGTCACGCTGCCACCGCTGGCCGTCGGGCTGGCTGTCCTGTTTGGTACGTCGGTCGGCCTGCTGACCGGTTACCGGGGCGGCTGGTTTGATGAAATCGTGATGCGCCTTATGGACGTGCTGATGGCCTTTCCGGTCGTTATGCTCTACCTGATCATCATCGTGGCCGTTGGCGCGTCCGCGGGAAACGTGGTATTCGCGGTCGCGGTGGCGACCGCCCCGGCGGTATCCCGGCTGGCGCGCGGTCTGGTGCTGGATTTACGCAGTCGTGAGTTCGTCGCGGCGGCACGAATGCGAGGCGAAAGCACCGCTTATATTCTGTTTCAGGAAATCCTGCCCAATGCTGCCGGGCCGATTCTGGTAGACGGGCTGGTGCGTATCGGCTATGCCACCTTCTCGATTGCCGCGCTCGGCTTCCTGGGACTGGGTGTGCCGCCGCCGAATCCCGACTGGGGGCGTATGGCAAGCGAAGCGCGGCAGGCAATCATCCTCACGCCGACGGCGGCCCTGTTCCCCTCACTGGCGATTGCGTCCATCGTCATCGGCTGCAATCTGCTGGCGGACGGCCTGCGTGAACTGGCCCGGTCGGAGGATTAAACGATGCCTGTCCTGGACGTGCAGCATCTCAACGTCAGCTACCGGGGGCGGCAGGGTGTCGCCCGCGCGGTGCGCGATCTGTCGTTCACCATTCATGAGGGTGAAACCTTTGGACTGGTGGGTGAATCCGGCTGTGGCAAGTCAACCGTCGCGCTGTCGGTTATGCGTTATCTCCCCAAACAGGCTGAAGTGACCGGCGCAGTCCTGTTCCAGGGCCGCGATCTGATGGAGGTACCCCCGGCGGAACTGCGCCACCTGCGCGGCAACCGCATAGCGATGGTCTATCAGGACCCGCAGGCATCCCTCAATCCGGTGCTGACCATCGAAAAGCAGTTGGTCGAAGTGCTGATGACCCATGAGGAGTGCAGCCAGGCTGAGGCGCGCCGCCGCGCAGCAGCGATGCTGGAACGGGTGCGAATGCCGGACCCGGACTACATCCTCCACCGTTACCCGCACCAGCTCAGCGGCGGGATGCAGCAGCGTGTGGTGATTGCGATGGCGCTGCTGCTCAATCCTGATCTGGTCATCATGGATGAACCCACCACCGGCCTCGATGCGACGGTCGAGGCCAGCGTGCTCGACCTGCTGGAAGTGCTGCGCCAGGAATTTAAGATGGCGATCCTCTACATCAGCCATAACCTCGGCGTGGTCGCCCGTATCTGCGACCGTGTGGGCGTGATGTATGCCGGCGAACTGGTGGAACAGGCGCGCAACCAGGAGTTATTCGCGCAGCCGCACCATCCATACACCATCAGCCTGCTGCGCTGCCTGCCGCAGCGTGGCACGCGGCATACCGACGAACTGCTGTACTCAATTCCGGGGCGCGTGCCGCCGCTGACCGACCTGCCATCCGGCTGTGTGTTCGCCGCGCGCTGCGTGCTGGCCGAACCCGGCTGCACCGTCCGTCCGCCCGTGCTGGAAGCGGTGAACAGCCAGCACATCGTGCGCTGTTATCGCTGGCAGGCCGTGCACCAGCAGCCCGCGCTGGTCGCTGCTGCCCCTGCGCCGCTGGTAAAACCGCCTGCCGCCGACCATAACTACCTGCTCTCGGTCAAGAACCTGAAGGTGTATTTTAAGCAGGCTGCCGGCTGGCTCGGTCTGGGGCGGCGCACTGACGTAAAATCGGTGGACGACGTGAGTTTCAGCCTGTCGCCACAGCATACACTGGGCATCGTCGGTGAAAGTGGCTGTGGCAAAAGCACGATTGCGCGCGGCCTCGCCGGACTGACACCCATCACCGGCGGCACGGTGCTGTTCGCCGGCAGCGATTTTTCTCAGCCGCTCGAACAGCGCGGCCAGAGCGCCCTGCGCCAGATGCAGATGGTCTTCCAGAACCCGGACTCTACGCTCAACCCGCGCCACACCATTCGTAAAACCCTGTCGCGCCCGCTGCGCCGGTTTAAAGTCGTGCCACCCGCCCAGGAAAGGGAACACATCATCGGCCTGCTGCGGGCGGTCAATCTGGATGAAAGTTACCTGGATCGCCTGCCGCGCCAGTTAAGCGGCGGCGAAAAACAGCGCGTGGCAATCGCGCGGGCGATTGCCGGCGGGCCGCAGTTGGTGCTGTGCGACGAACCCATTTCGGCGCTGGATGTATCGGTACAGGCGGCTGTCATCAACCTGCTGCGCGAATTGCAGCAGGAGCGTCAGGTCGCGCTGCTGTTCATCTCGCACGATCTGAACGTCGTGCGGTATCTGGCCGATCAGGTGATGGTGATTTACCTGGGGCGCGTATGTGAATCCGGTCCAACAGAAGCCATCTTCAATTTACCATCCCATCCCTACACCGAGGCGTTAGTGTCGGCGGTGCCGGAAGTGAACCCAACCACCACCGCGCAGGCTGTCCGGCTGGAAGGCACCGTACCCAGCCCGGCCAACCCGCCGGGCGGCTGCCGCTTCCACACCCGCTGCCCGCGCAAGCTTGGCGCCATCTGTGAAACCCATGAACCACCCGCGCAGGAGGCGGGCAGCGGCCATCACATTTTCTGCCACATCCCGCTGGATGAACTGGCAGCGATGCAAACATCGAAGCACCCTGTTTCGGCACTCACCCCCCACCCCTCTCATGGCGCGGGGGAACAGGCCGGCAGCCCTTCTGCCTGAGGGAGAAAGGTAGCGCGCAGCGCCGGGATGAGATCACGTACCAGCTTGTAAGTATTGATCCTGAGGAGTAACGTCCATGCTCGCCTTCGTAGACATTCAGGGCCGCTGGCTGGTCGAAGACCCGCAGGTTGGCCCGCCGCATAACCGGGAAGCCGCCGAACGCGCCGGGAACATCGCTGCCGCCGCCGGCGTCCCCTGCCAGTTGGTCAACTACTGGAATTTCAGTCTGGACTGGATGCGTGCCAACCACATCCAGGGTTTCTGCATCAGCGGCAACACCCCGGACTGGGCAGAGTATGACTGGGATACCTTCAAGCCGCTGCAAGAGGCTATTTGTTCCGGCGACTTTCCTGTGTTGGGCTTCTGCGGCGGGCATCAGTTAATCGGCCTCACCTTTGGCGCGCCCTGTGACGCGCTGGGGCCGCTCCAGCCAGGTGAGGTTGATCTGATGCCGGATTACCATCCGGGGATGCGGAAGGAAAAAGGTTATCTGCCGCTGAGACCGCAGAACCCGCAGCATCCCCTGTTTGATGGTTTTCCACCTTCCGGCCCGGTTATCATGGAAAGCCATTACTGGGAGATCAAGGAACTGCCGCCCGGTTTTAAGCTGCTGGCTTCCACCGACTGGTGCCGCATCCAGGTGATGCAGCATCAGGAACTGCCGGTGTTTGGCATTCAGGGACACCCGGAGGCTTACACCCCGGAGTACCCGGATGGCAAACGATTTATTCGCAATTTTGCGGTTATGACCGGACTGATTAAGCCCTGAGCAGCATATGGCCGCCAACCCGGTTGTTACCTTCATCCATGACCTGCGCTTTACCGACCTGCCCGCCGATGTGGTGCAGCAGGCGCGGCGCTGCCTGCTCGATCTGATCGGTACGGCGGCGGGCGGGCATACCACCGATGTCACCCACATCATCCGCTGCCATGCCGTGCGGCACTTCGGCGCGGGGGCGGATGGCGGCGCACGGCTGCTGCTGGACGGTCGGCGTGCCAGTCCGGTGGGCGCGGCGCTGGCCGGGGGCATGATGATTGACAGCATGGACTGTCACGACGGCCACGTGCTGACCAAAGGCCACGCCGGAGTCGCCCTCCTGCCGGCGCTGCTGGCACTGGTGGACAGCGGCAGCGCGATAGATGGGCATGAATTCCTGACCGCGCTGGTGCTGGGTTATGAAATCGCCACCCGCGCCGGTATCGCCCTTCATACTGCCGCCTGCGATTACCACACGTCCGGCGCGTGGAACGCGCTGGCCTGTGCCGCCTTGGGCGCGCGCCTGCTGCATCTCTCCGCCGCGCAGACCCGTCACGCGCTGGGTACGGCGGAGTATCACGGCCCGCGCAGCCCGATGATGCGCTGCATTGATTACCCCACGATGGTTAAGGACGGCTCCGGCTGGGGCGCGATGGTCGGCCTCAGCGCGGCCTATCTGGCGGCAGACGGCTTCACCGGCGCGCCGGCCTTAACCCTGGAAGGCGAGGATGTCTCCCATTTCTGGAATGATGTGGGCGACCGCTGGCGCATCCGGGAGCAGTACTTCAAAGCGTACCCGGTCTGCCGCTGGGCGCAGCCCGCCGTCGAAGCGGCGCTCGCCTTGCAGCGCATCCACCAGCTCGATGCCGGTAACATCGAGCACATCGAAGTTCACACCTTTCACGAAGGTACGCGGCTGGCAGCCCGCTTCCCGGCCACTACCGAAGAAGCGCAGTACAGCCTGCCGTTCCCGGTCGCGGCGGCGCTGGTGCGGGGTCATCTGGGCGCGGCGGAAGTAACCGGCGCGGCGCTGTCTGACCCGGCCATCCTCCGCCTGACGGGCAGTATGATGCTGGTGGATGATGCCTATTACAGCGCGCGTTTTCCGGCGGAACGCTGGGCGCACGTCACCTTTGTGCTGAAGGATGGCACGCAGCGCACATCCACCCCGGCCATCGCACGCGGCGGCTCGGAAAATCCGCTGTCGGATGACGAGCTGCGCGCGAAATACTGCGCGCTGGCCGAGCCGGTGCTGGGCACAGACCGTACCGCGCGGATTGAATCGCTCGTTCACGCGCTGGCCGACGAATCGCACACGCTGCCGGAATTATTAAATATGATTCTCGAAAAGCCGCAGTTGTAGGGGCTGCCCGTGTGGCCGCACTGATGAAATCATAACGCTTTTGGCGCGATACCGTAGGGGCGAACCGGCGGTTCGCCCTTACCGGAAATATTTGGTTCATGGAGAGTCATCATGCCACCTAAAATCAGCATCATCGGAGCCGGCAGCGCGGTTTTTTCGCTGCGGCTGCTGATTGATCTGTGTGTCACGCCCAATCTCGCGGGCAGCACCATCAGCTTTATGGATATTGATGAGACGCGGCTGGACGCGATTCACCGCCTCTGCCAGCGATACGCCGACGAGATGGGGCAGCACTTTGTTCTGGAGAAAACGACCGACCGCCGTGAATCCCTGCGCGGTGCGGATTTTGTCATCAACACCGCGCTGGCCGCCGGCCACGACTGGCTGCGCGCCGGGTGGGAAGTGGGTCGCAGGCTGGGCTACCGTATGGGCGGCAGCCTGCACGTTATGCACGACGAAGGCTTCTGGATCAACTTCTACCAGCTTCAACTGATGGAGGCCGTCATTCAGGACGTGCTGGAGGAGTGCCCGCAGGCGTGGTATCTCCAGGTCGGCAATCCCGTCCTGGCCGGAATCACCTATCTGGGGCGGAAGTATCCGCAGGCCAGAATCGTCGGGTTATGTCATGGCTTCAGCGGCGTGTACCGGATTGCCGAGGTGTTAGGTTTAGATCGTGAAGGGCTGACCTTCCAGATTCCCGGCGTGAATCATTTTGTATGGCTGACGCATCTTTACCATCGCGGTCAGGACGTGATGCCGCTGTTCGACCGCTGGCTTGAAACCGACGCGGCGCGTTACTGGGAAACCTGCAAACCGAGCGACTTCCTGGGGCCGGTGGCGGTTGACCTGTATAAAAAGTTTGGTGTGTTCCCGATTGGTGACACCTGCAACCCCGGCGGCGGCTCGTGGCCGTACTGGTATCACGTGGACGACGAAACCGAAAAACGCTGGCACGAAAGCCCGACGCAGTGGTACGAGGATTATTTTGGCTGGCTGGCGCGCACTGTTGCCGAGATTCGCCGCGCGGGTGAGGATACCGCTGTCCCGGTCACACAGGTGTTTCCGCCCAAAGCCTCCGGCGAGGTGATGGTGCCGATTATCGAAGCGATTGCCTGCGACATCCCGCGTATAATTATCGGCAACATCCCAAATTCCGGCGATTTTGTACCCGGCGTTCCGCGTGATTTTGCCGTCGAAATCCCGCTGCTCGTCAGCAAACGCGGTATCCAGGGTGTCAAGACCGGCGGCCTGCCTGTGCCGCTGACGGCCTACATTTTGCGTGACCGCGTCGCCCCTGTTGAAGTTGAACTTGAAGCCTACGAAACCGGTCGTAAAGACCGCCTGCTGCAGCTCATTCTGATGGATCCGTATACACAATCCATGCCGCAGGCGTGCCAGTTGCTCGACGATATTCTGGCGCTGCCGTTTAATGAGGCCATGCGCCAGCATTACCGATAAATGTAAGCCGTTTATCACGTTTTTGTACGGAAACCTGCAACGAGAAGGGAACTGCCGATGATAGACCCGGTTGCCCGCATCATGGTGGACTTCGTGCAGATGAAGGAGTTCGTCAGCGCGCCGTTCATCATTGACCATGCCGAAGGTATTTACCTGTACGACACCGCTGGCAAACAGTACATTGACGGCCTCGCGGGAGTCTTCGTCGTCAGTGTCGGCCACCGCAATACCGCTGTGCTGGAAAGCATTATGGATCAGATGCAGCGTCTGACGTTCGCACCGCCGCTCGCCAGCGCCAACCTGCCCGCCATCAAACTGGCGGAACGCATCTGCCAGCTTACACCGCCGCAGTTTAATCGGGTGAAGTTCGCCAGCGGCGGTTCGGAAGCGGTTGAAACGGCGATCAAGATGGCGCTTCAGTACCACAAACAGCACGGCCAGCCAGAACGGTACAAAATCATCGGGGCATATGGCGCGTATCATGGCGGCACGTTGGGCGCGTTGAGCGCCTCCGGCGTAAGCAGCCGCCGCACCAGTTTTGAACCCCTGATCGGCAGCATGATTCACGTTCACCCGCCAAACTTTAGACACTGCCCGCTCCGGCTGGACGCGAAACAGTGTGAAACATCGTGTGTACTGCAATTTGAAGAGACGATCCGGCGGGAAGGACCGGATACGGTGGCGGCGGTCATCGTTGAACCGGTCATGAATGTTGAAGGTCTGGTGTTCCCGCCGCCCGGCTACTTCGAGACTCTACGCCAGATTTGCGACCGCTACGGCGTGCTGCTGATTTACGACGAGATTATCACTGGTTTCGGGCGTACCGGCACGCTGTTTTTTGCCGAACAGTCCGGCGCGTGGCCAGATATGATCTGCACCGGTAAAGGCATGAGCGGCGGCTACGCGCCGCTGGCGGCCACCATCGTGGCGGATAAAGTCGCTCAGACCTTCTGGGGCGAACCGGAAGATCAGGTACAGTATAATGGCGGCCACACCTTCGCCGGGAATCCGCTGGCCTGCGCCGCCGGGCTGGCCGTGCTGGATTACATCGAGCAGCGCGATGTGCTGGCGCATGTGCAGCAGGTCGGCCCGTATCTGGGACACAGGCTGCGGGCACTCCAACACACCTGCGCGCAGATTGTAGATGTACGCGGCCTCGGTCTGTGGTGGGGCGTGGAATTCCAGCCGGACAATCCAACCGGCAGACCCGGCGACGACATCGGCAAACGGCTGGAACGCGCGGCGCGAGCGCGCGGGCTGGTGCTGCGCGGCGCGCCCACGATGGTCTCGTTTGGCCCACCGCTGACCATCACCCGTGACGAAATTGATGACATGGTCAACCGGCTGGCGCTGGCAATCCATGACGTATACGGGGTGTAAATGCGCGGCAGCCTCGTGCTACGGCAGAGTCGAACGGTTCATTTCCGGCGCTTCGCTGGTCTTCGGCGGCGTACCATCGGTCAGATGGGCCAGCGGTGTATACGTGCGTTTAAGCCGTTCGACCACCAGGTCAGGATCGCGCTGGCGCAGCGCCTCCAGCAGATCCCTGTGGTTTTGAATATCGTCCGCTTTGGCCGTCGGCGGTTCATCTTCGAACAGATGGCGCGTGCTGCTGTAGATACCGGCAAAAACATCAAACAGCTTCAGCAGCGTTGCGTTGCCTACCTGCTGGAACAACAGCCGGTGCAGCGCCAGATCAGGTTCATGGTAATCCTGTCCGGCATGGTGCAGGCGTTCCATTTCGGCTACCTGCTGCTCAATCTGCGCCAGCGTTTCATCTGTCAACTGCTTGACCGCCTCGCGCGCGTAGCTCAGTTCCAACCGCTGGCGGATCTCGTACAGTTCGGCCACGCTGCGGCCATCCACTGCCAGGCTGTACGCCACATTGGTCAGGATGTCGTCAATCGAAGCCGCCCGCACGAACACACCCAGCCCTACGCGCACTTCGACCAGTCCCAGCGCCTCCAGCCCTTTGATCGCCTCGCGTATCGGATTGCGGCTGACGTTCAACTGTGCCGCCAGTTCCATTTCAGACGGCAGGCGGTCGCCGGGATGCAGGTGATTTTCCAGAATGTACTGCCGCAGTGCATCCTGCACCGCGCGATAGCGATAGGTTGTGTTGAGGGGTTTCAGCTTGTTCATGCGTCTCGCCGGCTTTGATTTTGACAACGGTTTGGCTGGCAGGATAGACTCACCTGTAGGACATTCTACAGGCCGCTGCCAGTTATGTTTATTATACATGATAAGAGCAGACCATTAAGGAGCAATTTCCATGCGGTTACAGGATCGGGTGGCGCTGGTCACCGGAGCAGGTTCAGGCATTGGTCGGGCGACGGCGCTGCGGCTGGCCCAGGAAGGCGCGCGCGTCGCTGTCGTGGATTGGAACGCGGCAACCGGCGCGGAAACCGTGCAGATGTTAAAGGATCAGGGCAGCGACAGCCTGTTCATCCATGCCGACATCTCGAAAGTAGCCGATACCGAACGTATCGTCCGGGAAGCTGTGGCGCGTTACGGGCAGTTGAATATCCTGGTGAACAACGCCGCCGTCATGCTGGAAAAAACCGTCGTGGACACCACCGAGGAAGATTGGGAGCGCATCGTCGGTGTGAACCTGCGCGGCACGTTCTTCTGCGCCAAACATGCCGTCATCCAGTTCCGCCGGCAGGGGCATGGCGGGAATATCGTCAATATGGCCTCGGTCAACAGTTTTTATGCTGAAGGCGGCATCGCGGCCTACTGCCTGACTAAAGGCGGCATCGCACAGTTCACCCGCGCGCTGGCGATGGATCACAGCGGCGAGGGCATCCGCGTCAATGCCATCTGCCCCGGTTGGATTGAAACCGCCATGAATGCCAATTTCTTTGCTCTCGGCCCGCACATCCGGGAACAGGCCGCCCGCCTGCACGCGATCCAGCACATCGGCCAGCCGGAGGATGTAGCCAATGCCGTTGTTTATCTGGTATCCGACGAAGCCTCCTTTGTCACCGGCAGTATGCTGACAGTGGACGGTGGGTTCTCGGCAGGTTTAGCCCCCGCGCTGGGAATTGTGGTCTAGCCATGACCGCGCGGCTAGACCCACACTGGCAGTACAACGGCCTGCGCGCCATCGTACTCGATAATCCGGCGCTGCAAGTGACCGTGTTCCCGGAAGCCGGGGCGCGCGTCTACAACCTGATTCACAAACCGACCGATACTAACCTGCTCTGGCATCACCCCCGTACCCTGCCGCGCCACATCCCTTACGGCTCGATCTTTGATGATACGTGGCCGGGCGGCTGGGATGAGATACTGCCCTCGACCGAAGCCTGCCAGTATCGCGGTGAAACGCTGCCAAACATGGGTGAACTCTGGGCGCTGCCCTGGGACTGGCAGGCGGTTGACACGGATGATGGTTCAGCTTGCCTGTACACCGGCGTTTCAGCGGCCATTCTGCCGCTGCGTTATGAACGCTGGTTGCGGCTGGACGCGGCAGAGCCGGTCATCCGTCTCCGCTACCGCGTGACCAACCTCGGCCTGTCGCCGCTGGATCTGATCTGGGGAATTCATCCGGTCTTTGCCATCAGTCCACAGCATCGGATTGATCTGCCCCCCTGCACCGGTCTCGTCGGCCAATCGTCCGGCAGCCGCCTTGGCCAAACCGGACAGGCATACCAGTGGCCGCACCTGCCCACGCCAGAGGGCGCGGTGGACATGCGCCGCGTACCACCATATAAAACCAATGTCTTTGGTGGGCATTATGCCACCAACCTGCAAGGCAACTGGTTTGCCCTGACCGACACCGCGCGGCGCGTCGGCATTGGCATGGTCTTTCCAGCCGATATATTTAAAGCACTGTGGCTGTGGCAGGTTTACGGCGGCTGGCGCGGGCTGTATCAACTGGCGATTGAACCCTGGGTCGGTTATCCGGTGCGGCTGGACCAGGCGATTGAAGCCGGACGGCAGCGCATCCTCCCGCCGGGGCAGCCGGTCGAATACGAAGCCGCGCTGGTGGTATATACCGGACTGGAAGCCGTCAGCGGTATTCAGCGTACCGGCGACCGGTATACGGTGTCCGGTTAACCATTTTCAACGATGCCGCGTTATTCTTATAGGGGCGGGTAACGAAACCTGCCCCAGCCACACGTTACAGGGGGAAGTCGTGAATCCTTATACTTATACTGGATCAAAACTGCGCGCCGTTGCTTTCCCCATCGGCGGCATCGGTACGGGCTGTTTTTCGCTGTCCGGGCGCGGCGAACTGGTGGACTGGGAAATCTTCCACCGCCCCAACAAGATGAGTCTGCTGCCCAATACCTTCTTTTCGATCTGGACGCGCACTGCCGGCGGCGCAACCGACGCGCGGGTGCTGCAAAAGTGGCCTGACCCGCCGTTCATCGGCGATGTGGGCGGCTACAATTATTACGGTTACGGCTTCGGCGTGCGCCGCGAAACCGGCGCCGGTCTGAAACATCTCCGCGACGTGCGCTTTCGTGGGGAATACCCCTTCGCGTGGCTGGAATCGGATGACCCGACGCTGCCGGTACAGGTCACGCTCATGGCCTACAACCCGTACATTCCCCTCAACGTGGAAGACTCCGGGCTGCCGGTTGGCATTTTTGAGTTCACGATCACCAACCCCGGCTCGCAGGCGGTGGATGTCTCGCTGGCTGCCAGCCTGTTTAACGCCGTCGGCTATCGCGGTCACGGCGCGTTCAGTTATGTTGAAAATGGTGAATTCCGGGGTACTGGCGAAGGCAGTTTCAACCGCTTCGTTCGGCAGGGCGACCTGTCAGCCATCACGATGCACAGCGCAGTTTATACGCCGGATGTGCCTTACGGTGGTTCGATGGCGCTGGCGACCACCTGGCGCGACATCAGCCCGCAGACGGCGTGGCTGCGCGGCGCGTGGTTCGACAGCCTGCAAGTGTTCTGGGACGAATTTTCCGCCGGCGGCAGGCTGAGCGACCGGACTTATCCTGATCCTACTCCCAAAAATTCCAGCGACACGGGCGCGCTGGCGCTGCACGCCCACCTTGAACCGGGGCAAACCGCCACCATCCCCCTGTACATCACCTGGCATTTTCCCAACTTCATCAAATACTGGGCTGACTCCTACAACCCGGCGGATAAACTCGTCACGTGGCGCGTGCCGTATGCCAGCCGGTTTACCGACGCGCTGCATGTCGCGCAGTACGCAGCCGAAAACGAACCCCGCCTGCGCCGTGAAACCGCAGCGTTCCATCAGGCGCTGTTCGATTCAACCCTGCCCGCGCCGGTGACGGATGCGCTGTCCAGCCAGATGTCCATTCTCAAAACGACGACGGTTACGCTGCTGGAAGACGGCTCGTTCTACGGCTTCGAGGGCGTGCATTCCGAAGCTGGCTGCTGCGAAGGGTCGTGCAATCACGTCTGGAACTACGCACTGACTCACGCTTACCTGTTTCCCTCGCTGGAACGATCCATGCGGCGCAACGATTATCTGTACAACCAGCACCCGGACGGGCGGCTGACCTTTCGCTTGTCGCTGCCATTAGGGTCCCCGCCCTATGATTTCCATCCCGCCGCCGATGGGCAGATGGGCGGCATCATGCAGGTCTACCGTGACTGGAAGCTCAGCGGCGATACCGCGTGGCTGCGCGGGTTGTGGCCGCGTATCCGGCAGGCGCTTGAATACGCCTGGCGCTACTGGGATTACAACCAGGATGGCGTGATGGAAGGGTTGCAGCACAACACCTACGACATCGAATTCTATGGCCCTAACAGCATGATGCAAAGCTGGTATCTGGGCGCGCTGCGCTGCGGCGCGCGGATGGCGCGGGCGCTTGGCGAAACTGAGGCCGCCGCGCGTTACGAGCAGTTGGCCGACGCTGGCCGCGCCTGGACGGACACCCATCTGTTCAACGGCGGCTACTATGAGCAGCGGATTGACCCCGACGCCGCCCACCATTCCCCACTCAGTACCGATGTCAGCCTGGGCGGGCAGCGCCCGGATAATCCCAAATACCAGTATGGCAGCGGGTGTTTATCCGATCAGCTCATCGGCGCATGGATGGCGCGTGTCTGCGGCCTCGGCCATATTCTTGACCGCGACCATACCCGGCAAACGTTGCGTTCCATCTATACCCATAACTATCGCGCTGATCTGTTCGACCACAACAACGCGCAGCGTGTGTATGCGCTGGCGGATGAAGCCGGCCTGCTGCTGTGTACCTGGCCGCGCGGCAGCCGCCCTGATCTGCCATTTGTCTACAGTGACGAAGTATGGACGGGCATCGAGTATCAGGTCGCCGGGCATCTGATCTATGAAGGGCTGGTCGAGGAAGGGCTGACGCTAGTACGCAGCCTGCGGGCGCGGTACGATGGTGAGCGCCGCAACCCCTGGAATGAACTGGAATGTGGCAGCCATTACGCCCGCGCGCTGGCTTCGTGGACGCTGCTGCTGGCGCTGTCCGGCTTCGAGTGCGACCTGACGGTTCACCACCTCGGCTTTCATCCGGCGCTGCCGGCACGCCCGTTCCGCTGTTTCTGGTCAACCGGCACGGGCTGGGGTACAGTCGAATACACCACCGACCAGCTTACACTGCGCTGTGCTTACGGTGAGCAAACTATCGCCACGCTGTACGCGGGCAGCGCGGCTGTCCGCGCCGCTCGGGTGGCGGACACGCCAGTAAACGCCGCTTTTACCATGCGTGATGGCGGCACCTTCATCACGCTGGGCGAACCGGTCACGCTGCACGCGGGCGAGGCGCTGGTAAGTACATTCTAGAGACATGCACTACGTCCCGCTGCCGGAACGGAATCGGTGATAGCAGCAGCGTGACACAATGCTCACACCGGAGAACCATACATGACCGATCCCTTTATGATTCCCGATACGCTGCTGCGGCTGGAAGTCGTGCAGCGGGCAGAAGAAGGCTGCGATGTCGCCGAAATCCGGCGGCAGTTGGCTGATACTGCCGCGCTCACACCCGAAGCTGCCGAGCGTTTCTATCTGGCATTGGAAGCCCTGACTCCTCGCGCCGATTTCCCTTACTATGAACCCTCCGATCTCGACCATATCCGCGCCCGGCGACCGGACGGCGCGCGCCGGATGAGTCTGCCGGACGATGCCGCGCTGGCGGATAAGTTGCGCGGCGCGTGGCTGGGCCGCGCGGTTGGCTGCCAGCTCGGCAAGCCGGTCGAAGGAATGCCCCGCCAGGACATCGAAACCTACTTACGCGCCGCCGACGCCTATCCGCTGGATGACTACATTCCTCTTTTAGAGCCGCCGCCGGTCAGAATGGTCGTTTCCGCGCCGCAGTCCACACGCGGCAATTTTCAGGAAATGGCGCGTGATGACGACATGGACTACACCATCCTCGGCCTGCACATGCTGGAAACGTTCGGGCCGCAGTTTACCACCGCCGATGTGGCCGAAACCTGGCTGTCGCTGCTGCCCTATAACATGGTCTATACGGCGGAGCGAGTGACCTATCGCAATCTGGTGAATGACGTGCCGCCGGAAGCCGCCGGAAGCTGGCGCAATCCCTACCGTGAGTGGATTGGCGCGCAGATTCGCGCTGACGGCTGGGCATATGGTGCGGCGGCCTGGCCGGAAAAAGCCGCAGAGTTTGCTTACCGGGATGCCCGGTTGTCGCATGTCAAAAATGGCATTTATGGTGAAATGTGGGCGGCGGCCATGATCGCCGGAGCGTTTGGCCTGGACGCGCCGAACCCGACGCTCGATGACATCGAACACCTGCTGCGAATCGGGCTGTCCGAGATTCCGGCACGCTGCCGGCTGGCCGACGCGCTGGAACGCCTCATCGGCTGGCGGCACGAAACCGGCGACTGGCGCGCCGCGTGGGAACGCATCAACAACTACTGCGGCCAGTACCATTGGATTCACACCATCAACAATGCCCTGATCGTTGCGCTGGGGCTGCTGTACGGGGATGGCGATTTTACGCGCAGTATCAGCATCGCCGTCATGGGCGGCTGGGACACCGACTGCAACGGCGCGACCGTCGGTTCGATCATGGGCGCGCTGCTGGGCGCTGACCGCCTGCCGCCGCGCTGGACGAACCCACTGAACGATACACTCCGCAGCGCCGTGATCGGCTACGACGGCAGCCGCCTGTCCGCGCTGGCACAGCGTTCGCTGGCGGTTGTGCGGCAGGTGTGGGACTGAGCGCGAGCAAATGTAACTGAATGTCGGGATACGGCCTGCCGTGTCCCGATTGATATTTCATTCGCCTGTATCAGTGTGTGTTCACGTGCAGGCGTGAATATTCTTTTCGATAGTCGCCGGGCGGGATTTCCATATAATGCCGGAAGATACGCCGGAAATAGTCGGGATCGGCAAAGCCACATTTCTGGGCGATCTGTTCAATCGTCAGGCTGCTGTCCAGCAGATAATCACAGGCGACGCTGATCCGCTTTCGATGAATGGCTTCGGTCAGCGTGCAGCCGTAAGCCTTGCGATAAATCCGCCCCAGATAATCGGCGTTATAACCCAGCGCGGTGGCGACCTTGCCTGCCGTGATGGCGCGGTCATAATTGATGCGAATGTAGGTGTGTGCCCAGGTCGCCACCACGTTGACATCTTCGGGTGGAGCGGCCTTTTCGACGACGGACTGCGCGACTTCAACCAGCATCAGCGTGGTGAGCAGATTCGCCGAATACGGGTGTAACATCCCCGTTTCCTGATCTTCCAGAAACATGCGGAACAGCCGCTCCAGCCGTTCCGGTTGGGTGATCCGCGCCATCTGGGGCACTTTGAGAATCGGCGCGCAGCCGTTCCCGCTCAGGTCATCGGCTCGACCATTAGACTCGTCTACTTCAAAATGTATCCAGTAGAATTTAAGCCCTGGCGGCATCGGTTTGGTGCTGCCGTGCTGGCAGCCGGGCCGCAGATGCAGCGTGTTGCCGGCTTCCAGATGAAATACCTGGTTTTCTTCCCACATATCCAATTCGCCATGCTTCACAAAGATCAGCTCGTGCGAACCAATAATGCGGGTTGGATGCATGGCTGCCCCGCGCGAAATGAACAAACCGGCGTTCTGAGCCTTTAACGGACAGCATGTTTTCAGCAGAAGGGGATTTAAAAGTTCCATCATCCTCTTTCCAGAATCAACTATTTAGCGAAAAGTTACGCTCTCAATGGAAGTCGGATTTGTCCTGCTATTGTACCCATTCCAATCTACTCAATCTGTCCCATCTTTTATACATTTTACAGTAGAGAACAGAAACAGCAATTTACATTTATTGGAGGGTCTTCTTTTGATCAGCGATATTCCACGACCGAAGGCGCTGCCCTCGGAACAGGTTCGCATTGAATCCGGCCTCTGGGCCGAACGTCAGACCACCAACCGCAACCGGACAATCCCTGCTATTTACGAACAGCTCCGTAAAACCGGACGCCTCGATTCCTGGAAGCTACAGCCCGCCGAGCGCCCTAAGCGTTACACCGTCATTCGGATGTTCTGGGATTCCGACACTGGCAAATGGCTGGAAGCCGTCGGCCACAGCCTGCGCACCCATCGCGATCCGGCGCTGGAACAACAGGCCGATGAACTGATCAGCCAGATTGAGAAGGCACAGCAGCCGGATGGTTATCTCAACACCTATTTCACCGCTATCGAGCCGGGCAAACGCTGGACAAACCTGCGTGACTGGCACGAAATGTACAACGCCGGCCACCTAATCGAGGGCGCGGTGGCCTATTATCAGGCCACCGGAAAGCGTACCATCCTCGACGTGATGGCCCGGTATGCCGATCATATCATGGAGCGGTATGGCCCGAACGAGGGACAGAAACGTGGCTATCCCGGCCACCCGGAACTGGAGATGGCGCTGATAAAACTCTATCATGCCACCGGCGAAAAACGGTATCTTGATCAGGCCACCTACTTCATCAACGAGCGTGGACAGCAGCCGATATATTTTGACGTGGAAGCCCGCGAACGCGGTGAAGACCCGGCGGATTTCTGGGCGCAGACCTACCGTTACTGCCAGGCGCACGAACCGATCCGCGACCAGCAGACGGCCACCGGCCATGCCGTGCGCGCCTGTTACCTGTACGCCGGCGTCGCTGATATCGCCCTCGAAACCGGTGACCAGAGCCTCTTGGAAACCTCCCGCCGGCTGTGGGATGACCTGATTCAGCATCAACTGTATATCACCGGTGGGCTTGGCCCGGCACGCTCCAATGAAGGCTTCACCTTCGCTTACGACCTGCCCAACGAAACCGCCTATGCCGAAACCTGCGCTTCCATTGCGCTGGCGTTCTGGGCGCACCGGATGTTCCACCTCGATCCACACAGCCGTTACATTGACGTACTGGAGCGGGCGCTCTACAACACCGTGTTAGCCGGTTTTTCAATCGAAGGGGATACCTTCTTTTACGCCAACCCGCTGACCTCCTACCCGAATGTCAATCCGTATGAGCCTTTCAGCGGCATCACGACTGACCGTTACTACCGCCGCGAGGAATGGCTCACCTGCCCGTGCTGCCCGCCCAATCTGGCGCGCATGGTCGCCAGTCTCGGCGACTATTTCTATTCGGTCGCTCCGAACACACTCTACGTGCATCTGTACAACCAGAACCGCGCGACTTTCCAGCTTGGCGGTCGTGACATTCAGATTGAACAGCAGACCAACTATCCCTGGGATGGTGATATTCAGCTCACGCTGACCGTCAAACAGCCAGCCGATTTTGAACTGGCGCTGCGTATCCCCGGCTGGTGCCGCGCCTATCGTCTGGAAGTGAATGGTTCGCCGGTGGCTGCGCCTATCACGAATGGTTATGCGCGGCTCAACCGCACCTGGAACGCTGGCGATCAGGTCAGGCTGGTGCTGGATATGCCGGTTGAACGAATGCTGGCTCATCCCAATGTGCGGCAGGACGCCGGTCGTGTGGCGCTTCAGCGCGGCCCAATCGTCTACTGCCTGGAAGAAGTAGATAACGGCTCACATCTGGCGAATGTGGTGCTGCCGCGCGACAGCCGCCTGATCGCCGGGATGGACAGCCAGTTGTTTGGCGGCGTCAGTGTGATTACTGGCGAGGCCGTGCGGATTGCTCCAGCAAGCTGGTCGGGTGACCTGTACCAGCCGCAGGCGGTTCAGCCAGTTGCCGAAACAAAATTTACGTTCAGGGCAATCCCGTATGGTTTCTGGGCCAACCGTGCGCCGGGCGAAATGCGTGTGTGGCTGCGTGAATTCTAGAATTTACCCGTAGGGGCGGGTTTAGGAATCCGTCCCTACGCTAGAGATAGGGCATTAGCACCGAAAGGAGGGCAATCACGCTGATCTGGCAGCAAGCATCGGGTTCATCCAATTAAATGCAATCAATTCAATAGGAGTGCTTAACGATGGTTAACAGAAAATTTTCACGCCGGGACTTTTTGAAGTTATCAGGTGCATCAGCCGCGTTGGCCGCTTCCGGTCTGCCGCTGGGAAGCATGTTGCGGGCCGCGCCCTCGATGCAGGATGTCGTCAACATCGTTTTTGGCGGCTGGGGCGCGACGGCTGAGGACAATGGCGTTCAGGCCGCGATTGTTGAGTTCGAGAAGCAGTTCCCGAATATCAAGGTGCAGTGGCAGCTCACCCCGCAGGCTGCCGACTACATGCAGCAGCTTCTGACCAATATCGCCGCCGGGACAGCGCCCGACACCAGCTTTGTTACATCCGACGCCTACGAGACTCTTGCCGCCGGCGGCCAGTTGATGGACATCACCGACCGGATTATGAATGATCCGCTGCTCGGCCAGCCCGACTACTTCTTCCCGCAGGAAGCGGCCCGCAGTGCCGACGATAACGGGCGCTGGCACGGGATTGGCTCGACCTGGGTGGCGGCGCAGGTGTACTACAATGCCGATCTCTTCGACGCTGCCGGTATCACCCCACCCGGTTTCAAGGATGAAGAACTGTGGAACTGGGACACCTTCATTGAAAACGCCAAGCAGCTAACGGTTGACGGCAATGGCCGCCATCCTGATGATGCCGGTTTTGATCCTGACAATATCCAGCAGTTTGCGGTGGACTGGCCGCTGGGGAACTTTGTGATTCCGGTCGGGGCGGTCTATTCCAACGGCGGCGAATGGATTAAGGACGGCAGGATCGCCCTTGACAGCCCGGAAGCGATGGAAGCCCTGCAAAAACTGGCTGATCTGGTCTATCTGCATCGTGTTGCGCCGCGCACGGCGGCTATGGCCGATCTGGGCATGACCAATACCCAGATGGTGGACAGCGGGCGGCTGGCGATGGCGATTGACGGTTCGTGGGCGCTGTCATGGATGAATCCGTCAATGGTGACCAACGCTACCCTGGGAACCGGCGCGATCCCATATCTGAAGCAACCCGCCGACCTGATGCAGGCGCATTTCCACTCCATCATCAGCACGACTCAGAACCCCGATGAAGCGTGGGAGTGGATACGCTTCCTGGCAACACCGTTCTATACCCTGTCCTTCATGAAGATCGGCCTGTGGCTGCCCAGCCAGATGGCCCAGGTGACGCCGGATGGGCTGAAAACATGGCTCACCGAGGGTATCCACCCGGCTAACTATGCTGATTTTGTCACCGACTACCTGCCGAAGTACGGCGTTGCGGTTCGCATCCCGCCGGGCTACATTGAAGCCAGCAACAACTTCCTTGTCCCGGCTATCCAGGCGATTGCGAATGGCACGCCGGTCGAGGAGGTTATGCCGGAAGCCGTGCGACAGGCCAACGAAGTGATTGATGCCGCGCAATAAGCAAAAAGCAATGTAAGATGGTTAAGAGAGGGTGGTGATACGCCATCCCACCCTCTCCTGACCTGACGGAATAAGTGGATAGCGACCTTATGGCAACTCAATCGAATGTGACGACTCCCTCGCCTTCAGGCTTCTGGCCGCTGCGAAACCGGCCATTGACGATGTCCCAACGGCGCACCATCATCGGTTACATCTTCATCATGCCCTTCATTCTGGGCTTTCTGTTCTGGTTTCTCATTCCGGCGCTGGGTGCCGTCTATCTCACATTCCAGAAGTGGAATCTGATCAGCCCGCCGCAGTTTGTCGGCCTGCAAAATATTGAGCAGCTGTTTAAAGACCCGCTGCTACCCCAGTCCTTAAAGGCGACGTTTCTTTTTTCTTTTATTTCCGTTCCGCTCACTTTGCTCTTGAGCTTCTTTCTGGCAACCCTCATCAACCGGCAGTTTCGCGGCATCGCCATTTTTCGAACCATCTATTATCTGCCGAGTATCGTCCCGGCCATTGCCGTCGCTCTGCTGTGGGCGTGGATGTTCAATACCGAATTTGGCCTGGTGAATGTTATCATTCGCGCCTTTGGCGGGGCCAAAATCCCCTGGTTGCAAAGCACAACCTGGGCGATTCCGGCTTTTATCATCCTCAGCCTGTGGTCGGGGGCCGGCGGCCCGATGATCATTTTTCTGGCGGGTTTGCAGGGCATACCCGACATCTATTATGAGGCGGCAGAAATTGATGGCGCCGGCCCCTGGCAAAAACTGCGCCATGTCACCCTGCCTTTGATGTCACCCATCATCTTCTTTAACCTGGTGCTGGGGATTATCAACGCTTTTCAGACCTTCACGACCGTTTATCTGGTTACGAGCGGTACCGGCGGGCCGGAGAACGCCACGCTGTTCCTGGTGCTCTATATCTACCGCACCGGCTTCCGCAACCAGAATATGGGTTATGCCGCTGCCGTTTCGTGGGTCCTCTTTATCATCCTGGCGGTTCTGTCATTCGTCATCTTCAGATACCTGGGCAGTCGAATCTATTACGAGAATCCAGGGGAATAAGGGAAACACCATGAGTACATTAGGGCAAATGGCAGCCGATACGACGCTTGAAACCACCATTGATAGAGAAACCACCCGTCCCAGCGGCAAGGTGTGGAACTGGATCACCACCATCCTGCTGTTCGTGATGGCGTTCATCATGATCATGCCGTTTGTGTGGCTGGTGAGCAGTTCGCTCAAATCACAGACTCAGATTTTCAGTTACCCGCCGCAGTGGATTCCCGACCCCTTCCATTTTGACAACTACACCAGAGCACTGACCATCAAACCGTTTGGCCTGTATCTGGTCAATACACTGAAGATCGTCTTCCTGAATGTCATTGCGGTTGTCTTTTCATCATCCTTCGTCGCCTACGGCTTCGCCCGGATTAAGTTTCCGGGACGCGATTTCTGGTTTGGCATCGTGATGGCGACGCTGTTTCTGCCCTACGCGGTTCTGATCGTGCCCTCGTTTATGATCTTCACCCGGCTCGGCTGGGTGGATACCATTCTGCCGCTGACCGTTCCGCTCTTTTTTGGCGGCGGGGCATTTAATATCTTCCTGCTGCGCCAATTCTTCCGCACCATCCCGGAAGAATTGGCCGACGCCGCCCGCATTGATGGGTGCAGCGAATTTGGTATCTACTGGCGCATTATGATGCCGCTGGCACGACCCGCCCTGATCACAGTCGGTATCTTCACCTTCCTCAACGCCTGGAACGACCTGCTTGGCCCGATCATTTACCTGCGTTCGCCACAGAATTTTACCGTCGCTGTTGGATTATCGTCTTTCCGCAGCACGCTCGATGTGAGTTGGGATTTACAGTTAGCGGCCACAACGGCGGTGATCATTCCAGTGGTGGTGCTGTTCTTCTTCACCCAGCGTTACTTCATCAAGGGTATCGTAATGACCGGACTGAAAGGTTAACGGCGGTCTCATTCTTTGAAGCTGTCAATCAATGGCTGTACCCGCACAATTGGGGTACAGCCATCCGGTTATCGCTTACTCGACGGTTACACTCTTGGCGAGGTTGCGCGGCTGGTCAACGTCCGCGCCGCGCCATACGGCAATCGTATAGGCCAGCAGTTGCAGCGGAATCACCGCCACCACCGGGCTGAGCAGCGGCGGCGTCTCCGGCACGTACAGCACATCGTCGGCCTTGCTGCCGATATACGTATCACCAGCCGTCGCCACCGCGATCACCCGCCCACCGCGCGCTTTCGCCTGCTCGATCTGGCTGATCATTTTCTCGTACAGCGCATCCTTCAGCGCGATCGTCACGACCGGCATATCCTCGTCAATCAGCGCGATTGGCCCGTGTTTCATCTCACCGGCGGGATAACCTTCCGCGTGGATATAGCTGATTTCTTTCAGTTTCAGCGCCCCTTCCAGCGCAATCGGATAATTGATACCCCGACCCAGAAACAGGAAGTCACGGTAATGATACAACCGTCCGGCCAGCTCTTTGATCTGCTCCGCCGTTTCTAACGTGCGCCCCACCAGGTCAGGCAGCCGCGCGATGTCCTGAATCGCCTGCCGCAGTTGTTCGGGCTTAAGCGTTCCGCGCAGTTGCCCCAGATACAGCGCCAGCAGAAATTGATCCACAATGCTGGCGGTGAACGCCTTGGTAGACGCCACTCCGACCTCCGGGCCGGCGTTCATGCTGATGTATCCATCGGCCAGCCGCATCGCCTGGCTGCCAATCGCGTTCACGATGCTCCACAGCCGTGCGCCCTTCTCCCGCGCTTCCTCCAGCGCGGCCAGGGTATCCACCGTTTCGCCGCTCTGGGTGATCGCCAGAATCGCCGTCTGCGCGTCAATGATCGGGTCACGGTAGCGGTACTCGCTGCCATAGTCCACTTCGACATTCAGCCGCGCCAGTTGTTCAATATAGAACTTACCCACCAGCCCGCTGTAGTAGCTGGTTCCACAGGCAACCGTCACCACGCGGCTGAGCGCCCGCGCCTGCTCTACTGTCAGATTCAGTTCCGGCAGATGCACCTGGCTGTGGTCAAAGTCCACCCGCCCGCGAATCGTATCGGTCAGGCTGCGCGCCTGCTCGAAAATCTCCTTCTGCATAAAGTGTTTATATTCGCCTTTGGCGGCGCTCACCGGGTCCCAGGACACATCATGCACGGCAGCAGCCGCCGCCCGACCGTCAAGCATCTGCACGTCGAGGCTGTCGGTCGTGACACGCGCAATCTGGCCGCTGTCCAGAAACACCATTCGCCGGGTGTGTTCGAGGATCGCCGGAATATCCGATGCGACGAAGTTTTCACGTTCGCCCAGCCCAATCGCCACCCCGCCCGCGTTGCCAATACGTACCGCCACCAGTTCGTCGGGTGTCAGGCGGCTCATCACGACGATAGCATGTGCGCCGCGTAAATACTGTACCGCCCGGCGCGTGGCTTCAGTCAGGTTGCCGCGCGCGCCATTTTTGGCGAAGCGTTCGATCAACTGCACGATCACTTCCGTATCGGTTTCTGACTGGAAGGTCACCCCTTCAGCCGCCAGTTCTTCGCGCAGTTCGAGGTAGTTTTCGACAATGCCGTTATGCACCAGCACAAAATCGCCATCCATGCTGATGTGCGGGTGCGCGTTCCGCTCTGCCGGTACGCCGTGTGTCGCCCAGCGGGTATGCCCGATGCCGATGCAGCCCTCAATCGGATCCGCCTCAATCCGCCCCCGCAGATTTGCCAGCTTACCGACATCCCGCCGGATGTCTATCCGGCCATCATTGAGGACGGCTACCCCTGCCGAGTCATAGCCGCGATATTCCAACCGCTGCAAACCATCAACGATCAACGGTGTTGCGTTGCGAAAGCCAATGTATCCAACAATGCCACACATGAGGACTCCTCCGTATTGAACAGGCCAGTCAAATCGCCCGGCAGCCATACGGCGCAGGCACAGCCCGAGCGGGGATTCTTGCCCGGCACACTATGATCACCTCATGGAGAGGATCGGTGCGAGAGCATACTCCCATTCCACCTGCTTACCGCCTGTCCCGGCAGTTGCCCGCCGGCTTTCGCGGTTCGCTTTTGTTGTACGGAGGAGACAGACAAAGGATGGTGGAAACACCCTGGCGGCATCCGCTGATCGTTCGATTTTCTCCCCGGTTGGGGATTAAGCCGGCAGTGAAACCGGCAACCGCCACCTCGTCACCCCGCCGCGCGGCGGGGCCATGCGCTATCTCTTCCCCCGGCAGTTTACGCTGCCTCACCTCCTTGCATCATCGTTATATGTTTTAGTCTAGCGCACTCGACCTTGAAAAAACCTTAACAAAATTCCAGATAGTCCGTTGTCGCCTGGCTGACATCGCTGTACACACCTCGCCACGCCGGGTCTTTGATCGCCAGCGCCAGTTGGTACATCGCTTCATGGCTCATCGCGGCCAGCGCCTCGCGCGGCACGCGCCCCGCGCCCCCGGTCCTGAAACGGAACGGGCGGCCAAAATTCAGGCTGATGGCTGTCCGCCGCAGCCGCTTCAACCGGTCAGCCCACACCTGCGCGCCGGAAATCCCGGTCGGGATAATCACGGCGTTGGCTTTCGTGGCGACATATGCCAGCCCTTCCTTGGCTTCAGTCAGGCCGTGTTTCTGGCGGTGGCCTTCCGGCGCGATCAGAATCAACTGCCCGCTTTTGACCAGCTCAATCGAATTGACCAGCGCCTTCCGATCAATTTCGCCGCGATTAACCGAGTACGCTCCCCACCACATCACAAACGGTTTGATGACCGGGTTGCGTAAGTTTTCGACTTTTGTCATGGGAATCACAAACCGGTTAGTGACCGCGCCCATCACCAGCACCGGATCAACCATCGAAATGTGATTCATCATGATGATGGCCGGGCCGTCATCCGGGATATTCTCTCGTCCCGTAATGTCCATCTGCCACAAAACGCCGAAACCCAGGCCGCGTATCAGCGATCGCAGCGCCCGCCGCCGCCAGGCCAACTGCGGCTGGCGGGCCACATACATCTGTACCGATTCTTCCAGACTCATCCCCGACCTCGCCTGTTGCCTCCTGATGGCCGCCGCTGCTGTTTACGTCCTGCTGGTGGCCGCCCTCTGCCGCGATCATCGTCCCGCCGGGGCGCAGTCGGTTTGCGCGGCGGGCGGCGCGGTTTATCGTCATTGTCACGCGGCGCGCCCTTTGGTTTACGATTCGGTGGACGTTGGGGCTGTTCGTCGCTGCTTTCGCCGCCGCCTGGTCGTCCGGGACGTGCCGGACGGCGCGGCGGGCGGCCTTCATCATCCTCACGCCGGTTTCGCGGCGGGCGATCATCAACTTTTTTGCGCCGTGTCGTTCGTGGCGCAGGCGGCTTGCCAGCCGCCGGACGCACGCGCGGCGCTGGCAGAGGCCTGGCGGTCATCTCCAGCGCGCGCGCCTTTAACGCCTGTACATCATCGGCGGTCAGTTCGCGCCATTCGCCGGGACGCAGCGCCCCCAGCCCCAATCGTCCGATGTGCGTCCGCACCAGTGATTTCACCGGATGTCCCAACAGGTTTGCCACCCGGCGAATCTGCCGCTTTTTACCCTCGCCCATGACAATCCGCAGCGTGCTTTCCTTGCCGCCCTGCGTGATTTCCACCTTACACGGCGCGGTCTGGAAACCTTCACCCGTTTCATCGTCTACCAGATAAACACCGCGCTCCCACTTCTGAATTGTCTCCGCCGTCGGAATCCCCTGCACCACAACCTTATATGTCTTGCTATGTTTGTAGCGAGGATGCGCCAGCCGGTTCGCCAGATCACCATCGTCAGTCAGCACCATCAGACCTTCGCTGTCCACATCAAGGCGGCCAATCGAAAACAGCCGGCCTTCAAACGGCACCAGATCGTATACCGTCTGGCGTTCGTCACCCTTGTGGGCTTCATGGGTGGACAGCACATAGCGCGGCTTGTAAACGGCAATATAAGTGTGGCGCTGCGGAAACGACAGTTTCTCGCCATCCACTTCAATGATGTCCTGCGTCGGGTCGGCCTGGTCGCCCAGGTGAATCACCCTGCCGTTAACCTTCACCCGACCCTGCTGGATGAGCGTTTCGCTCTCACGGCGCGAAGCAATCCCCGCCTGCGCCATCAGTTTTTGCACCCGTTCTTTCACCGTTCGTCCACTTCGTGTTAATTTGATTTGCTGATTATAACATTCTAGCGAGCAAACCTATAAACCGTGTTAATCTGATAGCCTCGCTCAACCCTCGTTACTGTTCCTTCCCTGGTTCATCCAGCGTCGCCCCGGCCAACCGTTCATATACGCCGATAATCGCGCTGTTGTCCAGTTCGCCCTCGCCGTTTTGCAGCATCGCCGTGTACAACTGCTGAATCACCGCCGTCACCGGCAGCGGAATTCCGTAGGCTTTGCCCGTATCCAGCACAATGCCTAAGTCCTTGTGCTGCATGTAGGCTTTAAACCCCGGCTGGCGGTTGCCCGCGAACAGGCGCGGCGGTTTCACATCCAGCGTCCACATCTGCGCCGCGCCGCCCTTGATCGCCTCCACCATTCGCGCCGGGTCAACACCCGCCTTTTGCGCGGTGATAAGCGCCTCGGCTAATGCTGCCATCTGCGCGCCAACGATGATCTGGTTGCACGCTTTGGCGATCTGCCCCGCGCCGCTGTCACCCACCAGCACCCACGCCTTGCCCATCGCCTGAAACAGCGGCGCAGCGCGGTCAAACGCCGCCTGCTCTCCGCCGACCATGATGGTCAGCGTGCCGTTGCGCGCCCCCACGTCGCCGCCGCTCACCGGTGCATCCAGCGCGCTCACACCGGCTCTCGCCAGTTCCGCCGCAATATGGCGCGCCGTTTCCGGCTTGATCGTGCTGTTGTCAATATAGATCAATCCCTCATGCGCGCCTTCAATAATACCGTCCTCGCCCAGCGCCACTTTTTCCACATCCGGCGAATCTGGCAGATTGGTGAATACAAACTCCACCTGCGCGGCCACCTCTTTTGGCGAGCTGGCGGCCTGCGCGCCTTCGCTCACCAACTGCTGCACAATCGCCTGGCTGCGGTTGTGAACGACCAGTTCGTGCCCGGCCTTCATCAGATTCCGCACGATGGCTGACCCCATAATCCCCAACCCGATGTATCCGATTTTTGCCATATCGTTCCTCTTTTACCTGTCACCCTGACAACCCGTATCCCAGTTTACGCCTTTTTGCTCACCTTGAACCGCAGCGGAATCCCCACCAACAGCCGCGTCTGCGCTTGCAGCGTCGGCAGCGCCACCACGATCAGTGTCAGCACCGCCAGCAGCGGAAAACTCAGCAGCGTCAGCAGGCGTTCCGTCAGTGTTTGCGGGCGGGTGCGCGGCGGGCGCACGATCACATCCTGATACCAGAAGATGATCCCCAGCACCACCACCAGCACCCCGGCAATAGACAGCAGCACATAGGTTGGGTATTCCAGCAGCAGCGCCGGATTTTGCAGTATCTCGCCAACCGGTGGGATGATGGACGGATTCAATAGAATTGGAAGCTGCGACCCAACGGTGAGAATCACCCACCCCGCCCCGGCCAGCAGAATATCATGCGCCACGCGGAACAGCAACCGGAACGAATCCTGGAAGCGAATTTCCGGCTGTTCCAGCATCTTCGCCAGAATGTACCCTACTTCCTTGCTGCCCCAGGCATGGCGCAGTGTTTGCAGGTAGCGGTTTTTCAGCGCCTCCCAGAACGTGCTGCCCGTCACCGCCGTCGCGGAAAACGGCAGGAACACCCGTTCCAGCTTCACCTGTCCATCGCGGTTGAAATACGCCTTGATGAACATATGCCACTCATCAGCGATCACATCCGGGTCCCAGTAGCCGCTGCTGTCCAGCAGGCGCAGGCTTAACGAATACGATGACATCGGCATCGGTATCCACCAGGGCGCGGCCAGATACGCCAGTTCAAACGCGCCGGAATAGGCATTCACGATTCGCAGCAGCGGGTTGATGTCCCAGATGTTGGTATGGTAGCGGATCGGCCCCTGCCAGAACCGCAGGTGGCGTTCCGGGTTGGTGGCAAACAGATATGTCAGCGCGAAGAAGTGATTCGGGTGCCAGAGCGTGTCCGCGTCCTGCGTCGTCACCAGGATATGGTCGAGGTTATAACCTTCCTGATCCACCAGTTTCCGTTTCACCCACCGCGCCGCCCACGCTTCGTTGGCGGACTTACACTGCATTTCCCCCGGCAGCCCGCGCGGATGCACCGTAAAAAACAGATTGGCGAAACACGGGCTGTAAGCGGCCACCAGCTTTTCCGCTTTTTCGACACACCCCTCTTCGGCGGCTTCCATTGCCAGCACCACCGTTAACCGCTGGCGGGCTTCGTACTGCGCGGCCAGGTTATCCAGCGTGCGCATCAGAATATCCACCGGCTCTTTATAGTTCGGCACGATCACCACATGATGCACGTCCGCCCACGCCAGCGCGTCAGGGGGTGCATCCTGCTGGTAGCGTTCGTACCAGTTGATTTTTTCCCACTGGCTGATCAGCCGCAGGCCGCGAATGTTCGCAATGCCCGCCAGTAAAAAGCGTACCGCCGTATAGAAGCCCAGCAGCGCGGCAATCAGCAGCAGCGTGCGGGGAAAGGCCAGCGCCGCGACCACAGAAAACAATAACGAAATCCAGGCCAGACAGCCGGGGATACCATCGAGAGTGCGTTCGGGAATAGCCGGCGGCGGCGCTCCGGCCCACAGCGAGCGGCCTACACCCAACTGCACGCTGTTGCGCCGCCCTCCGCTGGATTGATAGGGCACGATGTCGTTCCAGTGATTAAGACCATCTAATCGGCCATAAGGATAACACAAGCAGCGGGCAGTGCCCAAGACTTATGGTACAATGGGAGCATATGATGGCTGTCGCACCAGCGTAACATTCCTTATGACCACACAGATTCTTATTATTGAAGACGATCAGGAAATGGCGCGCCTGCTGGAACTGGATTTGCAGCGCAGCGGGTATCAGGTGTCAGTCGCCCGGAACGGCCTCGAAGGGCTGCGGCAGTTTCACGATCTGCGACCGCATCTCGTCATTCTGGATATCGGCCTGCCGTTGATGGATGGCATGACAGTCTGCCAGCGTATCCGCGATCTGTCCAGCGTTCCCATCCTGATGATGACCGCCCACGCCGTCAGCGAAACCGACATTGCCGAGGGTTTAAACCTCGGCGCGGACGAATTTATGCTGAAGCCGCTGCGTGGCATCGAGTTCCATGCGCGCATTAAGGCGCTGCTGCGCCGCGCCCGCCCGCTTGATGATGAACCGGGTTATCAGGATGCCTATCTTCAGGTGGATATTGCCGCGCACCGGGTGTTTATAGGCGGTAGTGAAGTACGGCTGACACCAACGGAGTTTAAGCTGCTGGCGACCTTTATCCAGCATCGCGGTCAGGTGCTTACCTTCCAGCAGCTTCTGGAACAGGTATGGGGGCCGGAATATACCAGCGAACACCATTATCCGCGCATTTATGTGTCCCATCTGCGGCGGAAAATCGAGCCGGACGTAAAAACGCCCATCTACATCCAGAATGAATACGGTATCGGCTATCGTTTCGTCGGTCAGCCGGCGGCTTCCAAACCGTAGGGCGAACCAGTAGTTTGCCCACCTGGTTCGTCTATTCACCCCGCTCCAGCCGCAGCCGGAACGTCCCTTCGCTCAGACCAGCATCTTCCTGGAAGCGTGTCGCAACAATCACATACCGGCCATCGGCGGGCAGCCGCAGATTTTGCAGCGCCGCGTTGTAATCGCTGGGCAGCGGGGCATCATCGTTACGTGCCAGCTCGCGCCC
>JARKOK010000154.1 GCA_029975765.1 Aggregatilineales bacterium
GTGGATATTGACTCGGTGCTGCATGACCGTAATGATTTTGGCCCATTCCGCGAAACCGTGCAGGGACGGCGGCGGGTGTGGATTTACGGGCCGTCATCGGTTAACGCGCTGCGCGAGGATATCGAGCGCGAGGTGCTGGACAAGGGTGGGGAGGTGCGGATTATCGTGCAGGACCCGGACAGCGCCGCGCTGGAATTCCTGCGCGACCAGCTTGATACCCGCGACCCGCGCGCCAACCTCAGCGGTGACCTGGAGTCGTCGCTGCGGCTGCTGCGGCACATTATGGCCTCGGTGCCGGAGGGTAAGCTGTCCTGCCGCCTGCTGGCGTACAGCCCCGGTTACAGCATGGTGATCGTAGACCCCGACAGCAGCGACGGCCTGATGATCGTTGAATTTCTGGGATTTCGTTACGAACATGTGAAACAACGGATGCATCTGATGATCCGCCGTTCCGAGTCGCCGCGCTGGTTCGAACACTGGCTGGCTCAGTATCAACGGATGTGGGATGCCGCGCGTCCGCTGTAACCTGCGCCGCCTTGTCCTACTGGTCGGCTGCCTGCTGCTGACAGGCTACAGCGCCGCGCAGGATGTTTATATCCGGTCGCCGCGCCTGGGTATCACCTTCATCAGTTCGCTAGATTCACCGCGCAACGAACACCGCTACCGGCGCGCGCTGCTGATCGGCGTGGGCTGGAATCGCTGGCCGCTGTACTGGGATCGGGTGGAAACCGCGCCGGGCGTGTACGACTGGAGTCGTTACGATACGCTGGTGAGCGATGACCTGCGACACGGTTTGCAGATTAACGCCATCCTGATGGGGCGGCCCGGTTTCTATCAGGACGGCGGCAGTATCGGCGGCCTGCGGAATCCGGTTTTTGCCGATGGCAGCGACAGCCTGACGACCGGCAAGCCGCCTAATCCGGCGAATCCCTGGGCGGTGTTTGTTTATCAGGCCGTGCAGCGATACAAACCCGGCGGCCTGCTGGCGGCACAGTCCGGTTGGCCGGCTGAGGTGGGTGTGCGTGTGTGGGAAGCCTGGAACGAGCCGGACATTTCGATGTTCTGGAACGGGACGGTCGAAGATTACGTTCGTCTGCTGCAAGTGACCTATCTCGCCGCCCACGCCGCCGATCCGGCAGCGCGGGTGATGGTGGGTGGGCTGGCCTACAATAATCCCGACTCAGACGACTGGCTGGCAAAAATCCTGGCGCGGATCGCGTCAGACCCCGCGCGCGATCAAAACCAGTGGTATATGGATGCGGTCGCTGTTCATAACTACAGCTATCCCCGCCGCAGCGGTCTGATGGTGCGCCGGGCGCGGGAGAATCTCGCCGCCTACGGCCTAACGCGCCCGGTGTGGCTGAACGAAAGCGGCGTCCCGGTATGGGATGACTATCCCGGCCCGGTGTGGGCGGCAGATGATCCGGCGGCGCGCGTGCTGCGCGCGACCGCTGTCCAGCAGGCGGCGTTTCTGGTGCAGAGTACCGTCTATGCCTGGGCGGAAGGCGCGGAAGTGGTGTTTTTCCACCAGTTATTTGATGACTGCGGCAATCAGCCTTATGGCACGAACTTCCCGCCGCATACCGGCGCCCTGTGCGCCACTACGCCGCTGTGCTGGGGGGACGCGCATGGCCTGTATCGTAATGACCGCGATGCCGCCTGCTTCAGCCAGCATCCGCTGCCGGGAACAGGCCGCCCGGCGGCGGCAGCATTTTATCGGCTGGCGCAGGTGTTTGGCGCGGCAGCCTTCGCTAATCTGAAGATAACCGAATCGGCGGCCAGCGTGCGGGTCAGTTTCGATGAACCGTCCGCCGGGCAGCGCATCACGGTGGTGTGGAATCGCACGTTCCAGTCGGCGACCGCACGGATTACGGCAGCGGGACGTGAGGCGCGGCTGTTTTCGATGGACAATGAGGAAACACTGCTGCTGCCGGCAGACGGCGAGTACCTCCTGACGCTGCCGCCTGCCACGCGCGACGATTATCCGTATCTGCTGGCGGGGGATGTGGCGGGCATTGGCGGCGCGCCGCTGTTTCTGGTCGAGGCACTGGGGGGACTGCCGCCCGTTCTTCCTATCACGCCGGAACCATCATTGACTTCAACCACCGCGCCAGCCCCGACGCCGCGCCCCACTGTAGACCCGGCGCTGGATACCACCCCGCCAATACCGAGCATCGCCCCGCTGCCGGCCATCAGTCCGGCGGCTTTCACGGTGTCGTGGTCGGCGCGGGAGGACAGCGGCGTCCGGCTGTATGTGATTTTCGTGCGCGTTAACGGTGGCGCGTGGCAGACATGGCTGGAAACGGCGGATACGAGCGCCGTTTATGACGGGCAGCCGGGCAGCACTTATGACTTCGCGGCCTGGGCGGTTGATCTGGCCGGCAACTGGTCAGCCAATGTGGAGCTTCAGCCGCAGGCCAGCACGCGGGTAGAGTAGGGGGTCTTGGTTGTCTCCGGGCTGCGTCCAGTACGTGCAGGCGCACCCCGGGCGATTTTGCGGAATCCATCTTTGCCCTTCCATGACTGTCTTAAGGGGTTTACAATGGTTCATTAGGGTTCATGCTGATTGAGCCTGTCATTTTGAGTAGAGAGAGAAGGAGATGCAGCATACTTCCCCGATCACCCCGATCAATACGATTTTGCCGCCGCCCTTTGCGTGGATAAAGGTCTCTGGCGGTTCGGTCCGGCTGGTGGCACGCGGTGGGTATCTGATTCAGCCCACATCGTTTGAAGCGCAGCCGTTTGCCATCGCCAGATATCCGGTCACGAATGCCCAGTATCAGGCGTTCGTGGACGCGCCGAACGGTTACACGATGGCAGACTGGTGGGCGTATTCAGCCGATGCGCGGACGTGGCGTGATGAGAATCCGCAGCCGCAGGCCGTGCCCTTTGGCAGCGATGACGCGCCCCGCACCCATGTGACATGGTACGAGGCGGTGGCCTTCTGCCAGTGGTTAAGCGCCCGCACCGGCGCAAACATCCGGCTGCCGAACGAAGTCGAATGGCAGCGCGCCGCGCAGGGTGATGATGGCCGGCAGTATCCCTGGGGTGATGAGTGGGACGCGAATCGCTGCCACAACAATACCGCCCACAGCAGCATTGGCCCGGCGCCGGTTACCACCTATGCCGGTTCGGGCGACAGTCCGTTTGGTGTGGCCGATATGGCCGGAAATGTCTGGGAATGGTGCGCGACCCGGTGGTCAACGGGTGATAACGAACTGGCCGGGGACGATGTGCGTGTGCTACGCGGCGGTTCGTGGTTTGACAGCGTGATGGGTTTCTTCCAGGTGACAGCGCGGCAGTCGTGGAATCCCGATGTGACATCGGATTTACGGGGTTTCCGGCTGGTGATGGATCTGACATGAACCGGTGGGGGCGCAACAGCCTGCGCCCCCGCTGACTGAAACAGCTAAAATGAGTCTGGTTTCTCCTACGTCCCGCCCAGTTCCACCACATCCAGGGCGAACGGCAGGCGGGGGCTTTCCAGCGTGAATACCAGCGAACGCTGGTCGAAATTGGTCACGTACAGTTTATCAGGCGGCACAAACACTACATCATTCGCACCGCGAAAATCCCGCGCCAGATAAGTCAGCGAGTCGCCATCCAGCCGGGCGATGCGGTTGAGCGCCAGCGCCGCCACGTAAATTGTGCCATCCGGCGCGACCGTGACACCGCCAAAACCGGGCGCGTCGGCGGAACGCGGCGGATGCTGGTACAGCACTTCGGCTGCGCCATCGCTCACAGCTACGCGGTAGAGAATACTCTGCGCGCCGTCCGTGATGATAAGGGCGTCATGCACCGGGTCGAACGCCAGCCCGTTGGGTTCGTAACCTGCCTGGTTGCCGGCGACCTGGGGCGAAGACCACCACACCGCGCCATTGGTGCCGTCGGCCTCGAAACGCCACACTTCGTCACGGCCCCGGTCGCTGACGTACACCCGGCCTGCCGCATCCACCGTGATGTCATGCGGCAGAACGAAGCCGCGCTCATCCTCAATCATGGCAAAATCGCTGAACTCGCCCAATGGTGACAGCCGTTTGACCAGCCCGCCCGATATGCGCACATCGGAGTCCAGATGATCCACAATCAGCAGCGAACCATCCGGCGCGAAGGCCAGACCCGCCGCCGCTCCCACCGCTTCCCGCGAGCCGGTCACTTCCGTGACCTGCTGGCCGTCCGGCGAAATCGCGTAAATCGCGCCGGTCTTGTAACTGCCGGTGAAAAGGCGGCCATCCGGCGCGACGGCGACCGATGCCGGATAAACATCATCGTCCGGTAGAATAGCAAACTCGCGCACGGTAACTCCGGCGGCCTGCGGCATGGCGCGCGTGCGTGGATTGCTGCCCAGAGCGCCGAAGATGAGAACGGCGGTGATCGCCAGCAGCGCCAGCAGCGCGCCGCCAAACAGCAGTACAAAGATCAGGAAGCGCTGGGAACGGCGCAAAGCCTGTAAATTACGCAGCATGAAGCACCTGCCTGATGAGGAAAATCAGACCAAGACTGACGCCCCAGCCGGCGTATCCTGCCAGCAGCATGGGCACCAGCGTCCAGCCGGCGCGGGCCGCCAGCCAGACGATGAGAATAAACACGATGGTCGGCCAGATGTTGATAAACACAGCCTCCGTAAACTGCGCCATCACCGCCGGGTTCTGGCCGTCGCCGGCTGCGACGATCCACAGCGCCAGCGGGATATTGATGGGCATAGTGGCGGCAATCGAAGCAATCGTTTTGGAGTATTCACGCAGGACAGCGACGAGGATGATGATCCCAATCGAAACCAGTACGGGCAGAATGCGGCCCCAGGCGATGTCTATCACAATGACCTCAGCAGACCTAAAACGTAAGGGCGACCCAATCTGGTCGCCCCGGTTGCCACGCATACAGCGGAGAGGGTGGGATTCGAACCCACGAGGGTGTGACCCCTACTCGCGTTCCAGGCGAGCGCGTTAGTCCACTACGCTACCTCTCCCAATGGACACAGGGCATTATAACATTCCTGCCCGGCTTTATCCAGAGGGCATATCCGGTAAAATTTCCGCCCCCGGCAGATCGTCGCGCTGCGGCCGGCTGAGTTTGTACAGGAAATTGTTGACCTGCCACACGAATACATCTGGCGTTTCCAACTGGGGCATATTGCCGCAGTCGGTGATTTCCGTCAGCGTAGCGCCGGGTATGCTGTCCTTCACCGCTTCGCCATCGGCCAGCGGGGTGAAAGTATCGTTAGCACCCCACAGGATCAGGGTGGGTACGAGCGGATTGCGGGTGGCCGGCAGATCACCCGCGACGAGCATCCGCATCAGCCGGGCGAAGCTGGGATTGGCGGCGCGGGCTTTGGCCTTAAAATCGTCCGTCAGGATGCTGGTTTCATGAATCATCCGGTTCAGGCTGGTGGCATCCGTTACGGAGCGCACGAACTGATTAAGCAGCAGATTTGAAACCAGGGGGATCCGTTCCAGGATTTTTAACACCGGCGGAATTTCCGGCACGCCGCCGCCGTTTAACAGAATGACCGCCGGCACAAGCTGTGGATTAGCCGCCGCGAACAGCCGCGCGATTAACCCCCCCAGCGAATTGCCGATGACCACTGCCTGATCTACGCCCAGCCGGTCGAGAAACGATTTAAGCCAGTGCAGCAGCGTATCTATTCGCATCACCGGTAAAACCTGGCTCTGGCCGAAGCCCGGCAAATCCGGCGCAATAATCCGAAAATCCTCTACGGCCAGCAGCGGCAGCACCGGCTTCCAGTACAGGCGCGCATCACCGATGCCGCCGTGCAGCAGCAGCAGCGTGCGCCCATTGTTCTGACCATCTTCCAGATAGCTGACTGTAAGGCCGTCAAGGGACAGCGTTTTGTCTTCCAGGCTCATGACCGACCATCCTTATCTATCCCATGCTGCTTCATTGGGATACGATCTGTCGTTTCACTACGTTTCGTGGATGAAGCCGTGTTCTGTCAGCCAGGCCGTCAGTTGATCGGCGCTGGGTTCGGTAATCATGGTGCCCCGGTGGATACCACGCGGGCTGTCCCCGGTACGCAGCGGCGCTGGGTCGGCATACGGTAAATCCGAACCCGATTCTGTTACCACCAGGGTTGGTACGGAGAGGAAGCCTGTCCAGCGCAGAACGCGCTGCCGCGCGGCCTCGTCCACATCTATCAGAATTTCGCGGTATGGGACATGATAATCATCCAGCACCCGTTTGGCGACGGTGATATACGGGCAGCCCATGCGCCGGGCATACATGACAAGTTCTCGCGTCAAACCTTCACGCTCCTGGTACGTAAGTCGGCGGCACATGAGTCGGTTCAAGGAAGCACAGGATGCCGTCGGAGATTGCCTGCGCTATACGATCCTGCTGTTCCGTCAGCACAGCCCGGTCGGCCAGCATAAAGCCCAGTTCAATGATGGAGGCCGGTGTGGACGGGTGAATTTCACGGAAGGTATGGTAATCGGTCATATCCACTGTCAGCCCTTCGCGGCGCTCCAGATTAGTGGCCGGGCCGTAATAACTGGCGATACAGTCTACCAGTATCGCGTCGGTGCCCTGGCTAAGCGCGCGCGCCGCTGCTGTTGAAATCAGGTAGCCGGACACCACTTCGCCGGGCCAGGCCTGGCAGGTGTTCGCATGGATGGAGACCAGCGCCGCCGCCTGATAATTATCCAGCCGGGGATCGAATTCATCCAGCAAATCCACCGAATAACCGCGCGAACTCAGATTACGAACGACCATCTGCGCGACCGCGAAGTTGATTTCGGCCTCGGTCAGACCATCCGGGCAGACGGCGCCGGGGTCGTTTTCCGGCCCACGATGGCCGGACACAATGCCGATGCGCCGCAGCCAGTTAGGGGTAGGCAGCCCGGTGGGGACGAGGGTGGCCTGGCTGGTGGCCTGGGCGATGCTCAGTTCCATTTTGATGTTATCGGCCAGGAACTGCGAAGGTGTCCACCAGGTAAAAATGGTCGCCAGCAGGCCGGCGGCGATCACCACCACGAAGAATGTGCGAACGATTCCACCCAGCACACCCACCGTCTGCCGGCGACGGCGTGCCTGCCGCCGTTTGATACGCTGGATGCGCTGTTCCTCGATGGCGGCAGTACGGGCGGCCTGAGCGGTATCTGCGGGTGGCTCAGTCTCGGCAGGTGAGGACACAACTTCAGGGACGGACGGCGCGGCCTTCACCGCGCGCCGGAATAACTGTTCTGCCGGTTCAGGGGATGGTTTCGATTTCGCCGCCGCCTGCCGCATCATCTCCATGAAGGTCACAGACGGCGGCGCTTCGAGGCGTTCCGGGTCGTCTTCCCATCGTGGCTGGTTGTCAGGAGGCAGGCGGTTGTCGTCAGACATGGCTGTTCGGCAGTTAGCAGTTGTTTTTTACAGTACGATCAGGCAGCGTTGTATGCAGCCTGTATTGTACTCGATTATCGCCGGGAAAAGCGAATGATTGTGAACCTGCCCGGCGATTTATATACTGACGCCGGCACACGAAAGGCCGGGGTCCCGGCCACGCCTAACCTGCCGCCTCCACCACGTATACCGCTGCGCCGGCATCCTCGAATACCTGCCGTAAATACGGCGCGTCCGCTGCCTGAGAGCGCATTTCGATGTCGTCCGTGAATGGCTTGCCCCAGCGGAACATGGTCTGTATGCTGGCAGGATCGGCAACGAGCTGCGGCACGATCACATAATCAATCCCGGCTTCGCGCAGCAGATCGGCATTGGCCGGGTCGGCGGGATCGTGCCAGAAGGCGCGCAGGCGTTCCTGCTCCGCCAGCCGGGTTTCGTTACCCCGGAAGAACGGCTGCCAGCGATAGTAGACACTATCCCGTTCAGCGATGACCGGCACCCAGTCGCTTTCGTGGGAGTTGTCCTTCAGCGTGCCGGGGAA
>JARKOK010000501.1 GCA_029975765.1 Aggregatilineales bacterium
GAGTTTTTGGTATTCCCGAAAAACCAGTTAAGATTAACCCGTATATTCAATTTCAGGAGTGTTAGCCTTGAATCACCGAATGGGACGCAGGAATTTTCTGAAGATGTTGGGGATTGGCGCCGGCGGTGTGGGCGCGGCGGCGGTGGTGAACCGGGGTGTGCTGTCGGCCTCCAACGCGCCGGCGGCGGACACCCATGCGGCTCCCGTGTTCGCGCCGATGAATCAGCAGACTGCTGAAGAGATGGACAAACTGCACGACGAAGCCGTTAAAATCTTTCTGGATAACATCGGTAAGGATGAACATTTCTGGGGCAAACCGCTGGAATATACGATGGACGGCGACGTAAAGGTGTTTAACATCGTCTGCCAGGACATCCAGTGGGAAACCATGCCCGGCACTGTGTTCCCGGCGATGGCCTACAACGGCACCGTACCGGGGCCAGAAATCCGGGTGACGGAAGGTGACAACGTGCGGGTGGTCGTCAAGAACGAAATGCAGCAGAGTACGGGCGTCCATTTTCATGGTGTCATCGTCCCCAATGATATGGACGGGGTGCCTTACGTCACGCAGCCGCCGATTCGACCGGGCGAGACGTTCAATTACGAATTCACGGTGAAAAATTCGGGTTCGCATATGTATCACTCGCACCACAATGCCGCCGAACAGGTGTCCGGCGGGATGCTGGGCGCGTTCATCGTCGAACCCAAAGATAAAGCCCGCGAGCCGCAGGTGGACGCTGAATATACGTTCATCCTTAACGACACGACGCTGGGCTTCACGATCAACGGCAAAGGCTTCCCCTACACCCAGCCGATTCTGGCGAAGCTGGGGCAGAAAATTCGGGTGCGTTACATGAACGAAGGTTTCATGATCCACCCGATGCACCTGCACGGCATCCCACAAATGGTCATTGCGAAGGACGGCTGGAATCTACCCGTGCCGTATCTGTGCGACACGCTTAATATCGCCCCCGGCGAACGTTACGATGTAATCGTAGACTGCACCGAACCCGGCCTGTGGGCGTTCCACTGCCACATTCTGACCCACGCCGAATCGCGTCATGGCATGTTCGGCATGGTCACGGTGCTGGCGATTGAAGCGTAAGGGTTTTATTCAACGGATAATCGCAGCGGGGCGGGTCTCAGACCCGCCTCTATGATTCCTGATACCCATAACAACCGGGTTCAGTCTTCAGCCGGAAGGAGGGGAGCGGGCGGTGGCACCACCACCTGTATCGCCTGCGGGATGATCGCCGCCTGAAACGGCGTGGGGTCAATAATTTCACCGTCACATTCGACGGTCTGCGGCGGGTCGGCGGTAACGCTCACCTGCCGCGCCTGCCAGTGCTGGAACGGCTGCGCCACGCCGATCGCGCTGGCGGCCATCGCCAGCAGTGCTCCAAAATCCACACTGCGGATCACCAGCACGTCC
>JARKOK010000157.1 GCA_029975765.1 Aggregatilineales bacterium
GGTCGAGATGATTGATGTATTCCGCGCCTATACGCCCTTCCCGTTTAAGTATATGCCGGAGATGTACCCCTGGATCATCAATTACAGCAAAACGTCGTGGGGTTTAAGCTACCGGCTGACCAACTCCCGCGAGAGCGCCCGACTGCTGTCACGCGGGATGTACGTGTCCATTGAGAAGGGCTTAAAGCGCATGTTCCGCGAGCATCCGGCGGATGTCGTGGTGTGCGTCCATTCGATCCTCACCCAGACTTCGTTAAGCGCGCTGCGCCGCTTCGAAAAACGTCCGCCCTTCATCACGGTAGTAACCGATCTGGTTTCGACGCATATGTTCTGGTACGACCCGCGTGTGGATCGCTGCCTCGTGCCGACCGAACCGGCTTTCGAGCGCGGACTGGAAAGCGGCCTGAAGGCACAGCAGATGCGGATCACCGGCCTGCCGGTGCATCCTCGCTTCGCCCAGGGGATGAAGGATAAAGCCGCCGCGCGGCGTGAATTAGGCTGGGACCCGGCGCTGCCCGCGATTCTGATGGTTGGTGGCGGCGAGGGTATGGGGCCGCTGTTTAAAACCGCACGCGCGATTAATGATGCGAATCTGAAATGCCAGTTGGTAATTATCGCCGGGCGCAACAAACTGCTGAAGGATAAACTCGATTCAAGCGAGTGGAATCAGCCGACCCATATTTACCCGTTTGTCACGGATATGCCCACCCTGATGGCTGCTGCCGACATTCTGATCACGAAAGCCGGCCCGGCCACCATCAGCGAAGCGTGTATTGCCGGGCTGCCGCTGATCCTGAACGACGCGATTCCCGGCCAGGAAACCGGCAACGTGGATTACGTGGTACAGAACGGCGCAGGGGTGTTCGCGCCGAGCGTGCGCGATGTGGTGGACGCGCTCAGTGCGTGGCTGGCGGAAGGCCCGGCGGGACTCCAGCGCCGTTCCGACAATGCCCGCCGCCTGGGACGACCGGAGGCCGTTTGGACGATTGCCGAGGAAGTGTGGCAGCACGCTCATAAACCTCTCATCCCGACCAACCGCCGGATGGTGTTTATGGACTTGCCGAGACGCGCCTTGCGATAGAAGATAGAGACACGGGCGCGCCGCGTCCCGTCTCTGTCGAATCCGCGTTGGGATGACGCTTACGGTTGTCCCAACGCCCGGTCGAAAGGCATTGTCTGTAATGAAAGCTCGTTTGTGTCTGTTATTGGTGGGCGCGCTGCTGGCGCTGGTGCCGCTGGCCGCCGCGCAGGACATCTCCCCGGCGACAATCCAGAATGATGAAGGCGGGCCAGTGCTGGTCACGGGCAAAGTCACCTACACCAACCTGTTTTTCACCGCCGGCGTCAGCGAACCGCTGATTGTGCTGGAAGATCAGGCCGGTTTTGTTGACCGCGACCAAACCTTCCTCCTGCCGCCGGAGTCGCAGGTTTTAGGGCAGATTACCTCCGATTTTTATACATCGCCATTTACCTATTCGCTCAGCCTGCCGGAAGTGCCGCAGGGGTCGCTGCGTGATGTTGACCAGAATGATACGGTGGATACCGGCGTTATGGTGTATGCCATCGCGTACTGGGAAAACACCTGGGGCGATCCGTATCTGGAAGAACGCGACCTGTACGGCGGCGGTTGGTCAACCGCTTATGCCTCCACGCGCGTCAATCAAAACCAGTCAGCCGAAGGTGAAGTTCTCGGTGGCAAATATATCGTCTACGCGCCGGATGACCAGCAGGGTTTCCCGTCCGGTTTTGGTGCGGACGGCAGGCTGTTCACGGCGGACGATCCGATTGTGCGCCTGCCCGCCGGTTACACAGTCGTGGATATGGATACCGATCCCTTCACCTTCGACCGCTCTCGCGAGGTGAAGATAGACCTGATTGAAGGTGAAGAAGCCGAGTTGGACGACTTCTCCAATCTCGGCTTTGCCGAAGCCTTTGACGGCATGGTAGACATGATGGAGCAGGAATATGCCTTCACCGAGCTGAAAAAGGTGGATTGGGATGCGCTGCGCGCCCAGTTCCGCCCGCGTTTCGAGCAGGTGGATGCGAGCCAGGACGCGACCGATTACCTGACGGCGGTGCGTGATTTCGTCCTGGCAATCCCCGACGGCCATCACAGCGCGCCAATTGTCGGGCCGCTGCAAGCCCAGTTTGAAACCGCCGTTTCGGGCGGGTTGGGCCTGGGTGTGCGCGAAACTGATGATGGGCGGGTGATCGTCAGTTTCCTGCTGCCCGATGGGCCGGCGGCACAGGCCGGCGTGGAACTGAAAGCGGAAATCCTGAACATCAACGGGCAGTCCATTCAGGATGCCATACGGCAAACGGTTCCCTGGTCGGCGCCGTTCAGCGCCAAACATGTGCTGCGGTTGCAGCAGCTTCGTTATGTCACGCGCTTCCCGCTGGGTACGACCGTTGAACTGACCTATCGTAACCCCGGCCAGAGTGAGCCGCAGACCACCACCCTCACGGCGACAGACGAGATTGTGAGTTTTAACGCCTCGTCGTTTAATGTTGGTCTGTCCGGGGTTGAACTGCCGCTGGAATACCGGCTGCTGGACAGCGGCTATATGTACGTCAAAATCTACAGCTTTTTCGACGACAGCCGCCTGACCATCACGCTATGGGAACGGATGCTGCGCGCGATGAACGAGCAGGCCATTCCCGGCCTGATTATTGATATGCGACAGAACGGCGGCGGCAGCGGTTTTCTGGCCGACCAGATGGCGGCTTACTTCTTTAGCGAGGCGCTGACGATCAGCCAGACGGAATCCTACGACAAATCGCGCGGCGAGTTCTACAGCGACGAGCGCGGCCTGAGCAAGTTCTATCTGCCACCGGAAGAACTGCGTTATGACGGCCCGGTGACTGTTCTGGTTGGGCCAAGCTGTGCCAGCGCGTGCGAGTTCTTCACCTATGCGATGACGCTGCAAGACCGCGCTGCCATCGTCGGCCAGTATCCAACGGCAGGCCTGGGCGGCGCTCAGAAAGCCTTTGTTATGCCTGGCGGGCTGGTGCTTCAGTTCTCGGTAGGCCGTCCGGTAGACCTTGAGGGTAACGTTATCATCGAAGGCACGGGCGTCGTGCCGACGGTCAAAGTGCCGGTGAACGAGGACACCCTGTTCGCCAGTGACCCGGTGCTGGACGCGGCAGTAGCCTACCTGGATCGTTAGTTGGGTTGGGGCGGGTGACAAAAACCCGCCCTGACTTTATTGTTTTTCGGCAGCCTTCACAAAAAATTCGGTTGGTGATCTGGCGTCTCTTCTGCTACGATGGCGGAAGGTTGTCCTTTTCTCCTGGTTGCCGTTTGGAGGTACATCCATCCATGAAAGCCGTGATCCTGGCTGCGGGCAAGGCCACGCGCCTGCGCCCTGTAACGCTGACCATGCCTAAGGCACTGGTGCCGGTCGCCAATAAAACGCTGATTGGTTACGCCATTGACGTGCTCAAAGGGGCAGGGCTGACTGACATTGGTCTGGTGGTGAATGATCTGGACTCGCCGATTCCGCAGACATTAGGTAAAGGCGAGAGCATGGGGGTCAATCTGGAATATATCGTCCAGTCCGAGCAGTTGGGGCTGGCTCATGCAGTCAATCTGTGCCGCTCGTTTGTGGGTGACGAGCCGTTTTGTGTGTTCCTGGGAGATAATATTTTTCAGGACAAAATGCAGCCCTTGTTTCACGATTTTGTGGCCTCCGGCACGGAAGCCTCAATCGCCCTGGGCGAGGTGTCTGACCCAACGCGCTATGGCATCGCTGAACTGGATGGCAACTGCATCGCGCGGGTGGTTGAGAAACCCAAAGAGCCAAAGTCGAATCTGGCGATTGCCGGGGTATACCTGTTCCGGCCATCCATTTTTGATGCCATCAGCCGGATCAAACCCTCGTGGCGCAACGAACTTGAAATCACCGACGCGATTCAGACACTCATAAACGACGGCGCGAATGTGTGTCCGTATATCCTCAAGGGGTGGTGGATTGACGCCGGCAAGCCGGACGCCATTGTGCTGGCGAACCAGCTTGTGCTGGAAGACCTGCCCTACACCCCCGCACCGGAGAACAAGGATCAGATCATTGGCCGGTCGGAAGTCTCGCACCGTGTGCTGCTGGGACAGAACAGCCAGGTGATTGACAGCGTGATTCGTGGGCCGGTCATCATCGGCGACAATACGATTATCCGCGACAGCTACATTGGCCCGTACACGTCGCTGGGTGACAATGTGCTGATTGAAGGCAGTGAGATTGAAGCCAGCATTGTGATGAGCGACTGCATCATACGAGACATTCCGGGGCGCATTGACGCCAGCCTGCTGGCCGACAGCGCGCAGGTGGTGGCGGCCCAGCGGATGCCGGCCACCCGCCGCTTTATTCTGGCGGAAAACAGCTACGTGCAGTTATAGTCATCAGTCGAATGCCGGATTCGTGACTGATGATGGCAGCTGAAACAAACGCAGGGGATGAGTCATGGCTAACGTATCAGTCGGGATTCTGGGGTTGGGGCGTACCGGCGCGTCGGTGGCGCTGGCACTCAAACGTTACAACGCGAACAAGGACGCGCAGCATCAGTTTGAGGTGACCTGCGCCGATTCGCGTGCCGGGGTGCGAGAGGACGCCGCGCGTCTGGGGCTGCCCGGCAAGATCGAGCGTAATCTGTTCGATGTGGCGCGCGGTCGGGATATTGTGGTGCTGGCGCTGCCGTATGCCGATATGCCTTCGGCCTACAAAACGCTCGCGCCAGAGTTTCGCCCCGGCGCGGTGGTGCTGGATATGTCGCCGCTCAAGCAGCCGTCGCTGAAGTGGGCAGCGGCATCCCTGCCCGCCGAAGTCCATATGGTGGGCGTAACGCCAATCGTCAACCCGCAGTATTTGTTTGATGGTTTGGATGATACGCAGCACGCGGCGGCGGATCTGTTTGATAAAGGCACGATGCTGCTGATGCCCAGCGTGTCCGCCGTCCGCGAGGCGGTCGAACTCGCGTCTGACTTTGCGGTGATCCTTGGCTCGACGCCTCATTTTGCCGACCCCGCCGAACATGACAGCCTGTTTGCGTTAACCGACATGCTGCCGGGGGTGCTGGGTGTGGCCGCGTTTTATACCGCCGCCCGGCGCGAAGGCTGGCAGGACGCGCAGCGGTTCACCAATCCGGCGTTTGGCCGCCTGACGCACTCGTTGTTTGACACGCACCCGGATGATCTGCGTGACGCCTGGCTGAACAACCGGGACAGCCTGTTGCGCCATCTGGACGCTCTGACGCAAACGCTGCAAACGTTCCGCACCATTCTGGCACAGAACGACCAGGCCGCGCTGGAAGGCGCGCTGATCGAAGCCTCGGAAGCGTACAGCGCGTGGATCAACCGCCGCCATAACGCGCGTTGGGAAGAAGAAGCACCTGTCGAGCGCGGCGAAACGTTAGGCGGCACGATGATGAACTCGCTGATGGGTGGTTTCCTCTCGAAGCGGCTGGGTGGCCGCCGGAACGAAGACGAGAAGTAATACCGCTGCTGGAGCGGTAAGGGAGGGACACGGCGCGCTGTGTCCCTGTTTATTTTAAACTGCGGCCTGTACTTCCAGTACCGGTGTCTCCTGCCGGCTGACATGCGCGAGCATCCACACCACCAGTCCCCAGATCAGCAGCATCCCGAAAAACGGCAGTGACAGTACCAGCGCGGACAGTTCAGCGTCGGAAGGCGGAAGGAGATAACCGATAATCAGGAAATAATGTAGATTGATGAGTAAGACAGCCATCAGGCTGATGAGCTTCAGCCGCAGCCGTACCGGAGATGTCAGACCGTAGCGGTGGCGGAACAAAACTACGAAAGGCAGCAGCGCCGACAGCATCCCGTGCAGGCCGAGAGTTGAACCGCCGAGCAGCGCGACCAGCAGCACGGCGGCATATTCGAGATCGTATTTCTCCAGTGACGTTCGCGCCAGCGGAATCGCGGGTCGTGAGAGGAAATACAGCGTCAACCCTCCCAGTCCCAGCAGCAGGCCGTAACGGGTGATCGTCATCAGCGCCGGGCTTACGAGCAGCGGTATCACCTGCGGCGCTTCCGTGAAGGTCTTCTGCGCGAAACCGAGGATCGAATTGTTCGAATGATTCAGATACGGCTGGCCTTCGGCGGCCAGTTCTGGCAGAACATGCGTGAAGTAATATAACAGCGTATCCGTGCCGGAAATAGCAGCCTGCAAACCGATAACAACGAAAGTTGTGACCGCCCCCGCCAGCACCACCCGCCATTCGCGTTTCCACAGAAAGTACGCCAGCAGCAGCCCCGGATAAAATTTCGTCCATACCGCCACCGCCAGCAGCACCCCCGCCAGTATGGGGCGCTGTTCGCGATAGGCCGCCCACGCGCCTGCCGTTAATGCAAACAGAATAATGGTGACCTGTCCAAACAGAAAGGATTGGTAAGTGGCGATAAAAAAGACCGGTGCTGTCCACAGGATCAGCCGGTGGTGGCGCTGAGACACGTACCGGCTTAAAAGCGCCAGCGTGCCCAGCAGAACGATGACATTGATGCCGAACCATAGTCGCTCGGCTCCGGCCTGGTCGGCAGTCAACATCGCCAGGGGTGACATCAGTTGGATTTGCAGGGGCGGGCCAACATAGTCAACAGCTGCCAGATTTTCGTACAAGGGTGTGCCGTTCAGCAGGCGCTGCATCCCCCGGTAGTAGTAGCTGAAATCGCCACCGCCGTTGGGATGGTTCATATACAGGAAAAAAGTTGCTCCCAGAAACACCACCCATAGCAGGCCGACCAGCAGCCAGACAGAATTGAAGGATTTGCGAGACATGGTCTACCTCGATTTGTTTCCCATTTCCAGCCGTGTTCGAGCGATAAGGGATGTAACGCCATAATACTGCGCGGCACAGGTGTTTATGCTGCCGTTCGCTTCCGGCCCAATCGGCTCCAGCCCGGCGCGGAAACCGATGTCCACCGTCAGCATCTCCGTTTCGATATGCTGTTCTCCCTGCGCCGCTGATGCGCGAATGGCCGTGTCACGCGTGTCCCATTCGGCGGCGTAAGTACGGAAGTCTGCTGCTTCTGCCAGTGTTTGCCAGGCTGATGCGAGCGGCCCAACGATCAGCAGGATGACGACGGCCAGGGCGGCGATCTGGCGCGTTCGCGGCGTGATGCGTGCCTGTTTCCAGCGCGCGCCCAATCCCATAATGCTGCCGCAGGCCAGCGCCGCGCTGATCAGGATAAACTGCGGCATGATATAGGCGCGCGAGGCCGGCGCGAAACTGGTGGCGTAGATTGGCGGCAGCAGGCAGGCCATTGTCAGAATCAACGCCAGCGCCGCGACTCCAATGAGCAAACGGCGCGTCACTCGCCCGGACAGCCGCAGATGCGCGGGCAGCGGTTCCAGTTGGTAAACGACCAGCAGCGGCAGCAGCACCGCCGCTGGCAGCGCGATGGTTGAAAACCGCTGCGCCGCGATCAGTGGATACGCCAGTGAAGTGACAAAGGTTTGTCCCAGCGCCGCCGGCAGTGGCATGGGCGGGAACTGCGCCCGCCGTACCGCGTTGCCTGGCGCGGCGGCGATAATCACCAGTGCCGCCAGCGAACAAACAATGCCCACACCCAGCAGCACCAGCATAGACCGTTTATGATGCGGCGGCGCCCATGCCAGTGCCGCCAGAAAAGCCAGTCCCAGCGCCGCTGTCTGGAAAGCGACGTAGACTTCTGATAGCCCCCCCGCGATGAATGTTACGCTGGCGACGATGGCGACCGCGCTCAGCGAAAGATGCTCCGGCTGGCGGCGCAGCGTGTAAATGATAAAGCCGATCAGAAAGGTCATGCCGATCAGGGGCAGCGTATAGGGGATCACCGCGCCCAGCCAGTAGAGGGACTGAATCACGCTGGGTGTACCGTCAAATACGGCAAAAACCAGCAGCACGCCCAACACGCCGGCGCTGGCGCGCGGTTGGGGCAGGCGGACGGCCAGCGCGATCTGGTACATCGTCCAGATGGCTGCCAGCACCCAGATCACGAGCACGACAGCCGGCAGCACCGTTGTCAGCCCTGGGCCGAGGAAGGCTGCCGCGCCTTTGAGCGTCCAGTTCGTGAACTGCCCGGCCCAATGGGTATACCACCAGATGACCGAACCCGGCACGCCGTCTGTCAGTGCGCGGGCGGTCGTGCAGTAATCGTCGGCCATATAGCGGCTGTACTGGCCGATAAAACCGAGTGCCAGCAGCGGCATCAGCAGCCCGGCGATGACCAGCGCCGGAAGAAACTTCGAAAGCGATAAACGCATAGAATATGCCTCTGGTGGGATAGCGGTCTGCACCTGCTTCGATGGTTGCGAATCTCCCCATCCATCGTACACCATCCTGCGCCTGCTGCTGCATAAACATCGTTCCTCATCAACCGCTAAACGCGCTTTCATCTCGATTTCACGGGCTTTTCAGCCGCCGAGCGTAGATTGAACATGGCGAGCCAGTGCGATTATATGGCTCATGCCAGTGGTGTTCTGGGAGGAAAAGACGATATGTTGACACGCAAGCCTGTTTCCATTCTGGTTCTACTGGGAGCGCTGGTCCTGGCGCTGGCAGGGGCTGGTTTTGCCGCCGCGCAGGACGAGGCGAAACCGTTCCTCGGCGTTGGTCTTGACCCCGACAAGGAGGGGGCGCTGGTGGCGCAGGTGCTGCCCGATGGCCCCGCCGCCGCAGCCGGGATTGAGGTGGGCGATGTGATTAAGGCGATCAACGGTGAGGCCGTGACTGTCGAGACGATCCGCGATGCGCTGGCGCAGCACGCCGTTGGTGACACGGTGACGCTGGAGGTGCAGCGTGACGCTGAAACCCTGTCGCTGGAAGTGACGCTGGCCGCGCGCCCGGTGGAGGAGCCGACCGTAAACATCCAGATTTTGCCAAACATGGCGAGCCTGTTTGGCCTCTCTGTCGAACGGACTGCTGATGGACTGGTTGTGCGCGCGGTGACAGCAGACTCGCCCGCCGCGCAGGCCGGTTTCGAAGTGGGTGATGTGATCAGGAAAGTGGGTGATACCGAGATCAGTCGCCCGGCGGATTTGCTGTCGGCGCTGCGTAACTTCGATCCCACTCAGCCGCTGGCAGTTGAAGTGCAGCGCGGCGACGAGACCGTAACACTGGAACTGTCGTTGAGTGATATGTTTATCCCGTTCAGCGGCGGTCAGCGCGGAATGCCGTTTGGCGACGGGCAGCGCAGTTTCAGGATGCCGTTCAACATGCCGTTCAGCATGATGGGCGGCGGGGCGCGGCTGGGTGTCATGTTTGTCACCCTCGATGAACAGACAGCACAGGCGCGCAGCCTTGAGCAAACGGAAGGCGCGCTGATTACCGAGGTCATTCAGGACTCGCCAGCGGCGGCGGCTGGGTTGCAGGTGGATGATATTGTAACCGCCGTTGACGGCGATAAGGTAGACGTGGAGCGCACCCTGCGCGACCGGCTGCTGGCTTACGAGCCGGGTGATACGGTGACGCTGACCGTGCTGCGCGGCGACGAGTCGCTGGAAGTGCCGGTTACGCTGGATGAAGCCGCCGCCAGCGGTGGGATGATGATGCCGCGCGGCTTCCGCTTCTTCGGGCCGGATGGTTTCGTGCATCCTCCGATTCCCGACCAGCCGGAAGAACCCGAAGCGACTGTCCAGCCGAATGCATGACGATTACCAACGGGACACGGCAGAACTGTGTCCCGGCTGAACTCTAACCCGGCCTGCGCGCCGGGTTTTTATTTTGTAAGATTTTATATTTTCTGGTAGCCGCCGCATTTCAAATATGTTAGAATTAAGAGTTGTCTAAACCTCGAAATAATCCCGTTTTAGCGAGGCCACGACCAAAAGCATTTTTAACCATGACTGTACGTGAACTTGCCGATCTGGAACAAACCTTAGGTGAACTGGTGCTTGACCTGCTGCGCGCGCGGTTTGAGTACCCGGAACTGCTGCTCAGCGCGCCACTGGACGCGCGCGGTGAAATCTCGCCGAACGCTGTCCGCGTGACGCAGCACTATACAACGGCGCTGCTGGCTTACGGCTTTGGCCCGGAGCAGGACGAACTGCGCGAGGCGGCGGACTGGTTCGCTACCCCGTTCCCGAACGAACTGCGCCGCCGGATAGACGCCGTGGAAATGAACCGGCTGGAGGCGCTGCTCAGTCTGGCGCCGGCACATCCTTATGTTCTGCCGCGCCTGGAACAGTTGATTCAGCAGCGCACACCGACTGATTATTTTGACATCCAGTCCAGCGATCTGGCGTTTGACACCCTCTGGACGATTAAGGTGATGGCGCTGGCCCGCGAAGTGGGCGTGCTGAACGGTCTGATGGCTGAGGGGGATCTGCGGAAGTGGTCGAACCGGATGGTGCAGGATTTGCGCCGCGATAAAGACCTGGCGCTGGCGCTGCGCCTGCGGCACGAACTGGTTGGCCGCCTGACGCCCGTCCAGCAGCGCAAGCATCTCTCGAATCTGCTGCGCATCGCGGAGCAGAGCGGCGGCCTGTGGGGTCTCAGCCAGGATATGATGGACATCGGCCAGTCCATCCAGCAGCAGCAGTTAACGGCTGATCTGATCGCCGACTTCCGCGACATTTTCCGCGAAATGGTCATCAGCACGTGTTACGTGATCGAAAATCTGATGCCAATGCTGCCGGCTTACCCCGAACTGGGGCCGGTCGTTGGGCGCGCGATGGAGCTGTGGTGGGGGGTGTTTCACGGTGTCAATGCGGTGCAAACGCTGCGCACCCTGTTTCCGAATCCGTATGATTATCTGCTGATCGTCTGCCGCACGCTGGTATCGCTGCGGGCGTATCTGGAACAGCCCCTCATTCACTGGGGCGCGACTTACATCCACCGCAAGATGGCTTCCCAGCAGATTCGCCAGGTGGAACCATCCGATACTGTCAACATCAAGCGGGCGCTGCAAAACTGGATTCAGGTGGATCTCGAAAAGCCGCCGGAACAGATGCGGTTGGGCATGTCAGAGTCGAATGTCGTGCGGATTCGCCCGCGCATCTGCAACCCGATGCAGCCGGAGGATGATACCTTCCGGCTGACGATCCCGAATGCCGACTCGCTGGTGGTGAAGTACGGCCCGATTGATGAAATTGATGCCGAACGCGACAATTATGACCGGCTGCCGCAGGCCATCAAGGAATGTTTCGTCAACATGCCGCAGCCCAGCTACGTGGATGCCAGCAAACGCCGCGCTTACGTCATCATGGCGGACTTAAACCGCTACCGGACGCTGTACGACGCGCTGCAAAAAGTGCCGCAGATTCACGAGGCTCTGGTGAACGAACTGCCGCTGTTCCTGCTGCGCGTTCACCGGGGGGATGGCCGTCCGCGAACGATGGGGCAGGAAGGTCTGCTGATGCAGCTTTACCTGATGCCGATCCAGGAGCATGTCCGGCAGGTGTTCAGTTATATTCTGGAAAACCGTCTGCTGGAAGGGACGGACAAACTGCGCTACGCCCTCAGCCTCCAGCG
>JARKOK010000158.1 GCA_029975765.1 Aggregatilineales bacterium
AGCCAAGAAGGTGACGACCAAGACGATCAAGAGCCTGGATGACCTGTCGAAGGTGGGCGATTCCGAAATCAACGCGCTGACCGACTCGATCCGGCTGCGGCTCGATCAGGAAGATGCCCGGCTGGAAATGGCTGTCGGCAACCTCCAGGAGCAGGTGGATGAAGCCGTGCGCGGCAGCGAAGTCGAACGCCAGCTTGAAGAACGCCGCGCCCGTCTGCTGGGCAAGCAGGGCGGCGACAGCGCCGGACAGTAAACCGCGTCCTCCCGTGTGATTTGCGTAGGGACACGCGAGCCGGTGTCCCTATACCTGTTTTTGCAACCGCGCCCGGTGTTTTAACGTATTCAGGGAAGAAGGCGGGCGCGGAAAGGTGAAAGAATGTCCAGAGATTCGACCAATGAAGTGCGCGAGCGTGCGACCGGCGCGATTCTGCGGCGGGCAGTGTTAAGCTGGCAGACCGCAGTCACGCTGATTATCACGCTGGTGCTGTACTTTGGCGTGCAGATTACGAACATCCCCGGCTGGCAGCAGTGGTTCTGGCTGGTGCTGGGCGCGATTGCGGAAGCGGCCTTCATCATCTCCAACATGCGCGACCCGGAAGCGGCCTCGCAGGCGATTGCCAGCGCCTTTGAAAGCCGTTACGACCTGCGCGCGATTCGCAGTTCAGTCGCGCGGCAGCGGCTGCAAAGCGCGCTGGAATACCGCCGCAATATGCTGAATCTGGTCAAGCGGCACAAGGGCGCGATGCGTCTCAGCCTTCAGCAGACAGTAGATGACATCAACGACTGGATCGGACACATGTACGATCTGGCGCTGCACATTGACGCGTTTGATAACAATGAGCTGGTGGAACGCGACCGCCGCATGGTGCCGCAGCAGTTGGAAAAAGCCCGAATCCGGTACGAACGCGAAAAAGACCCCGACGTGCGCCGTGAACTGGAAAACCAGATCAAACAGCTTGAGCAGCAGTTGAGCAATCTGGAAGCGACCGTGAACAGTGTCAAGCGGGCGGAAATCCAGTTGGAAAGCACGCTGTCGTCACTGGGCACCATCTACGCGCAGATGTCGCTGCTGGGCACGAAGGAAGTGGACAGTTCGCGCGCGCAGCGCCTGCGGCTGGAAATTCAGGACGAAGTCTCCAGCCTGCAGGATACGATTGACGCGATGGCCGAGGTGCAGTCGCAGCAGCTCACGCTG
>JARKOK010000159.1 GCA_029975765.1 Aggregatilineales bacterium
GAACGCGCCCATAATCACATCCACCTCGCGGGTGTCGCCGTAGTCCCAGTCGGTCATCATGTAGCGGCCAAAAATCGGGCTTTTGGGGAACAGTTTATCCAGGCCGAGCGCGATGTACAGTTCGGTCAGCAGGGTGGGAAAACGGCTGCACGACGGCTGCAAACGGCCATCGGCGTACAGCAGCTTACAGGCGGCCATGCCCGCGTCAGGCCGCGCGTCCATAAAACGCACCATATGGTCAATCGTGCGCTCGCTGACAAACGCATCACTGTTGAGCAGCAGGGCGTAGCGGCCTTCACAGGCCTGGAGGGCCTGATTATTGGCGCGGGCAAACCCGACATTCTGCGTATTGGCGATCAGCCGGACGTTCGGGAAATCCCGGCGCACCATGTCCGGGCTGCCGTCGGTGGAGGCGTTGTCCACCACCCACACGTCATAGCTTACCTCATGAACGGTCGTTTCGACGCAGCGTAGGCACTTTGCCAGCAGGTCGTGGGTGTTCCAGTTGACAATGATAATCGAAAGATCAAGCATGGCAGGCCATTTCCCCGGATGTAAATTCTGTCCAACTTTTAATCGTGCGGCCTTGCTTAAGCCTTGCGAATTGCGGGTATAATTTACAATGGTTTTAATGCTCAGTTTAACACCATTGGCCGATGTCATCTGGTGGAGCAGCCGGTTTAATCAGGCCGATCATCGCTACGAACCCACAGGGGGGTTGCATGACAACGTGGATGCTGGTGGAAGACGAACCCGGAATGTACGAAATGGTGCTGGCGATGTACGAAATCCTCGGTATAAATGGTGTTTCGTTCACCAATGGCGAGGACGCGCTGGCATGGATTGACGAAGTGGACAACGGTTATGCCGATGAAGTGCCGGAACTGGCGCTGCTGGACATCCGGCTGCCGGGTGACGCCAGCGGGCCGGACGTCGGCGCGCGGCTGCGCCGGAGTCCGACTTTAAAGAACGCGGCCATCGTGCTGATGACCGCCTACCGCCTGACCCCGGACGAAGAAAAAGCGTGTATCAACCACGCGAAGGCGGATCTGTTCCTGCAAAAGCCGCTGCCCAAACAGCCGGAGCTGACCGCACTGCTCCATGAAGTGATCGCCAAACGGCGGAAGTAAGCCGCTGGCGTCGTAAGGAAACTCATGTCCATTGATTCGGAAAAAGACCTGATCGGCTTGCTGCGTATCGGCAAGGTGGTAGGAATGACGCTGAAAAAGATGAGCGAGGCCGTTCGTCCCGGCATGACCACCGGCGAACTGGACGCCATCGGCGCGGAACTGCTGAAGAAGGAAGGCGCGCACTCCGCCCCCATCGTCACATACAAGTTTCCCGGTTACACCTGCATCAGCATCAATGACGAGGCCGCGCACGGCATCCCCGGCAGCCGCGTGATTCAGGTGGGTGATCTGGTGAACATTGATGTATCGGCAGAACTGGACGGCTACTTTGCCGACACCGGCGCGACCATCCCCATGCTGCCGGTTGAGCCGCTTAAACAAAAACTGGCGGACTGCACCCGCGCCGCGCTGGACAAAGGGCTGGCGGCGGCGAAGGCTGGCAACCGCGTGTACGACATTGGCCGCGCGATGGAAAACGAAGTACGGCGCTGCGGCTTCCGCATTATCCGCGATCTGCCGGGACACGGCGTGGGACGCAAGCTGCACGAGCCGCCGAGCGTGCCCGGTTTCTTCAACAAACGCGCAAACGCCGTACTGACCGAGGGACTGGTGATTACGATTGAGCCGTTTGTTTCAACCAAGGCCAATCACATCGTGACAGCGGCGGACGGCTGGACGCTGAAAACCCCCGACGGCAGCCCGGCGGCGCAGTACGAGCATACGGTGGTCATCACCAAAGATCGCCCGATTCTGGTGACAGCCGTTTAACCCCGGTCGGACTCTTCCGCCCGATCAGCGCAGCCGCGTTTGTGCCACCACCCGGCGAATGGCATCAATGACCAGATCAGGCCGGGCGTAGGGGATGTACGGGCCGCTGCCTTCGGCCACGATGAGTTCGCCATGTGTGGACAGCGCGGCGGTACGCGCCTGAGCCTCCTGCCAGGCTGCCCACCGGTCGGCCTCCGGCATGGGCCGCCCGCGCACCAGCACCGCCAGCGGCATATCATCCAGCGAAGGGTGTGCGTATAGTTCGGCGTCGGCCTGATTGCGGTTGACGATCTCCGCCAGCGCCACCTCGGCGCGGTAGGAACGGTACATCAGCAGCATCTGGACGCGCAGGTCTTCCGGCGGCGCGAAGGCCATATCCGGCTCGGTCCGCGCGGCCAGTTCCGGGCCGAACAGCCGCACGAGGCCAAATTGCAGCGCGAACCCGTAGTTCCAGAACGGCACGGCTTCGGCGGTGACGACCGGATAACGCGCGTCGTAGTCCTCATGGCTGGCGTCCACCAGCACCAGCCCGGCCACGTCGTCGGGATATTCCGCCGCGAACACCCGCGCGTAGCGCCCGCCGATGGCATGACCAACCAGCACATAGGGCGGCGGTATGGTCGCCTCGGCCAGCAGCGCGCGCAGTTCGGCGACGATAGTCTGAGGCGTGCGCGGGCGGTCGCTGGCCTGGCTCCAGCCCAGCCCGGCGCGGTCGTAGCTGCACACGCGGGTCATCTTCGCTGCTTCTGGCTGCACCATCTGCCAGCTTAATGAGAACAGCCCGGCGCCCGCTTCCAGAATCACGGTCGGGCTGCCAGTGCCCACGCAGAAGATATGGATCTCGCGGTCGTTGACGACGAGGTGTTCTCCCAGCGGCGGATAGCGTTCCTGGTCGCGCCGCAGCGCCCCGGCCTCAAAAATATAACCTGCCGCGCCCAGTATCACGATGAGCATGACCAGCCAGCGCAGCAGGCGGAAAATGAGCCGCCGGCGCGGCTGAACGTTGTTAGCCATGTGTACCCCTCAACCGTGTAATGATCATGGTGTGCCGGTCGCCTCACCCGTGCCTGACGGTCGGGCTGCCTGCGCCGCAGCATTTCGCGCTACAATACAGTTTGTGACTGGCTGTGTAAATAGGTAAGGAGGGGGATAAATGGAACTGACTAATCGGGTTGCGCTGGTAACCGGCGGCGCGTCGGGGCTGGGCAGCGCGTGCGCGCGGCGTTTTGTGCAGCAGGGCGCGCTGGTGGTGATCGCCGACCGGGATGCCGAACGGGGCGCTGCGCTGGCCGCTGAGTTGGGCGAAGCCGCGCGTTTCGCTGCGGCAGATGTCACCAGCGAGGCCGAGGTCAAGGCCGCGATTCACACGGCGGTTGAAACGTTCGGGGGGCTGCATATCGCCGTTAACTGCGCCGGCGTGGCCTGGGCGGGGCGCACAGTGAGTAAGGAAGGGCCGCATCCACTCGATCTGTTTGAAACCGTCATCCGAATTAACCTGATCGGCACCTTTAACGTCATCCGGCTGGCGGCGGCGCAGATGGCGACCAACGCGCCGAACGAGGCCGGCGAGCGCGGCGTGATCATCAACACCGCTTCGGTCGCGGCCTTTGACGGGCAGATCGGGCAGGCGGCCTACAGCGCGTCCAAAGGCGTCGTGTTCGGCATGACGCTGCCGGTGGCCCGCGACCTGTCGCGGTTGGGCGTGCGCGTGATGACGATTGCCCCCGGCATCTTTGATACGCCGATGGTCGGCCTGATGACCGACGAGGTAAAAACCTCGCTGGCCGGGCAGATTCCGTTTCCGTCGCGTTTCGGCCAGCCGGACGAGTACGCGCGGCTGGCGCAGGCCATCATCGAAAATTCGTACCTGAACGGCGAAGTGATCCGCCTGGATGGGGCGGTCAGGATGGCAAGCCGCTAAGTAGGGGAGCGCCGGTGTGCGCTCGCCGGCCTGGATTTGGCCCTCATCCCAGACTCCTCTCCCTCAGGGCGAGAGGCTTAAAGACGATTTTCTGTCTTTCTCCCTCAGAGAGAAGGGATGGAGGACGAGCGTTCGCGGTAAAATCACCTCACCGGTACGAGCCAGCCGCCCGTTGGCGTACTTAAAAAAGAGGTTTCTATGGTTCAGATTGGTTTGATGATTGAAGGACAGGACGGCCTGAACTGGCCGCGCTGGCAGCGGTTGTTGCAGGCTGCCGAAGATTTAGGTTTCCAGTGTTTGTTTCGCTCCGACCATTTTACCAACGCCGCCCCGCCGGACAAGGATTCGCTGGAGCTGTGGGTGTCGCTGACGTATGCCGCCGATCATACCCGGCGCATCGAATTTGGCTGCCTGGTGACGCCGATCACCTTCCGCCACCCGGCGCTGATTGCCCGGATGGCCGCCGCCGTAGACGATCTGAGCGGCGGGCGGCTGGTGCTGGGCATGGGTGCGGGCTGGCAAACACGCGAACACGAACATTTTGGCGTGCCGTTTCACGATCAGGTAACCCGCTTCGCCATGCTGAAGGACGGCCTGGAAGTCGTCACGCGGCTGCTGACCAGCGACGAGCCGGTGCTGTTTGAAGGCCAGCATTTTTCGCTGGATGGGGCGATCCTGCTGCCGCGCCCGCAGCGCCCCGGCGGGCCGCCGATTCTGATCGGTGGCAACGGCCCCCTGCTGACGCTGCCGCTGGTGGCGCAGTACGCCAGCGAGTGGAACGGCGTGTTCATCTCGGTCGAAACCTACCGCGAACGGTCGCTGCTGCTGGATGATCTGCTGCGCCAGCGCGGGCGCGACCCGCACAGTGTCAAACGGTCGCTGATGACCCAACTGGTCTTTGGCCGGGACGACGCCGCCCTGCGCGAGAAACTGGCGGCGCGCGCCACTCCAACCCCGGCGGCGGAACTGGTGGAGCGCGGGCTGATCGTGGGGACGGCGGGCGCGGTGGTGGAACAGATTGGCCGGTTTGCCGAGGCCGGCGTGGAACGTTTCATGCTGCAATGGCTCGATCAGGACAACATCGCTGATCTGGAGCTGATCGCCCGCGACGTGCTGCCGCAGTTTCACGGATGAGCCGCGCGGCCAGAATGGAAGTGCCGGGGCAGGTCACAGACCTGCCCCGACCATCAATCAGATAACGCTTAGCCGCTGGCCGTCAGGCTCACACTCTGCTGGGTAGTAATCAGCACGGCGGCCAACTGCGCCTGGCGTGCCAGATCGCGGCAGTCAGCCAGCACGCGCGCCGCTTCCTGCGGGCTGTGGAAGCCGGTGCTGTTCTCCGACGAGATGAAGTCCCAGCGCATCTGCGCGATGCGGTGAAGCTGCCGCGCCTCGGCCAACTGTTCGTCAGTTGCGCCGGCTTCTTTCGCGGCGACGATGGCATCAATCGCGTCGAGCAGGGCGGCTTCGCTGGCGTGCAGCAGTTCCGCCGTCTTGTGCTGGATGTCCACCACCCGGTTATACAGTTCTTCCTCTGATACGTTGTGGCAGGTCTGGCAGGCCGCGCTGAGGTTCTTCAGCGGGCTGCGCAGCCAGTGATCGCTGACCTTCACGCTGCCGACGCGGGTGTACGGCATGTGGCAGTCGGCGCAGGCCACGCCGGAACGGGCATGAATACCGGTGCTGTACAGTTCAAATTCCGGGTGCTGCATCTTCAGCATCGGCGCGCCGCTTTCGGCGTGTGTCCAGTCCTTGAATTCGTAGCTGTCGTAGTATTCCTGAATATTATCAATCGTCAGACCCTTCTCCCAGGGGAAGGTCAGGATGCTGTTTTCACCGGCGAAGTAGTATTCAACGTGGCACTGGGCGCAGACATACGTGCGCATTTCCTGGCGCGTGGCCTTGCTCAGATCAATCCCGCGTTTTTCCATCGCGTTGATGAAACCGGGCCGCGTGAGCCGCAGTTCCATCGTCTGCGGGTCGTGGCAGTCGTTACAGGTCGAACCGGTGTGCAGGTTCTCCTTCAGTTCATTGTACGGGGTGCTGTTGAAGGCTTCCCAGCCCATAGACTTGATCAGCACCGGCGCTTCGCCGGCGTGGCAGTTGGCGCAGGCGCCGGGCTGCTCCTTGATGACGATGCGCTGTGTATTCAACTGGTCAATCAGCGCGTAGTAATGGCCGCGCTCTTCATTGTGATCCTTGCTAAAGGCGTAACCCGCCCACAGGCGCACCATCGCCGGGACGCGCTCCAGCTTGCTGTACGGCTCGCTGCCGCCGTAGGGCGTCGCGCCGTAGTTTTCCTCGGTGCGCCGGAACATCTCGTACTGCACCGGGAAGTTCTGCCCCCAGATGGAGGCGTCAATTTCATCTTCCGGGATTTCAATGATTTTCAGCGGCGACTGCCGGGCTTCGCTCTGCCGCTCGTTGATATTGACCAGCAGCGCCGCGACACCGGCGGTCAGCACCACCGCGCCGATAAAAATAACGGCATAAATCAGAAGCTGTCGTGTTCTTTTCATAATCTGAAGTCTCCTACTTGAGCTGCGGCAGGCCGTGCCGCGGGATGGATTGAAGACTGACGATAGCTAACGGGTAACAATGGGTTACGGTAAATTCCGGTTCTGATGGCCGACATTGCCATGACATTCCACGCAGCGCCGCGTCTGGTCGTCGTGATAGCCGTACACCTGGCTCACCAGCCCTGAATGGCAGTTGATACAGTTGGCCTGCACGATGTTCGCGTTAAAGTCGGTGGCGTGGATGGTGGCCGGGAAATTGCCGGTCGTAAATGCCACGCTGTGATTGACCCCGTTAATCGCCTTCGTCGTCCACTTGCCGACAAAATCGTGTGGCATATGGCAGTCGTTACAGACCGCGACGGCCTTATGGCTGCCCCGGTTCCAGGCATCGAACTGCTCGCGCATGACGTGGCAGTTGACACAGGCATTCGGGTCATCCGACAGATACGCGGTGCCTTTGGCATAACTTAAGGTGAATACGCCCAACCCGAACAGCACGCCCAGCGCCAGCGCGACCAAACCGCCGAACACGAACGGGCTTGACCGGGAACGGACAAATCGCATCATAAATTCATCCTCCATCGGTATGGTTAACCGCGCGCTCCAACCCGACGAAAGCCGCGCGGTACGTCATATGCCGTTAGATTAACACAAAGTGAGAACGAGGGAAATTGATTTACATCAAGTTTGCGGGGCAGCAACCTGATTTTCGGCGATGGCTATCAGCCCGTCACAGTCGAGAATGTCAATGTGTTTGTGCGAGCAGACAACCAACCCCTGCCGGCTCCACTGGGTCAGCGTCCGGTTGATGGTTTCGACCGTCGTGCCGGTGAACTCGGCCAGATCGCGCTGCGTGACTGGCACATCCAGCGAAATTTTGCCGTCCACCGCGCGGCCAAATTTCTTATTCAGGTGCAGCAGCGCCCGCGCCAGCCGGCGGTCAACCTTTTCGGCGGCCATATGGCGCAGCCGGTTGTGGGCTTCGTGAACGTGTGCCGTCAGCAGGTCAATCACCAGCAGGCCGAAGTCCGGCCAGGCGTGAATCAGGCGGCGCGTATCCTGACCGTCTACCGCGAACACCACACTGTCGTGAATGGCTTCAATCTGGGCCGGATGCGGATACCCGCCGGAAATCGCCAGCAGGCCGAAGATGTCCCCCGGCCCGTAGATTTTGAGCGACACACCCTGACCGTCGGGCGTGTACTCCACCAGCCGCACGCCGCCCTGCTGCACGATGTAAAACGAGTGGATGATGTCACCCTGATGCAGAATCACTTCCTGCGGTTTGAGGTAATACACCCGGGCGATGCTGCTGAGCGCTTCCAGTATGGACAGTTCCAGATGTTGCAGCGCCGGCACGGTCTGGAG
>JARKOK010000164.1 GCA_029975765.1 Aggregatilineales bacterium
GCGGCGACAGCGACAGTGGAGCAGGGCGTGGCGCTGGTACAGGCCGATCTCGCGGCGACGGCGTCTTACGCTGAGTCCATCGCCAGCGCAACCATCGATGCTAACGCGGTGATGGCGGCAGAGCAGGAGGTGTCGGCCAATCAGGCGCGGGCGACGAGCGATTACAACGCGCTGATCGCGGCGCAGAACGCGGCAACGGCAACGGTGGCGCAGGGTGAGGCGCTGGTACAGGCCGACCTCGCGGCCACCGCCGCCGCCGAAGCCAACCAGGCGCGCGCCACCAGCGATTACAACGCCAATATCGCGGCGACCCAGGCCATCGCGGCGGAGAACGCCCGCGCCACCAGCGATTATAATGCGAATGTCGCGGCGACAGCGGCCACTGCTGAGTCTATCGCCCGCGCCACCAGTGACGCCAATGCCGCGACGGCGGTCGCCGCGCAGGAAACGGTGGTCGCGGTGCAGGCGACAGCGGTGGCGGCGGCTAATCTGGAACGTGACCTTCAGGCGACGGCGGCAGCGGGAGAAGCCCGGCGCGCACGCGGCCTCGAACTGTCCGACGGCGCGGAGCAGATGCTCGCCAGCGGTAACCCCGATCTGGCGCTGATCATGGCGCTGGAGGCTAACCGCGCCGATCCTACCCAACCGGAAACCCTGCGCGCGCTGGTGCAGATGGCTTACGCCCCCGGCACGCGCCTGATCTTCGGCTTCCAGGACGGCCACCAGCACGCCGCGCCCGTGATGAGCCTCGCTTACAGCCCGGATGGGCAGTACCTCCTGTCGTCCGCCCAGGACGGCTCGATCAAACTGTGGCAGGCAGACAGCGGCCAGTGGGTGCGCGATTTTGGTGTATCGGGCGACCGGCCTCAGTCCGGCGTGAACAGCGTCATCTTCAACGCCGACGGCAGTCTGGCGATTTCGGGCGACGACAACGGCGATCTGATCGTGTGGGACGTGGCGACCGGTACGGCGCAGCGGGTCACCGGGGCGCGGGTCGGTTTCGACCGGGTGGGACCCATCCTGAGTATGGTACTCAGCCCGACCGACCCCGACCGCGTGCTGACGACCAACGGCGTGAACATTTCCATCTGGAATATCCGCACCGGCGAACGGGTGACCCGCCAGTTCTTCAGCACGGAAGCGCGGGTCGGGCGGAGCCTGGCGTTCAGCGGCAACCATAACTATCTGCTGCTGGGACAGTTCGCCGTAGGCGGCAGCAATATCACCGCGCAGCAGTTCAGTTTCGCTGACGGCTGGCTCAGTACCTTTGGCCCGTTCAGTGACCGGCTGCTGATGACACCCAGCGAGGACGCCAACTTCTTTTACCTGCGGGAAGTGGCCCGCCGGGCGGACGTGCGCCGTTTTGACGGTCACACCGGCAAAATCACCAGTCTGATTTTCAGCCCGGATGGCCGCTTCGCGCTGTCCGGCGCGGGCGGCGGCAATACGCCGGTGCCGGATTACACCCTGATTCTGTGGGATGTCGCCACCGGCGCGGCGCTGCACCGGTTAACCGGTCACACCGGCCCGATCAACGCCCTGGCCTTCAGCCCGGACGGACGCGCGATCATTTCCGCGTCCAGCGACGGGCAGATTCGGATGTGGGACACCGCGCCGGATGGGCTGCTGGGGGATTATAAAGTGACGTATCCCTCACGTTTCATGGCCTTTTCGCCCGATGGCGGGACGGTTGCTCTGGCCTACGACGATATGAGCATCGCGCTGGTGAATACGGCTGATGGTCGGGAGATTGACCGGCTTTCCGGCCAGCCCAACCACTTCACCGGCATCGCCTTCTCCGCCGATGGGCAAACGCTGGTGTCGGCGGACATCAGCGGTTCGATTCTGACCTGGAATGTGGGCAACGGCACGCGGCGCGGGCAGCGGTTGAGCGCCGGTGATACGGCGGCCTACATGGCGTTTGACTCGCAGGCCGGCACGATCTATGCCGGTACGGGCGACGGCCTCATCCGCCTGTGGGATGCCGCCGCCGATGGGCAGGTTCGGGCGCGCTGGGACAGCGGCGCCGGGGCGGTGACCGCGCTGGCGCTCAGCCCGGATGGCAAAACGCTGGTGAGCGCCCATGCTGCCCCCCTGGGCGACCGGCTGGTGATCTGGGACACGGCCAGCGGCACCCGGCGACCGCCGTTTCAGGTTGGCCGCGTGACGCGGATGGTGTTCAGCCCGGACAGCCGTTACCTGCTCGTCACCGCCGGTAATACGGTGCAGTTGATTGATGTGACGACCGGCAAAGGGCGTGTGTTTGGCAGCGGCGGCGGCGCGCACACCAGCCTGGTGCTGGATGTGGCCTTCAGCCCTGGCGGCACTGCCGCGCTGTCTGTCGCGGCGGAAGATGTGCGGCTGTGGGATGTGCCCTCTGGCCGCCTGATTTTCATCTACCCACGCGGCGGGTCAGCGGTGGCCTATGCGCCCGACGGCCTGAGCTTCGGGGTGGCGGGCACCGGCCAACTGACCCTGTTCCGCGTGGCCGAGCGCCCGCAGTTGGTGGAGTGGCTCACCACAAACCGCTTCGTGCGCGAACTTTCATGTACCGAGCGCGAGCAGTACAACATCGTGCCGCTGTGTACTGCCGCCGAACTGGCGCTGACGCCGACGCCGGCGCCGGAAATCGGCGTGATTACTGCCGCGCAGCGCATCAACGTGCGGAGCGAACCGCGCGACGGCGCGAAGCCCGTCACCAGCGTTTCCCCCCGCGAGGAAGTCACGATCCTCAGCCGCATCCCCGGTTGGGTGCAGGTGCGGCTGGCCGATGGCCGCGAGGGCTGGGTGGTAGACCAGTTCATCCAGCGGAAGTAGCTGCGCCGGACGGGTAAGGTAAGATTTCGTCTTAAAATCTCATCAAAAATTAGCACTCACCTATATACAGTGCTAAAAATCGGTGTATAATATTCGATGGCTAAAAACGACAAAACTCATTCGAGTTTGTGAGGGGTATAATCCGCCATGCCTGTGTATACCTATCGCCGTGAAGACGGCTCGACCTTTGATGTTCGGCAGAAATTTCTGGACGAACCGCTGACGCGCGACCCGGTAACGGGCCAGAAAGTCGTGCGGGTGGTGCAGGCGGCAGGCATCATTTTCAAAGGCTCCGGCTTCTATGTCAATGACAGCAAAAGTGCCTCGCGCAGCAGCGTGAACAACACGGCTTCCACCGGCAAGGAAAAGGTGGACAGCAAGCCGGCTGCCGCGCCTGCCGCGAGCACGCAGGCCGCCGCCGACTAACCCCCGCCCTACGGTTATCCTATGGAATGCCTCCTTTCAGGAGGCGTTTTTTGATTC
>JARKOK010000165.1 GCA_029975765.1 Aggregatilineales bacterium
CTGGATATCGGGCTGGTTGAAGGGCGCAAACGTGCTGGTTTGCTGCGCGTATTCCTGAAGCTGGCGATACAGGTCAAGCCGTGCGTCCGGGTCGGACTCGGCCTTTGCCTGCTCGATCAGCGCCAGCAGTTCCGGGTCGGCGTTTTCCGGCAGCCACCGGGCACGTTCGGTTGCCACTTTGCCACCCGGCAGGAAGGCGAGGAAGTCAACCGGATCGAGCTTATCCGGCCCCCAGAACCAGTAACCGAAGCCCTGCCGGCCATTACGGTATTCTTCCAGCGATACCTGAATTTCGCCGGGGTTCAGGGAAACGGTAATACCAACTTCGGCCAGGTCAGCCTGAATCTTCTGGGCGTTGGTGTTCATGTTCACACCCTGGAACGAGAAGTCGGGATAGCTGAGTGTGACCGCGAAGCCATCGGGATAGCCGGCTTCCGCCAGCAGCGCCTTCGCCTTTTCGACATCGCGTTTCAGTGCCTCATCCGGCCCCAGCGCGCCGCTCAGACCAACCGCCAGATTGGTGCCGGGCTGCACACCGCCCCACAGCAGTTGATAGCCCTCGTAATCCAGCGCGTAGCGCACGGCCAACTGCACTTTCGGGTCGGCCATCGGGCCGCCAATTTCGGGGTCAGCATTCATCAGCAGGAAGTGAACAATATTCGCCGGCCCGCGATAAATCTGAATGGCGGGGTTGCCTTCCAGACTCCGGATTTCGTCGGCAGTAAGGTCCAGCGCCAGATCAATATCGCCGGCTTCCAGCGCGATTTTCTGCGTGGCCGATTCAGGAATGTTGGTAATAATCACGCGGTCGAAGTACGGCGCAGCACCCTGATAATTGGGGTTGCGTACCAGCACAGTCTGAACCTGCGGCTCCCACTTTTCCAGCATGTATGGGCCAGAACCGACGGAATTGCTGTTCAGGAAGCTTTCGGCGGTATCAGCAGAGGCTGCGTCGGCAGCATCCGTTCCGCCGTTGGCCTTGATCACCGTCGAGTCTGTTACCTGGAAAGCCGGATTCGGCAGCGAGGACAAAAATGACGGGTCGGCTGAAGCCAGGGTGATCACCACCGTTTGCGGGTCAGACGCGGCAATACCGGCCACATTGTTCGCCAGGAAAGCCGGGCTGCCCTGGAGATTCTTCAGGCGGTTCATCGAGAAGACCACATCGTCCGCCGTAACCGGGTTACCGGTGGAAAATACAGCCCCCTCGCGCAGCTTAAAGGTGTATGTCAGGCCATCGTCCGACACGTCCCACGACTCAGCCAACTGAGGTTCGATACTGCTGGCATCCTCATTCGGAAAAGTGACCAGCGTCTCATAAATGGCACGGAAAATAAAACCCGATGTCTGCGTATACCCGCGTGCCGGGTCGAGCGAGTCGGTGCTTTCGGCATGGCCGATGACCAGCACCTTTTCATCTTGCGCCAGAGTGGTCAGCCCGGAGAGCAGCAGGCCTGCGACCAGCAGCGCAACCAACGTAATTAAACCAACGCGTCTCATATAACGTCCTTTCTTAAGCAGACAAAAACCCATACAACGGCTCACCTTAATCCGTAGTAATTTTAGTGACTATAACTCCATTACGCAAAATTTCGCCTGAGTTTTCCTATACCATTTTTGCGTGGTATAGTTTGTGCGGTTTAGCTTAACCCCGGTGAGAGTTCAAGATGATCCTGTACAACGACCGTTTGCGACGTTTCCAGGCCATGATCGGCGGCGCTGCTGACGTAGTTTTCTTTCCAATTTCTGCCGATCTGCACTACCTGACCGGCGTCCCGCGCGACATCCCCAATTACGGCGTCACGATGCATCCCGGCGCCTGGCTGGAAGGCGCGTGGCTGACCCCTCAGCATGAACCGGTGCTGCTGCTGCCGCGTATGACCGCCGAATTTGGCGGCCTGGAGCGGCTGTCCGGGGTAGAGATTCGGGTGTTAGGCGATTGGGATGACCCGGCGGCGCTGGTGCGGGACATCCTCAAACGCTTCAACCTGCCGGCCAAACCGCGTGTCGCCATCAGTGACACGGCCACCGGCGAAACCGTGATCCACCTGCAAAAGCTCGTGCCGGATGCGGTCTTCATTTCCGCGACTGCCCTGCTGCGCCCGCTGCGGGTGGTCAAATCAGAAGAGGAAATCGCCGTTATGCGGCGTGCCGGAGCAGTCACCGAAGCCGCCTTTGCTGACGTGCTGAAACAGCTTAAAGTTGGCATGACGGAACTGGATGTGGTATCCGAAGTGGATTACCAGCTGCGGCGGCACGGTTCGCTGGGGCCGTCATTCACCACGTCGCTGTACAATTCTGGCCCGAATCATCCCCTGATGTTCGGCCAGCGGCTGGCGACTTGGCCGCGTGTGCTGACTCCGCCGGTGTCCGTGCTGTTCGATTTCGGCGCGGTGCTGGATGGATTCTGTTACGACTACGGGCGCACGGTCTCGTTTGGCGCGCCGAGTGAGGAACAGGTGCGGGTTCACCGGCTGATTATGGAATCGCAGGCGGCAGGAATCGCCGCGCTGAAGGCCGACGCAGCCACCACCAGCCAGGTAGACGCCGCCGCCCGGCAGGTCATCGCGGATGCCGGGTATGGCGAAACTTTCCGCCACCGGCTGGGACACGGCATTGGCATGGATGTTCACGAACCACCTTTCCTGACAGCCGGCGACGAAACACCGCTGCAATCCGGCATGTTGTTCACGATTGAGCCAAGCATCACCCAGTTCAACAGTTTCTCGGCGCGGGTGGAAGATGTGGTCGTGGCGCGCCCGGGCGGCGGCGAACCTCTGACGCGCGGCTATCAGGATTTGATCGTAATCGAATAACATTCGTTGCTCCCTGAAGCTGCTTCTGTCGGGGCGGGTTTAAAACCCCACCCCGTCCAACGGGTTAATCGAGGTTTGGGGTACGGCGTGCTGTACCCCGGTACTTCTGAGGAGAGTTGTCTGATGTCCCAACGGCAGAACATTTCATCTGGCACCAAATGGGAAGCCATCGCTGGTTACTCACGCGCGGTGAAAATCGGCAGCGTGATCCATGTGTCCGGCACAACGGCCACCGATGATAACGGTCAGGTTGTCGGCATTGGCGACCCCTACGCGCAGACCGTGTTCATCATCCAGAAGATTGAGCGCGCCTTGAAACAGGCGGGCGCTGCCTTACAGGATGTGGTGCGCACCCGCATCTACGTGACCGACATCCAGCGATGGGAAGATGTGGCGCGGGCGCACGGAGAAGCTTTCAGCGCCATTCGCCCGGCCAACACGCTGGTTGAGGTCAGCGCGCTGGTTTCACCTGAACATCTGGTGGAGATGGAAGCCGAGGCGATTCTCCAGTCATGAAATTCAGCCTGCGCCTGAATAATGATCTCTTCGTTAATGACTATGTGAAACTGGCGCGGCTGGCCGAGTCGGCGGGCTTTGACCAGTTCTGGGTCAGCAACGATCTGTTTTTCCGCAGCGCCCCGGTGATTCTGACAGCGGTCGCGCTGGCAACCACCACGCTTGAAATCGGGACGTGCATCCTCAATCCATACACCCTCAACCCGGCGGAAATCGCCATGTTCGCAGCCACGCTGGATGAACTGTCCGGCGGGCGCTTTAACCTCGGCCTGTCATCCGGCGCGGCGGATTTCCTCGGCTGGGTCGGCCTCCCGGCGGATAAACCGCGCACCGCCGTTGTCGAAAGTGTCGGCGTGATCAACCGGCTGCTGTCCGGCGAACGCGCGGCGCTGGATGGCGAGTTTCTGCGCTGGACGGATGAAACCTATCTGCGCTTTCAGCCCCGGCGGCGGGTGCCGGTGTATCTGGGTGCGATGAGTGCAAAAATGCTGCGCGAGATTGGCCGCATCGCAGACGGCGGCCTGCCGCTGCTGTTCCCGCCGGAGCATTATCGTAATGTCGCGCCGCTGATCGCCGAAGGTGCGGCCAGCGCCGGGCGCAGCCTCACTGAGATAGACGTGGCGGCCTGTGTCTGGTGTTCGATTGACGATGACCAGCAGGCGGCGGAAGACGCGCTTAAGGAAAAGATCGCCTATTACGGCCACGCCATGAGCGCGCTGATACTCGAACAACTGGGGCTGACCCACGCCGATTTTAAAGCGATTGAACACGCGGTCATGGTCGAGAACGATATGGCAAAGGCCAGATCGCTGGTCACGCCGGCCATGCTGCGTATTGGCATCGCCGGCACGACCCATGATCTGATCGCCCGGCTGGAAAGTCTCGTCGAACTGGGCGTGAAACATATCAGTTTCGGCCCGCCGCTGGGACCTGACCCTGCCGCTGCTGTTGCGGCTGTCGGGCGCGATGTGATCCCCTACTTTCGGAAAACAGGATGAGCCGCGAATTTGAACTCTATGACCTGCGCGTCACCGTCGAACGCATTGAAGGCCGCTCGGTCTGCGGCCTGAGCGTTGGTGATTATTTTGACCTGACCGAAAGCTGCCGCCTGCGCCTGCCGCCGGGCAAACATTTCTGCATTTATGCCCTCAGCGCGCTGCTGCCGCTGCTGGCCGCCAAACAGCGCCAGTTAGCCGCGAATGACTGGCTGGAGTCCGATTCGCTGGTGGCCTGCCCTGACCCCGACGAACGCCTGATTATGCGAATCACGCGGTTGAGCCGGCGCACCCTGAACGCTGACGAGTTAACCTGATGCCCGCCGAAATCAGTATCGCCTTCCAGACCGATAAAAGCGCGGCGCAGTACGTGGCACTGGCAAAGCTCGTCAATGAATTCGACTTCGATGTAGTAAGTGTGTACTGCGACCTGCCCTATCACCCGCCTTACGCGCCGCTGATGCTGATGGCGCCCCACCTGGAACGCGCCCGCGTGGGTGTCGCGGCCAATGCCCCGGCGCGTATTCATCCGGTGGACATCGCCGCGCAGACGGCGCTGCTGGCCGAAGTGGCGCGCGGTGGGGTGTATGTCGGGCTGGCACGCGGCGCGTGGCTGGGCGATCACGGCGTTCAGGAACCGCCTTCACCGGTCCTCGCGGTTCGAGAAGCGGTAAACGTTATTCGCTACCTGCTCGAAGGGCGCAGCGGCGGCTGTGCCGGGCAGGTGTACGCGCTTGCGCCGCATGTCCGCGCCCCGTATCCGCTGCCAGCAGCACCTGTGCCGGTGCTGATCGGCACCTGGGGACGGCGGTTAGCGGCTGTCGCGGGGGAAATCGCGGATGAGGTGAAAGTGGGCGGTTCGGCTAACCCGGACTTCGTGCCGCTGATGCAGTCGTATATTGCTGGCGGTGAAAGCCGCGCCGGTCGCCCGCCGGGAACGGTGCGAGTGGTGATGGGCGCGGTGTGCGTGGCCGACGACGACCGCGACCGCGCGCGTCATGCCGCTAAACGCGCGGTCGCGCTGTATCTGCCGGTGGTCGCACCGCTCGATCCAACGGTCACGATAGAGCCGGAACTGATCAACCGCCTGACAACCGCCGTTCAAACTAACGAGATGGACACCGCCGCGCGCCTGATTTCAGATGATCTGCTCGACCGCTTCGCCTTCGCGGGGAGGGCTGAGGACATCATCCGGCAGGCGGAACGACTGCTGGCGGCGGGCGCGGGGCGCGTCGAATTTGGCACGCCGCACGGCCTGGACGCGGCAGCCGGAATTCGCCTGCTGGGGGAAAAGGTGATCCCGGCGCTGCGCTCGTTCCGGGGCTGAGGCGGCGGACGCCCCAACGCTTACCCCTCCCGCATCAAACGCTGCTCCGACAGCCCCGGCACATAGGGCGCTTCATACAGTGCGAACTGCTCGGACAGCAGCAGGCCGTAAGGGCTGTACGCCGGCGGGCGCAGAAAAAACCGTTCGTGCAGCAGAACGATCACGTCTACATCATCCGGTTCAACAAAAAAGATGTGATCCGCGCCTACCGTCAAATGCTGGAACGTTTCCACACTGATTGTATCACTGTAGAAGAAATCCACTTGCAGGCTGTCAGTCATGAACGCCAGCAGCCCGGTGATATAATCTTCCGGCAGCGGGCGGCGGCTGATGATGTGCAGGCGCGTACCCGGCGGATAAGCCAGCCCTCGCAGCACCGCATCCTGCCCATCGCGGTAATCCAGCACAGCGCGGAAATACCGGTTGTACGCGGGCAAATGGTCGTTAAAGTAATAATTGACCTGATAGACGGCGAGGCCAGCGACCACCGTCCCCAACAGTGCCAGCGCCAGCCACCGCACCCGCACCAGCCACCGCAGCGTGTGATGTAACCCCACCGCTGCCAGCAGCGCCAGCGCCGGCAGCACCACCACATAACGCGGCGACTGCCTGCTGTCCAGCAGGAAACTGTTGCCCAGGGAGGCCGCCGCCACCCACAGCAGGAGCAGCAGCCAGCCCGGCTGCCGCCAACGCCGCAGGGCATGAAGCACCCCCAGCACAAATGCCGGAACCAGCGCCGGCAGCAGCAGCGCCGTATTCCCGGCGTAAAACAGCGTTGTATCCGGCTGGTCGAAATACACCCGGAACGCCGCCAGTAGATGTTCCTCGAGGTGCTGGCGCAGGCCGTCAGGCGTGAATATCTGAGGCCAGTAGCTTGCGGTGGGCATCACCAGTTCGGTGTTCAGCCGTTCCGCCGCCGATGCACCCCGTGCCGCCAACGTGTAATACACCGGCAGCGCCACCAATCCTGCCGCCAACGCAAATACCAGCAGACCGCGCCGCCCATCGGCGCTTCTCAGCCCGCGCCACTCCTGCGAGACCGGTACGCCCTCAGCTTCCGGCAGCCGCCGCGAGATCAGCAGAACGGCGACAACCCACGCGGTCACCAGCAGCGGGAACAGAAGGCGGCCACCTTCATAAAAATACTGCGTCAGACCGAGCAGCGCGCCGCCCAGCGCGTAATCCCCCCGCCGCCCATGCTGTATTCCCCGCGCCAGATAGGCCAGCGCCAGTGTGCCAAACAATGGATCAGCGATATTGTTAATGCCGATACGGCTGAAATTGATATGCGGCGGCAGCGCCGCCAGCAGCACGCCCGCCGCCAGAGCAGCCGGCCGGTCGAACAGCGTGCGCGCCAGCAGATACAGCGCCGGAACAGTGAGCGCGCCCAGAAGAACGCTGACCGCCCGCAGTCCCACGAAGTTGCGCCCGAATATATCCACCGCCCATGACTGCCAGTACGGGAACAGAAAGGGAAACGCGGTGATGTCGCTAAAGGGTACAAGAAGTTTCACATTGGGGTCAGACCAGGCGGTTTGAATCGCCCGCGTGAAGTTGAGTTCGTCCACCAGCGCGCGAATGCTGCTGTCCACCGCCCAGGCACGGATGACCAGCGCCAGCGCCGTCAGCGCCCCGGCAGCCAGCCATTCGCGGCGGGTCAGCGCGGGCCAGCGGAAGCCATCCAAACCGTAAGTGACCAGCCCAATTCCGGCAACCAGCAGCCCGAACTGGGCATTGGTACTGACGCCATCCAGCGCTGTCAGCCGCAGCGCCGCGCCGTTGATCTCCGCCAGCAGTAAAAGCAGCGCCGCGCCGCCAGTAAAACTCAGATTACGAAGCGCGTGGTGGCCCGTTGGCGGCGAGTGCATGGCTGGCGTTTAACTCCTCGAACTGGCGGCGGTACAACTGCGCGTACAGACCACCCTGATGCAGCAGTTCGTCGTGTGTGCCGTCCTCGACCACTCTGCCGCGCTGCATGACCAGGATACGGTCAGCGTCACGCACCGTACTCAGGCGATGCGCGATGATGAGGCTTGTCCGGTTCTTAAGCACCTGCGCCAACCCCTCCTGAATCAGCCCCTCGGTTTCGGTATCAATGCTGCTGGTAGCTTCATCCAGCACCAGAATACTGCGCGGGCTGTGTATCAGCGCCCGCGCCAGCGCCAGCAGCTGCTTCTGCCCCTGGGACAAATTCGACGCCCCCGGCAGCAGTTCATAATCGTATCCGCCCGGCATCCGTTCGATAAAGGCCGCCGCCCGCGCGGTGCGCGCCGCCGCGATCATCTGCTCATGGGTCACGCTGTCATCAAACAGGCGCAGGTTGTCGGCGATGGTGCCGTTAAAACAGTACGGATTCTGCGGCACAACCGTGACATACCGGCGCAGTTCGTCCAGTGGCAGGTCGCGCACGTCCACGCCGTCAATCATCACGCGCCCGGCATCCACATCATAAAAGCGTGCCAGCAGCCCGGCCAGCGACGTTTTGCCCGCGCCGGTCGCGCCGACAATCGCCACCCGCTGCCCGGCGGAAATGCTGATATTCACATCCCGCAGCACCGGCGTACCTGCTTCATAACTGAAGTCTACCCGATCAAAGGTGATCGCGCCGCTGAAATTCGGGATGGTTTGCGGGGATTCGGGGTCAACAATATGCGGTTCAACCTTCAGCATTTTGGCGATGCGTTCGCCGGCTGAGAGCGCCTGTTGAATCTGCGCGAACTGTTCGGTAAGCTGTAGGATTGGCTCGAAGCTGCGCCGGGTATACTCAATGAACGAAATCAGCATACCCAGAGTCGCCCATCCTGCCAGCACGCCATACCCCCCACCATACAGTACAATCGCCAGCCCCGCCGACGTCAGCAGTTGCAGCACGGAGGAATACACCGTGTACACATCCCGCAGATGTGAATGAATGTCCTTGTACTGCTGGTTGATCGCGTTGAACTCATCGCGGCTGAGGCCTTGCCGCCCGAACAACTGCACCACCAGCATCCCGTTGAACTGCTCGTTGATGAACGCCAGATACTCCGCTACCAGCTTGTGAAAGGCGCTGGACAGCGCGCGGATTTTACGCCGGAAATAAATCGTGAGGCCGGTCATCACCGGCATCAGGCACAGCCCCAACAGCGCCAGCTGCCAGTTCAGCAGGAACATGACGATGATGAGGCCAACCAGCGTCACCAGATTGCTGATGACCACCACGATGCTGGTAGACAGCAGTTCGGTCAGCGCGTCCACATCGTTCGACAGGCGCGACACCAGTTGGCCGACCGGCGTGGTGTTAAAGAAGCGCATATCCTGCCGCAGAATATGCTCAAACAACGTCTGCCGCAGGCTGACCAGCACGTTCTGACCGACCGTTTGCAGCAGATAGGTGTGCCCGAAGCGCAGCACGAACAGCACCACAATTGAAACGAAGTACACCACCCCATAAGGGATAAGACCATTTAAATCGCCGGTGGTGATCGGCCCATCTACCGCGCGCTGGATCAGGTACGGCGGCAGCAGCGACAGGGCGGTAACGGCGATCAGCATCCCGAACACCAGTAGCAGTTGCCGCCAGTACGGTGTAACGAAGCGCCCCAGCATCAGAATCAGGTAGCGGTCGCTGAATTTGTCCTGCCGCAGATCAGCTTCGCTTTGCAGCGTTTCATTCTGCCGGGGTATGGCCGCTGCGTTCTCGGCTGGATTTTTCGTTTCTTCGCCTTTATCCTTCGACATCGGCGCTTTCCTTGTCCTCCCGCAGTTCGCGTTCCACCATGCGGGCATACAGGCCATCCTGCGCGATCAGTTCAGCGTGTGTTCCCTGCTCGACGATGTGTCCTTCCGACATCACCACGATAAAATCTGCATCCTTCACGGTCGCAATCCGGTGGGCAATGATCAGGCTGGTGCGGGAGCGCAGCACGTTGCGCAGGTCGCTCAGAATGTCGGCGGCGGTCTGGGTATCCACACTGGACAGCGCATCGTCCAGCACCAGAATCGCCGGGTCGCGCACCAGCGCCCGCGCAATCGCCACCCGCTGTTTTTGCCCGCCGGAGAGCATTACCCCTTTTTCGCCCACCAGGGTGTCCAGCCCGCGCGGCAGTTGGGGTAAATCGTTGCTCACCCGCGAAATGTGAATCGCCTGGTCAAAATCCTCATCGCTGATGCCGTTCATGCCCATCCGCACATTCTGGTGCAGCGGCTGGCTGAACAAAAACGTAGACTGCGGCACGTAGGCAATCGCCCGCCGCAGATCGTCGAGTTCCAGATCGCGCGCGTCCACGCCGTCAATCATCACGCGGCCTTCGGTCGGGTCAAGCACCCGCGCCAGCAGATTAACCAGCAGCGTTTTGCCGCAGCCGGTCGGCCCCACCAGCGCCACCACCGATCCCGCCGGAATCCGCAGCGAGATGTGCCGCAGCAGCCAGGTGTTGTCCACAAACACGCCCACATCTTCAAAGGTGATTTCACCTCGCGGTTTGGAAAGCGGCTGCGCGTCGTCCTCGCTGCGAATGTGTGCCGCTTGCAGCAGCGGTGTCAGGCGTGCCAGCGCGCCGCGTGTCTGCTGGTAACGCTGGTAAATCGTGCCCAGTTGCAGCAGCACGCTGCCGATCAGCGACAGATAGACGATGAACTGGGCGAAGTTACCCAGTGTCAGCGCCCCGTTGAGCGCCAGCACCCCACCAAACAGCACCACAATGGCGGCGGTCAGTTCGCTGATCATGTTCGGCAGCATCCCGACCGGTTCGTTGCGCCGCCGGAAGTACAGCCAGCGGCGGCGGTACTCCGCATTTTCACGCGCGTATTCACGCGCCGCGCCGGCTTCCTTGCCGAAGGTCTTGATTGTCTGGATGCCGCTCACACTGTCCTGCACCAGCGCCGCCAGCACCCCGGCCTGATCCTGAACCTTCTCAAACACCGGCGCCAGCACCCGTCCGGCACGCAGTTGAAAGTAGGTCGAAACACTGAGCACGATGAACACAACTACCGTCAGCGGCAGATTGATCGTACCCAGCAGCACGAAGGTCATGACAACTGTGAAGAAGGCGCTGCCGAAGCGGGTAAAACCAATCGCCAGCAGCCGCCAGATCATCTCTGTGTCGGCGTGCATCCGGGAGATGAGATCGCCGGTGGGGTAATGCTGGTAAAAGCCCTGATCCAGCGCCAGCAAATTATCAAACAGCGTCCGCCGGATGTCGAAATTGACCGAATACGCCACCACGCCGCTGTAATACCGCTGGCCGAAAAACGCCGCGACGGTCACGACGGACAGCCCCAGCAGCGCCAGCGCATCCAGACCAATCTGTTCCAGTGGTGCCTGATTATGGATATGGTCAATCACCACACCCATCAGGTACGGTGTCGCTGATGAGGCCACGCCGGCCAGCGCGCCGGACAGCAGCGCCGCTGCCGCCGCAAAACGATGTACCCCGATGAACCGCGCCAGCCAGCGTATGTCCGCCTGGGGTTGGGAACTAACGGAAGCCACAGTAACATCCTCGGTATAACCGACTTGTTATCGTATCAACCGCTGGCAGGAGCGTAAAGTGCCAATGAAATGGAATTGGTTTGTGGGGAAAAGCGGGGACACGCTGGAGCCTGTCCCCGCGCACAATCTACAGGATCGGCTGCATTTCCAGATATTCTTCCGGTATCACATCCTCCGGCGCGATACCCAGAATTTTCAGCATATCCTGAATGCGGTCGGCTTTTGTCTCCGCGTCGGACTTCGACCAGGTGCGGCTTTTGAGTTCGATGAACGTCTGCGGCAGGTGCGGCGTCAGCACGGTATCCACATTCAGATAAAACAGCACACCCTGAAACAGAATGTGCCAGCGCCGGCGGTCCTTATGCAGTTCGCGCTCGCTGGTCGGCTGGAAGTATTCCCGGTAGAAGCGCAGCGGACGGTCGGCTTCGGAGATGAAACGCGAATGGGACAGCAGGATCGCCTCGTTAAAGGCGCGTTCCTTGGTGGGCAGGGTATAGGTCAACCGTGTGCGAACGGACTCCACCTCACCTTTTGAGTCAATTCTGTCATCCTCGCGGTAGCGCACACGCCCTTTCGCCGGATCATCAAACAGGAAATACGTGTCATACTGGCGGTAGCGTTTGGCATCCAAGAGCTGTACATCCGGGTGCTGTAACAGGGTTTGAATCGCCTCGGCATTGGGCAGCACCGCTTTCACCTGCACTTCAAAACTCTCGCTCTGCTGCAAGCCGCCAATTGCCAGCAGCTTGCTCAGAATATCTTCTTCCCGCGCTGCCAGGAACCGGTCTATCCTGCGGGCATAGTCTTCCGCCGCCGTCAGCAGTTCCGCCTCGTTGATCGTCAGCAGCTCACGGTCGCGCATCAACCACTGGCCGTTGCAGATCACATGGCGTACATCCGTACTTTTACCAGCGTAGACGATCCGCGAGTACACGGCGTTCGGGTCACGGCTGAACTGCGGCACATTATGCACCGGGTCAGCGTCTATCGTAATCACATCGGCCAGCTTGCCCGGTTCGAGGCTGCCGGTCACATCTCCCATGAACAGCGCCTCCGCCCCCAGCCGTGTCGCCATCAATAGAGCCTGGCGCGCCGGGAGCGCCGTCGGGTCGTTAGCCGCCGTCTTGGCGAGGATCGCCGCCAGCCGTACTTCCTCGAACATATCCAGATCGTTGTTGCTGGCCGTGCCATCCGTGCCGATGCCGACAATCAGATCGTGTTCTAACATCTGCATCACCGGCGCGATACCGGACGCCAGTTTCAGGTTGCTGGTCGGGCAGTGCGCGACGGTCGTATCATGATCGTGCAGAAGCCGCATTTCACCGGTATTGATATGAACGCAGTGCGCCGCCAGCACTTTCGCGTCCAGCATCCCGACCGACTGCACGTAAGGCACGACCGCCATACCGGTCTCTTCCAGGTTATTATCCACTTCCAGTTTCGTTTCCGAAATATGGATCAGAATCGGCACGTCATATTTTTTCGCCAGCTTTGTACATTCCCGCAAAATTTCCGGCGTAGTGGTATAGACGGCGTGCGGCGCAACTGCCGGGGTAATCAGCGGGTGGTTACGCCACTCCTGAATGAACTTGTCGGCATAATCCAGACTGAATTCATACGTGTCGGCGTCCGGCGACGGAAACTTGAGAACAGACTGCCCCAGCACACCGCGCAGCCCTGCCGCCGCCGTCGCCGCCGCCACATCCGCCTCGTAATAATACATATCGGCGAAGCAGGTCACGCCGCCGCGTATCATTTCCGCGCACGCCAGCCCGGTCCCCACCCGGCAGAACTCCGGGTTCACGAACTCGCGTTCGGTCGGCATCATGTAGCCCATCAGCCACACGTCCAGCCGCCGGTCGTCGGCCAGCCCGCGCAGCAGCGTCATCGGGACATGGGTATGGGCATTCACCAGCCCCGGCAGGATGTACTGCCCGGCGCAGCTGACTACGGTATCCGCTTCGTACCGCACCGCGATGTCGGCGCTGGTTCCAACCGCCGCAATCTGATTGTCCCGGATCGCCACCGCCCCATCCGGGATCAGATCAAACTCCGCGTTCATCGTCACAACAGTGCCGCCGGTTAATATCGTATCTACCCGTTCCACGGCTTTTCTCCTCAACCACCCGGTAAAAATTTGGGGGATTATATCGCTGTTCTGCCGGTCTGCCATCTCACACGGCAGAGCGCGCGGTCGCAAAGGCGGCTGTCGTCACCAGGCCGATGCCCAGCATCTCCGTCAGCCCTAACGCTTCGTGCAGCAGGATGAAGCCCATCAGCGCGGCGGCCACCGGCTCCAGGCTCAGCAGCAGGCCAAACGCGCGCGGCGGCATCCGTTTAAGCGCCTGGAACTCCAGTCCGAACGGGATGGCCGATGACAGCAGCGCCACCACCAAGCTGATGATCATCAGCGCGGGATCGGCCAGCACAGCCGCCGCGCCGCGAATACCGACCGGCAGCGCCACCAGCGCCGCGATCAGCATGGACAGCGTCAGGACGGTATTGCTGTCCAGCACGCGGTTGATACGTTTGCTGATAACGATGTACCCCGCCCACAGCACGCCGTCAATGGCGGCCAGCAGCACACCCACCGGGTCAAGCGACTGCGCGGTGAACGGCGACAGCAGCAGCACGCCGGCAGCCGCCATCACCACCCACACGATGTCAATCGCCCGGCGCGACCCCAGCACCGCCAGCCCCAATGGCCCAACAAAGGCAATCGCAACGGCAACACCCAGCGGAATCCGGTCAATCGCCGCATAAAATGACAGCATCATCAGCGCAATGTCTGCGCCGTAGACCAGCATGTACAGATACGCCCGGCGGCTGTGACCAAACACGCGCGGTCGCCACAGCGCCGCGAACATCGCGGCGCCGAGCAGCGTCCGCAAAAAGACAACGCCGCTGGGGCCGGCGGCATCAAATAACTGCTTGGCGACCGCCGCGCCCATCTGCACCGAAATCACCGCGATAATCACCAGTGCCCAGGGCGGCACGAGTGTCACCCGGGGTACACCCGCTCTGGCGAACAGGGAGATTTTGCCAGAAGCCATGTATTCCTCTTTTACTGAAACGAAATCCACCGATTGCCCATTGTATAGTGTTTTGCTCGCAGACTTTGAGGCCACGCCACACCATCCCGCACTTGCCCCGAATTTCAGTTCAACGATGATAGAGTGTGGGGAAACGCGGTATACTCTCTCGCAGCGCAGCGGCGTACCGCTCACTTCCTTCAGGAGTGCCCGTAATAAACCTGCCGGGCACTGCGATAGGTTTATGAGATTCACCACACGGGAGCAATTATGCGTAATCGCTTACGCTGGCAGTATATGTATTTTGTCGAAGCCGTCCTGATCGGTGTTTTTTTCATTCAGGCGCTTCGTTTTCTGATCGGCATGATCTACAGCCGCATGGGCGGCCTGTCGGTGATCGTCGCGCTTGACCCGGCGGCCATCCCCGCCGGTATGCCCGGTGTGGTACAGCCAGCGACCGTCAG
>JARKOK010000546.1 GCA_029975765.1 Aggregatilineales bacterium
ACACGTCGAACCCTGGACGTATCTTAAATTCCCTTATCTTAAAAAAGTGGGCTGGAAAGGTTTTGTGGACGGCAAGGATTCCGGCGTTTACTGCGCCACGCCGCTGTCACGGCTGAATGCTGCCGATGGGATGGCGACGCCGCGCGCGCAGGAGGAATACGACCGTTTTTATGCCACGCTGGTATATGAAGAAGGCGAGCGTTATATCAGCGCCGGGCCGACGAAGGTGGTGCATCACCGGCTGGCGACCCATTGGGCGCGACTGATCGAACTGCTGTACGCCGCCGAACGCTGGGTGGAACTGGCAACCGATCCAGAGATCACCTCCGATCAGGTGCATACCGTCCCGACGGAGCAGCCAACCGAAGGCGTGGGCTGTGTGGAAGCGCCGCGCGGCACCCTGACCCATCACTACTGGACGGACGAGCGCGGCGTGCTGACGCGCGTGAATCTGATCGTCGGCACGACGAATAACTACGCGCCGATCAGCATGTCCATCAACAAAGCCGCGCACCATCTGATTCACGATGGCACGATCATCACCGAAGGGCTGCTCAACCGGATTGAAATGGCTTTCCGTACCTATGACCCGTGTTTTGGCTGCGCGACACATTCGCTGCCGGGGCAGATGCCGCTGGAGGTGACAATCCGCGATGCGCGCGGTGAGCCAGTCAAGGTGCTGCGCCAGTGGTGCTGAGGCCGCAGGTGGTGACGGTATGATCGGGGACACTCGCAGCGTGCTGGTGGTTGGGCTGGGAAACCCGCTGCTGGGCGACGACGGCGTTGGCTGGCGCGTGGCCGAGCAGGTGCAGCGTGACGGCGCAGGCGCGGCAGAGGTTGACTGCCTGGCGGTTGGCGGGCTGGGGCTGATGGAACGTCTGGTGGGATACGATCAGGCCGTCATCATTGACGCGATCACCACCGGACGCCAGTCGCCCGGCACGCTGTACCGTCTGACGATGGATGACCTGCCGGAGACCGGCAGCGAGCATCTCAGTTCCAGCCACGACATGACCCTGCCAACGGCGCTGCGGCTGGGGCGTTCGCTTGGCCTGCGGCTGCCGCGTGTCATCTGGTTAGTCGCTGTCGAGGCTGAGCGCACGCACGATTTTGCGGAAGCCTTAACGCCACCGGTGGCGGCAGCGGTACCACGCGCTGCCCGGATGGTGTTTGAGCTGCTGCGGCAATCTATTGAGGAGGCAGAGCCACGATGATTTCCCCTGAACTGCTGCGCCGCTATCCGTTCTTCAGCCATCTGAGCAGCGCGCATCTGAAAGCGATTGCCATGCTGGCTGATGAAGCCGCGTATGAGACCGGCCACACGTTGTTCGAAATCGGCCAGCCCGCCGAAACCCTGTGTTTTCTTATGGAAGGCGGTGTTGATCTTCATTATCTCGTTACTGATGTAAATGATCCCCGGCTGCACAGGGATTTTTTTGTCGGGCAGGTGAATCCGGGTGAGCCGGTTGGCATCTCGGCACTCATCCAACCCTATTGTTTTACGGCGACGGCGATCACCAACGCCCCCAGCCGCGTGCTGGAGATAGAGGCGGTCGGTCTCCGCCAGTTATGTGACGCTGATGCCGAGGTGGCGGCTGTGCTCATGCGCCATATAGCACAGGTTGCGATGTCGCGCCTGCATGAAACACGTATTCAGTTGGTGGCGGCGCGCGCCTGACCACTGAAACCGCATTCGAAAAGCATCAGACAAGGAGTGATCACATGGAAACGCTGGAACCCATCCTGGCAAAACATCCGTTCTTCGACGGACTGGAGAAACCCTACCTCGAACTGCTCACCGGCTGCGCCAGCAACGAACGCTACGACGCCGACGAGTACCTGTTCCACGAAGGCCAGGAGGCCACCAAGTTCTTCATCATCCGTCACGGGCGGATCGCCATCGAAATCGCC
>JARKOK010000552.1 GCA_029975765.1 Aggregatilineales bacterium
GGCGATTTCATGCGGGTCGGTGACGACGGTCGTCACGCCATGCACCAGCACCGCGCGGGCGAACTCCGGCGGCGTACACAGGCTGCTTTCAATATGCACGTGGGCGTCAATAAAGCCAGGACACAGGTAACGCCCGCCCAGGTCAATTTCGCGCTCGGCGCTGTACCCCGTGCCAATCGCCGCGACGTGCGATCCCTGCACAATCACATCCGTCGGGTAAATTTCGCCCGTCCACACATTGATAAGCTGCGCGTTACGTAAGGCCAGCGAAGCCGGTTTGTCGCCCCGCGCCGCCGCCAGCCGATCTACTAATGACATATCGCCCCCTACCTTGTGATGATATTGTCCATTTTGTGAAACAGCGTCCACACCGGATCAGCAGCATACGTCGCCCGCGTGCGTTCGATATACTCCGCCTCGCGTCCGGTCAGCGGCACGCTGCGCGCCAGCGACCACTCCACGCCATCCGGCACATCATCTTCGGCGACCGTCGCCGCAAACACCAGTTCAACCGCGTCACGGCTTATATCCTGCCACAGCCCCACCCAGTGTAACGTGGGACGGCCATAACCATTCACAACCGCCGCCAGTTCCTCCCAGGGCGCGCGCTCGCCAGAACAGGTCACGCGGGGTAATTGATGCCCGCGTGTGCCGGTCAGGGTTAATACCCGCTGGTGCGGCTCATCCCACAGCAGCGCGCTGGCCTGTACCTCAAACCGGGGAAAACGCGGCTCTGGCCGGCCTGCCAGCAGATTATTCACCCACCGCCAGCGCAGTTGGCGCCGCACGCGCCGGAGTTCGTCCGGCGGCGTGTCAATCACACGCGGCAGAGGACGGTCGTCAGCAATCGCGTCAAACAGCAGCCATTCCCAGATCACATCACCGGGGAGATGTTTGAGATCAAACCACGCGTTGGCGCGGCTTTCGTCGGTCGTTCGCAGTTGGCCGCCCAGCGGCCAGCCAGCATACAGCACGTTCAGCCGGTTCCAGCCGCGCAGGTAATATAAACCGACGGCGCGTTCAACCTGCGCGACGATTCCCGTTTCCTCACGCACCTCGCGCGCCGCCGCGTCCACCAGCTTCTCGCCGGAGTCCAACCGCCCGCCGGGCAGGTTCCACACATTCAGATCACCGCGCCGCGACAGCAGCACGCGCCCATCATCATCCAGCACCGCGCAGACCGCGCCTAAACGGAGGAAAGCCAAGTTTACCCCTCCCCTTTGCCCCCTCCTCGAATTCGGGGAGGGGGGAAATGCAGGGTATTCAAGTCCCTCTCCGTATACGGAGAAGGATTTAGGGAGCGGTTCTTATTCTCCATCAATCAACCGTTTTGACAGCATATTGTGCTGCTCCACCAGCACCGGCGCGTCCACCGTCAGCAGCCCACCCTCTTTCACCACGATGCGCCCGTTGATGATGCTCATATCCACGTTGGGCGACTGGCAGAAAACCAGCGCCGCCACCGGGTCGTGCAGCGCCCCGGCGAAACCGATAGTATCCAACCGGAAAGCGATGATGTCCGCCGCCATACCGGGGGCCAGTGAGCCGATGTCGTCCCGCCCCAGCACCGCCGCGCCGCCGAGTGTCGCCAGTTCCAGTGCCTCCCGCGCCGACAGCGCCGCCGGATTGCCACCAACACGCTGCAACAGCATCGCCTGCCGCGCCTCATTCAGCAGATGCCCGGCATCGTTCGAGGCGGAGCCATCCACGCCGAGGCCGACCTTCACCCGCGCGTCCAGCATCTTTCGCACGGGCGCAATGCCCGACGCCAGCCGCATGTTGCTGCCGGGGCAGTGGCACACACCCGTTCCGGTGCGGGCAAACAGGCCAATCTCGCCATCATCCAGTTTGACGCAGTGGGCGTGCCATACGTCATGACCTACCCACCCCACATCTGCTGCCCAGTCGCCAGGGCGCTTCTGAAACACGGTCTGGCTGTAGGTCACATCGTTGTCATTTTCAGCTAAATGGGTATGCAGATGAACGCCGTAGCTGCGCGCCAGCGCCGCCGCCTCGCGCATCAAATCCTGTGTCACGCTGAACGGCGAACACGGTGCGACGACTATACGAAGCATGGCATACCGTTTCGTGTTATGGTACTGCTCAATGGCGCGGCGCGTATCTCGCAGGATCGCGGCTTCATCTTCCACCACTCGATCCGGCGGCAGACCGCCTTTGCTTTCACCCAGGCTCATCGAACCGCGCGCGGCATGGAAGCGCATTCCAATTTCCTGCGCGGCGCGGATTTCGTCGTCAATTCTCACATCGTTGGGGTAGATATACAGGTGATCGCTGGACGTGGTGCAGCCCGACAGCATCAGTTCAGCCATCGCCAGTTTGGCCGATACATACACCGCCTCGCCCGTCAGTCGGCTCCAGATCGGGTACAGCGATTTCAGCCAGCCGAACAATTCCAAATCCTGCGCGATGACCCGCGTCAGCGTCTGGTACATATGGTGATGCGTGTTCACCAGTCCCGGCAGCACGATGTGATGGCGCAGGTCAAGCACTTCGTCGGCGGTTGGCTGCGGCATATCCGC
>JARKOK010000565.1 GCA_029975765.1 Aggregatilineales bacterium
GCCCACTCTATGTTATAGTGTAGCCGTTATCCCGTCAGGTGACAGTTGATATGCCTTATCTGATTGACGGTCACAACCTCATCGGCCAACTGCCCGATATTTCTCTGGAAGACCCCAACGACGAAGCCTTACTCGCGCAAAAACTGGCGGGTTTCGCCGCCCGCACGGGCAAACGCTGTGTGGTCGTGTTTGATTATGGTCTGCCGGCTGGCAAATCACGCATGTCCACCCGCGCGGTGCAGGTGGTCTTTGCCTCGCAGCGGTCGAGCGCCGACCGGGTGATGATCGAACGCATCGGTAAGCTTCAGGACACGAAGGATTGGACGGTCGTTACCTCCGACGACGAAGTGCGGGATGCCGCCCGCCGGCGCCGGATGCCGGTGCTGACATCCACCGAGTTTGCCGAACTGCTGAAAGCGCCGCCGAAGCCGGTGATAGACGCGGGAGAAGCCGCCGACGTGTACGTGCCGCCGGACGAAGTGGACGAATGGCTGAATCTGTTCGGGGATGGAAAATCGTAGTTTACGTTCCGGCTGTCCGGTGCTATACTACTTTACACATCGGGGTGTGGCGCAGCCTGGCAGCGCGCACGGTTTGGGTCCGTGAGGCCCCGGGTTCAAATCCCGGCACCCCGACCTTAACAACCTGTCGCATCATCATCTGCGGGTATAGTTCAGAGGTAGAACGTTTGCCTTCCAAGCAAAATGTCGTGGGTTCAATTCCCACTACCCGCTCTGTAATAGAGGGCGCATAGCTCAATGGCAGAGCTGTCGGCTCATAACTGATCGGTTCCAGGTTCGAGTCCTGGTGCGCCCATTTTCAACTGCCGCAGCGGGATAACCGCATCCACATGAATTTTAGGCCAACCGTGAGGTTGGCCTTTATTGCCCCGAAAGCTGTTTCATCATTGATCGCAATCACCGCTGTTGGATACACGATCGGTTCACGGATTTGCTTCATTCTGGATGCCGGCCACCTGACCGCTTCTACAGGGTGTCGAAACAGATAGCAGCCCGCTTTCCGGCCGGCCTAACCCGGCTTTTCGTCGTACACGTAAACCCGGGTGTTCATGATAATCCAGTTATCCCACAGCCACTTGGCATCGCTGACGCTGAGGTTGACACAGCCGTGTGACCAGTAGTAGCCGAAGTTATCGTGCCAGTAGACGCCGTGCAGCGCCTCACGCCAGTTGAAATACATATGGTACGGCACCTGATCCAGCGCATAAAAATCCCCGCTGCCCGCCGCGCCTTGCATCGGCCCGACCTCCCAGAACAGTTCGACCTTCCACACACCAGGATCGGTACGCCACCGTTCCTCGTCCATATCGCCGGTCGAAACCAGCGTCGCCATCACCGGGCGTTCGCTCTCATAGGCGACAAGGTTCTGCTCGTAGGTGCTCACCCCGACCCAGCGCCAGGGGTAAACAGCGGGGGGCGCTGGATGCACGATGCTGAGATTGGTCTGCACCGTCCACTGTCGCGGCCCGACGAGATGCCAGTCCCACTCACCGACAGTGACGGTGGCATAGATGTTCATCAGGTCGTAGCGGCGGAACGAACCCGACTGCTGGCAGTTGCGCGGGCCGCCCGGCGTGAGCGACGTGCAGTGGTTGTAGATCGCCCAGGCGAAGGGCATCTCCATGCGATTGATGATCACGCCGGTGAAGGTCGAGGGTTCGGCAAAATGCGCGTTTTCCAGCGACGCCCAACGACCGGGACGAATCTCCGCCCAATCACCAGCCGTCTGAATCACCTTCACATAGCTGCTGCGGCCGGCGGTGAGGACTTCCATCGCTCTGCCGTTGGGCGCGTTATAGAGTGTAACTTCGTCGGCATCGAAATAGATAAAGTCCAGCCCCGCGATCACACCGAGATCATAGGGGATGGGTGTCACGTCGGGATAGGGCTGTGCTGCCATGACCGCGTCACACGCCGGGGTCTGCGGGGTATTGTAGGTAATGCCCGCGCAGCCGGGATGTCCAGGGGCGGCTGCCGGGGTGGCGCGAGCAGGCGTGAGGCCAGCCAGAGCGGCGAACAGGATAACAAACGTGACCAGTGGGCGGATATGTACCATACCAACTCCGTCATGACCGGACAGTGTGCTGCCATCATACCGCAAATCTGTTTGCAGGAACCAAAAGACCGCCGAGACTTTCTCACTGATCCGTTCGCTTGTCATCCGCCAGGGCCTCGAAACCAGACACGATGTCGAGCAGCTCTTCCGTGATCATTCGCTGCCGCTGCTGGTGAAACAGCGCATTCAGTTCTTCCAGGTGGTCTTTGATATTACGTTCAGCCGCCTGCATCGTCGCCAGCCGGCTGGCATTTTCGCTCATCAGGGATTCGGCAAAGGCCCGGTACAGCGAAACAAACAGGTACTGCCGCAGCAGTGCCGAAAAAAGCTGCTGCCATTCCATTGTGTAAATCGGCACCGAGCGGGATTCCCACGTTTGTTCTGCCAGATACCGGAAGTTTTCCGGCTTCACGGGCAGCAGGCTGAGCCAGTGCGGGCGATAGGCAGCGCCCGTCAGCGGGTGGTTGTAAAACAGAAAGACACGACTGACCCCCTGATGCGAGTGCCAGCCATCAATTTTCACCACAATATCCTGTATCATCTCCGTAATTGCTGCCATCGAACCGGGGATAGACCGCGCTTCGTCAACGGTTACGCCGATGGCATCCAGGTACGCAATCAGCCGTACGCCTAAAGCCAGGATCAAACGATCCGGTTTCTGGACTTGCAGCCTGTCCAGTTGTGCCAGCGAAAACTGGGTGATCTGTTCATTGAACTGCCCGCACATGCCCTGATCGGAACCAAAGATTACGACCCCGGCGCGGGCGGGATGGTCGGTTCTGGCGGGGATGATTTCGTCGGGACGATCCCGCAGGATAATCTGGAATCCCATTTCGATGGTGCGATTATAATCCACCAGCGCCTCGACCGCTTTTTCATACTGCCGGATATTGACAGCGGCCAGAGTTTTCATGGTTCTTACAATAGACAGCAGGTCTTCGGCGTTATTCACTCGGCGGCGGATGGCTTCAATCGTTTGCACCCTGTCCGCTCCTGAATGGTTCTAAAATTTCGCGGGAGAGTGAGAGCAGGGTTTCACGATCCTGGCCGGTAAGTTTCTCGCCGGCGCGAATGCGAGGAGCGATATCCGGGAGTTCCTCCGCCACCGCCGCGCGAATCGCCGCTTCAGCTTCGGCGATTCGATCCACTGGAATCGTGTCCAGCAGGTGTGAAGTCACTGCCAGCAGCACCGTAATCTGTTCGGCTACCGGGATAGGCTGGTACTGCGGCTGTTTAAGGGTTTCGCGCACCCGGCGGCCATGTTCGATGATCTGGCGAGTTTCCTTGTCCAGCCGCGTGCCAAAACGGGCGAACGTTTCCAGTTCTTCAAACTGGGAGAACGACAGGCGCAGCGCGCCGGAGACGGCGCGATACGCTGCCAGTTGGGCTGCCCCACCTACCCGTGACACCGATCTACCGACATCCACCGCCGGTAGAATGCCTTTTTGAAATAACTCCGGCGACAGATAAATCTGGCCGTCGGTGATCGAAATCAGGTTGGTGGGGATATAACCGCTGACGTTCTGCGCCTCAGTTTCGACGATGGGCAGCGCAGTTAAGGAGCCGCCGCCGTGTTCCGGTCGCAGCGCGGTCGAACGCTCAAGCAGGCGGGAATGAATGTAAAAAATATCACCGGGAAACGCCTCGCGTCCCGGCGGTCGGCGCAGGAGCAGCGACAGCTCACGGTAAGCCCAGGCATGGCGTGTCAGATCGTCATAAACGATCAGCACATCGCGGCCCTGCTCCATGAAATATTCGGCGATACTTGTCGCGGCGTAGGGCGCGACAAATTGTAATCCGGGGGGTTCCTCACCCGCCGCCACCACAATAACCGAGTATTCCAGCGCCTGATGGGCGCGTAAATCCGCAATCACTCTGGCTACCGCCGAACTGCGCTGCCCAATGGCACAGTAAACGCAGATAACATCCTCCCCTTTCTGGTTAATGATGGTATCCAGCGCAATCGCAGTCTTGCCGGTTTGACGATCACCGAGGATCAGTTCACGCTGTCCTCGACCAATCGGAATCGTCGCGTCAATCACCTTGATGCCGGTTTGCAGCGGAACGGTAACGGGGACTCGGTGCATGATGGGCGGCGCTTCCCGCTCAACCGGGCGGCGCAGGGTGGTACGTACCGGCCCCCGATTGTCGAGCGCCCGGCCAACGGGGTCTACCACGCGGCCCAGCAGCGCCTCTCCAACGCCGACATCCAGTACCCGCCCGGTGCGGCGAACTTCATCACCGGCTTTAAGGCTGGCACTCCCACCCAACAGAATGAGTCCAACCTCTTTCGGGTCCAGATTAAAAACCATGCCGAGCAGGTCGCCGGGCAGCCGGACTAATTCTTCTGATTTTGCGCCGGAAAGGCCGTCCACCCGCGCGATGCCATGACCGACCGACCGAACCGCACCGATCTGATGCAGTTCCAGTTCCGGACGATGGTCTTCCAGTGTCCGTTCGAACGCCTGAAATGTCTCGTCCAGGATGGGGATAAGCTGCTCACGATCATCCCGCTGCATAGGCTGTTTCCCCCTCAAGCGAATCGAACAGGCTGGTTTCCAGCGAAGCCAGATAATCATCGCACGTCCAGGCCAGTTTATGATCCTGTACGATCACTTCTATCCCACACAACAAATCGGGCGACACCTCGGATTGCAGGTAAACCTCGTCCGAGAAATCACGACGCAGCACCTGTAAGAGTTTCTGACGGGTTTCATCCTGGACTTCGAAAGCGGTGCGGACGATAACCTTGTGGCCCGATTTCCGAATCGACTCGGCCATAATCTTCCGTTCTGCGTCATCCAGTTCCTGAAGGCGGCGGGTCAGCACAGCTATCATCCGCTGCTCCAGGTCGGCATCCGCCAGGTCGGCCAGCGCGCGCCGGCTGACCGTGTAAACCAGCCGGCCAATGCGCTGGCGGACTTCCTGAAGAAACGCGTGTTTTTCAGCCTCGACCGTTTTGTGCCAGCTGGCGCGGGCTTCGTCAATCTCTTCACGCGCCTTTTTTACCAGCTCCCTGCGTAACGCTTCCGCTTCTTCCCTGGCTTCCGCGATCAGATGTTCCCGCTGATTCTGAAGCGCCTCACGCTCCCGGCGAAAGGATTCGGTTTCATGCCGTGCTTCCTGTTTTGAATTCTCTGCTTCGGCCAACTGCGCGGCAATTTTCGCTTCGCGCTCCTGCATCACTCGTGTGATCGGGCCGTACAGGAACCGCCTCAGCAGAAAAATGAGAACCAGAAAGTTGATAATCTGAGCAGCTACGGTGAAGCCATCAATCAGCATTGGCTCAACCTCCGATTCGCTCGACCATGAAGTTCCAGAACGGATTCACAAACAGGAGAATCATCGCAATCACAAAGCAGTAGATGGCCGTTGATTCCACCATTGCCAGACCAACAAACAGGGTTCGTGTGATCGTGCTGGCTTCATCCGGCTGCTGCGCAATCGCACTCAAAGCCTGAGCTAAAGCACGGCCTTCACCCAGGGCGGGGCCAATGGATCCGATCGCGATGGTCAGTCCGGCTGCAATCACCGATACAGCGCCAATGATGGTTAAACTATCCATGTGGTTTGTTTCCTTTCGTAGATTGTTTTTCGGCTTGAATGCGGGTGGCCGAGGCAATGTAGACCATTGACAGGATCGCAAAGATATACGCCTGGATCAGTCCGGTTAATAACCCGAAGGCTTCCATGATGACCGGGAAGAAAAGCGGCACAATGGCGAGCAGAATACCGACGATCATGGTTCCGCTCATGATATTGCCGAAAAGACGAACAGCCAGCGCCAGCGTGCGCGAAAACTCGCCGATGATGTTAAACGGAAGCATAAACGGCGACGGCTGCAGATACTGCCGCAGATAACCTCCCAGTCCCTGCTGCGCGATACCGTAAATCGGCACGGCAATAAACACACAGATCGCCAGCGCGGCGGTGGTTGACAGCGAACCGGTTGGCGGACGCAGCCCCGGCACCATTCCCAGCAGGTTAGAGGCCGCGATAAAAATGAACAGGGTGCCGACAAAAGGCAGGTAGCGGTCGGGGTTCTGATCGCTCACGTCCCGAATCTGGTTTCGGAGAATTTCAACCGCAGTTTCAAGCAGATTTTGTCCGCGCGGCAGACGCATCTCCGTTGTCAGGCGGCGGGTGATGAGCCAGGAGCCACCTACCAGCAGCGCCATGACCAGCCAGGTGAGCAGGATGGTGGCATTCAGCGAAATCGCCCCCTCCTGCCAGATGATGATCTCATCAGGCGTGATGACCATGATTACCTTTACCTCACTGTTGATCCATTGACAGCGACCGGGTCCCGCCTGGCTGCAACCAACGGATCAGAAGCTGCCGCATGAGGATAAAACCCAGGGCGCAGGCGAGCAGACGCTGCCAGTTTCCATCCATCACCAGGTAGAAGCCGACCAGGATAATGGCGGTGCGCCCGATCAGGCTGCCCATCGCCAGCAGTACCGGCCGGCGGGTCGTCGGTAACTGTTGCAGCGTAAGCCACAGGCCGCCGAAGAAAACGGCGCCCAGCGCGGCACCGGCTGCCAGGGCCAGCACCAGTTGCAGGATGTCATTCATCATCGTTTTTATCTTCCTCTTCAATGATCTGCCGCTCCCGGTTGATCCAGTGCCAGGCATTCAGGCAGCCCAGCACAACCCCGATCAGGAGCAGCATCATCGTCCATGAAAACCGGCTCGGCCAGTTGGTGTCAATCCAGACCCCGGCGATAATGCCAATCAGCATCGGCACTGCGACCGACCAGCCAATAACACCGAACATGCCCAATCCAAACCAGACGGAATTATGGTGGCGCCGCGCTCTCAGCTTGCGTGCCTCCTTATCACCCACGCGCTTGCCGATCTGTTCGCGCTGATGCTGGTGATCGTCCGATGGACTGTTCATAATCAGTGCTTTTCCATTTCAATAAACCGGCGCACAAAATTGGCTTCCAGCTTGGCAACCGCTGAACGAGCCATCCGCTCGCGCTCGTCCAAAACGCGATACTGGGCATCCACCATCTGTTTTAACATCCCCAGATCAGGCCCCAGTACGGCATTACGCGTTGAAACCAACACCTGCTCGCCGCGTTTGACCAGGATGCCTTCATCAACCGCCAGAAATATCTCCCGCCCCGCCGCCGTTATAAACGAAAGCAGACCTGGCACCAGCGCCGCTACAAAATCAATATGGCGTGGAAGCAGGCAGAACGAGCCGTTTTCAGCCTCCGCGCTGACCTTCGAGACTGTCTCGTCAACGAGTATTTCCGTTGGGAGTAAAACCTTAAGCCTCATGGTTTGGTCGCTTCGTCAATGGTTCCGATCATATACAGGGATCGTTCCGGGTAATCGGCAAATTCGTCGTTCAGGATACGTTCGCAGCCCTCAAGCGCATCTTCCAGGTTCACCATCCGTCCTTCCATGCCGGTGAACCGCTCAGTCGTGAAGAAGGGCTGTGTCAGAAATCGTTCCAACCGCCGCGCCCGGTAGACAATCCGCTGATCTTCCTGGGACAGTTCCTCCAATCCCAACATGGCGATGATGTCTTTGACTTCCTCATAGGTGGCAAGTGTTCTGCGGATTTCCTGGGCAATCCGGTGATGCCGCTCACCGACGACCTGCGGCGTCAGCATCTTCGACCCGGACTGAAGCGGATCAACCGCCGGGTAAAAACCTTCACTGGCGCGCTTGCGTGACAGAACTATCGAGGTTGACAGATGAGCGAAGGTATGAATGGCTGCCGGGTCCGTAAAATCATCTGCCGGAACGTACACGGCCTGAATGGATGTGATCGCGCCATTCGCGGTGTTACAGATGCGTTCCTGAAGTTCGGCCATTTCGGTCGCCAGAGTGGGTTGATAGCCGACACGGGACGGAATCTGTCCCATCAGGCCGGAGACTTCCGTTCCGGCCTGGATGAACCGAAAGATGTTGTCAATCAGCAGCAGAACATCCTGCCGCATCTCATCACGAAAATACTCGGCGATGGTGAGCGCGGCATGTCCAACGCGAAAGCGCGCGCCGGGAGGTTCGTTCATCTGACCAAAGATCATGACGGTGTTGTCCAGCACTCCGGCGTCCCGCATTTCACGATACAGTTCTTCCGCTTCGCGGGAACGCTCACCGATGCCGCAGAAAAGGCTGACACCCTCATGCTGGCCGACCACGTTATAGATCATCTCGGTGATGAGAACGGTTTTGCCAACACCGGCGCCGCCAAATAACCCCGCCTTCCCGCCGCGCTCCAGCGGGGCCAGAATATCAATCGCTTTGATACCCGTCGCAAAGACCTCTGATTTGGTCGCCCGCTGGCTGATCGGGGTCGGCGGCTGGAGAACAGGCCGCCATTCGCCACCCTGTATTGGCACATCTTCATCAATGGTCTGTCCCAGGATGTTAAAGACCCGGCCCAATACCCGCTGCCCAACCGGGATTTTCAGCGGTTGGCCGGTGTCCACAATACGGGCACCGCGCGCCAATCCCTGCGTGGGTGTCAGCGCGATGCCCCGGATCGAGGTCATATCCAGATGGGTGAGGACTTCAACCACCACCCGATTGTCATCGCCGGTCAGCAGTTGGTGGTTCAGCGGCGGCAGACCGTGTTCAAAACGAGCGTCAATCACGCTGCCGCGTACCGAAGTCACCACCCCAATATTGTGTCCGGTCATAAGATTTACCGCCTCGTTCACGATTTCGCTGCTGGCTTTCACAGCCTCATTGGCCGTAGGGGAGCGCCGGTGTGCGCTCCCCACCGGGCGGCCACATCGGAGCGCCCCTACGACCCCATCCAATTAATCTGGTTGGTGTACTTAGCGGCCAATTCTGACCGATTTGGTGACTGCTCACAATGATACAAATTATACAAAACGCATGTTGTAGAAATATTATTTTATGTTACAAGGATGAAACAGCCGATCAGTCAGGACAATCCAGAGGCCGCGAACGCAAACCAGCCTGTCGGACAACACGACAGTGGTCATATTTCAGGGACATCACATGCAAGGTAAGGCGATGAAGCTGTAGGGAGCGCACGCCGGCGCTTCCCAACCAAAAACATCCCGCACAACTTCCGGGGCTGTACTGATGGAGAACCGAAAAAGACCCCGCCTGAGGGGTGTTGTCCGGGCCGGGTTTCGAAACCATCCTACGAAATCAGGCGAATTTCAGGAGGTCTATCCACTACGCTGGTGGTTGTGTCTGCTTCAGGGCGGCCTGCACCACGCCGCGCCGTCCGGTCGAACGCCATTCCGGTTCGGCGGCGTCCAGCCGGTCGGCTACCCCCGGCGGCAGCCCGGCAATCGTATCACTCTTGAGCGTTCGCAGCGCGGCCACCGGCGCGGGGAAATAATCCATCACTTCGGCGAACGGCGTTTCCGGCGGCCACAGCGCATCCCCTGACAGGCGGCGGTAGTTGGCATCTCCCTTGATGAACACCATCCGCGCGCCCCGGAAGGTTTCGACCAGACGCGGCGGCATGTCCCACAGCAGGTAAGGGCTGTTCCAGTAGCCATCCGGCGCGAGGCGCAGCCGCCCGCTGTCCAGCGCCGCTTGCAGGCGGCGGCCCAGGCTGGCGGCGTATTCGCCGCGCTGGCCGACCAGCAGCCAGCCCAGCAGCCAGCGCGTATCGTCGGCGGTGGCGTCGCTGACGAATGTCGGATGCTGCTTGAGGTGCAGCACGACGGTCAGCGGCAGTTCGCTCAGAAGCAGATCGAGCAGCGCGAAGTCCATCAGCAGTTCCGATCCGGCATTGTCGGCCACCAGATGCACCGCGCCGCCGCCGCGTAAAAGCTGTTCCACAATACGCGGGCGGTCATCCACCAGCAGATCGTCGTCCTGCACGTGCGTGCCATGCGCCAGCGCCGCCGCGAAACTCAGATCAATCCGGTTGCCCCACAGATCAAAATCGAGCAGCGCCAGCAGGCGGTCTTCCAGCGCGCCTTCGGCTGAAAGTGCCTGTTCCAGCAGTTCCCAGGGCATGTCGCTGGCGTATTCTTCCCGCTTCTTCGGCAGGAAGGGATCGCGCCCGGTTTCCCACCAACGTGTCGCCTGGATGACGTGCCGGTAGGCGAACGTTTCGGCAAAGAACCACGCCGTATTCTGCCAGGTTGCGCCGTCGCGCCCGGTGTACAGGCGGTGCGCCGCGTGCCAGTCATCATAATCGGGCGCGGGCACATCCAGCATCGGGATTGGCTCATCGTTCGCCATGCTGCCGGCCAGACGTTCCAGCGCGCGCAGCACCGGCGGCGGGTAGTCCGGGTTCAGCGCCGCCGTCTCGCGCACCAGCGCAGGCAGGCGGATGCTCATGGTATGGTGCGCGAAGGCGTTGCTGGCGTCGGTGCGGATCATCGGCGGGCGTAGGGGCATGATTATTCCTTTATGCGATGACGATCACGCCGCCGCAAACTGACAGCGGTTCGTAGGCGGCGGTAAAACCGGCGGCGTGCAGCGCAGGCAGCGCCTCGTCCGCCAGCCAGTAAAATTCTTCATCCCATGCAGCCGGCCACCGCTGGCGGACGGCATCCCGCGCGGCGGCGTTCGGGAACATAATATCGCCGATGACGATGCGGCCACCGGCGGCGAGGTGGTCATATCGCAGCCGCCGCAGCAGATCGAGCTTGGCCGGCAGTTCAAATTCGTGAAACACGTAGGATGAAACGATACGATCATACCGCCGGTTCAGTTCTGGCGGCCAGTCGCCGAGTATATCCACCGCCACGAACCGCGCGGCGGGTACGTTCTCCCGCGCCCGCGCCAGCATCTCCGGCGAGAAATCCGCCCCGGTGACAGCGCAGCCCAGCGCGGCAAACCGCGCCGCCAGCCGCCCCGTGCCCGTACCAAGATCGAGCAGCGCCAGTGCCGGCTGCGCCGCCGTCCGCTGCACGATGGTATCCAGCACGCGGTCGTATCCGGCACACGGAAACGACTCATCACGCGCGGAAGTGGCGACCGAATGATCGTAGTATGACGCCCACGCGTCGAAGGTCTGCTGAGGATTGAGACTCATGGCTGTCCTGACATAACCACGCAGGGACATGGCAGCTCCACGCCCCGACACACTATACCCCATTTTGCGCGCCGGGTCATTTCGTCCAGAATGTTTCGCTGAGGTATTTATAAGCGTTGTCGGGAAACAGCGTGACGATCAGACCCGGCTCGCCGCGCGCGGCCAGTTCGTCCGCCATGTGCAGCGCGCCGACCATCGCCGCCGCCGCGCTGATACCGACGAGATACCCTTCTTCCCGCGCCAGCCGCCGCGCCATCTCATGCGTGGCTTCGGTGCTGATCGCCAGATTGTGGTCGGCTAAGGCTTCGTCGTAGATGCCGGGTTTGATCGCCGTTGGCATGTGTTTCAGCCCTTCCAGCCCGTGAAATGGCGAATCCGGCTGGAGCGAAATGATCTGCACCTGCGGGTTGTAATGCTTCAGGCGGCGGCCTGTGCCCATTAACGTGCCGCTGGTGCCCAGTCCGGCGAGGAAATGCGTCACGCGGCCATGCGTCTGCTGCCAGATTTCGACGCCGGTGGTGTGATAGTGTGCCTGCCAGTTGGCCGGGTTGTTGTACTGGTTGGCGTAAAAGTAGCGGTCGGGTTCGGCGGATACAAGTTCGCGCACGGCCAGAATCGCGCCGTCCGAGCCTTCGAGCGGGTCGGTCAGCACCAGTTCCGCGCCATACGCGCGCAGGATGGCAAGCCGTTCCGGGCTGGCGTTGGCCGGAACAAACAGCCGCACGCGGTAGCCCCGCGCCGCGCCGATCATGGCGTAGGCGATGCCGGTATTGCCGCTGGTGCTGTCCACCAGAATCCTGTCGCGTGTCAGTTCGCCGGCACGTTCCGCCTGCCGGATGATGTTGGCCGCCGCGCGGTCTTTAACGCTGCCGCCGGGGTTCGTCCATTCGGCCTTCGCGTAGATTGTTACGTTGTCCGGCAGGTGTGCCGTGATACGCCGGAAACCCAGCAGCGGCGTACTGCCGATCAGGCTGTCAATATCGGCGGCGGCAGTCGGGTTGTGCTGATAATTCGGTAACGCCATGTCCGTCTGTTTCCTCATTCTCGTTGAGCGACCAAACCACGCCGCCCCCCGTTTCTTTGCCTGATGACTAGGTTCTGTTGACGTTTCCTTTTGCCCTCACCCTAAATCCCTCTCCCTCAGGGAGAGGGACTTCAAAAGCGAACGAAAATCGTTTTTCTCCCCTTCGCCCTGAGGGAGAAGGGGCGGGGGATGAGGGCAAACCGGGCAATTTACGCAAATGTCAACCCAACCTTACGACGAATAAAAAACCAGCAGGTAAAACAAAAAGCGCGAACGCATCCTTCCGTTTTTGAGGGACGCGCCACGCCTTCGATTACGCTGCTGGTCAGGACACGGCAGCGCCGTATCCCTACAGATGATCTAACTCAACGTCTGAAGGGTGGGTTACGCCCCGCGCTTCAGACAACAACACAGGCAGATCAGCATGATTTCGCTCACTCAGGTCAGCAATATATAAGCGCAGTGTAATGAATCCGGGGATAAGAGTCAATTACTCCACGCCGTTTCTTACAGGATGTTCATGTTGACGACAGCGTATTTTCCGCCAGAAAGTCCAGCAGGTCACGGTTGAACGCGGCAGCCGCTTCTTCGTGCGGCAGATGGCCGGCGTTCTCATAGGTGACGTATACGGCCTCCGGCAGCAGTTCGCGCAGGCGTTCACCGACGGTGATCGGCACCCACGTATCGGCCTCGCCCCATACGATCATGGTGGGCGCGTCAATGGCTGCAATCTGCGCCGCGCTAATCGGCTCGGTCTGGAACACCCCGCCGCGCAGTTGATGGAGCAGCGCTTCATCCCAGCCAACCACGCGAAGCTGACGGCTGTAACCTTCGGCGGCTTCCGGCGTCATGAAGGCGGGGTCGTAATACGCGCCGCGCAGGATGCGGGCAGCGAAATCCGGCGTCACAAAAGCGCGAATACCAATCTGCGCCCAGCGCGCGAACGGTGGGAAGTTCAGCAGCGATGTCACTACAGGCGGTATGCCCAGTGCGCCACCTGCACGCCCGCCGTCATTGGGTGGTGATGGGTCATCGGTAGGGCGCAGCGCGGCGGACACAAACACCAGCGCCCGCACCCGCGCCGGATATTTTACGGCAAAATGGCCGATCACGCCGCCGCCCTGACTCTGCCCGATCAGTATGGCGCTGTCTATATGAAGCGCGTCCATCACCTGCGCGGTGAAATCGGCCAGCGCGCCGGGGGAATACGGAATGTTATCGCCAGTTTTGGCGGACAGACCGTAAGGCGGACGGTCAAAGGCGATGGCGCGGTAGCCGGCCTCAGCCAGCGCGGACTGGTTCTCGCGCCAGGTAAAGGTAGACGCGCCCCAGCCGTGCAGCAGCAGCACCGGTACGCCGTCGGCTGGCCCGGCGGCCAACACATAGGTCGAGAGGCCGCTGACGGTCATAAACGTGCCGCCGGGGTCGGCCAGTGCTGCCGCGTCCACACCCACCGGCGGCAGCGGAATAATCACCGGCAGCACCAGCACGGCCAGCAGGATAAGAAACACGAGCCGGATACGTCGTTGGGTTCGCATAAGGTCCCTTCCATGTATGAGCGGCAGATGCTCCGCAGCTAATCTCCAGATGCCAGCGGTTGGTTATTGTGCCGCGCCGCGCTGAAGGCCGCCAGCGCGCGGTCGCGGGCGAAGGCATGATCCACGATGGGCGGCGGGTAATGACGCGGCGGGTCGGGCATCGTCCAGGGAGCGTGGATCAAAGCCGCCGGCACGTCGCGCAGTTCCGGCAACCAGCGCCGCACGTAGCGGCCCTCCGGGTCGAACTTCTGCGCCTGCGTCACCGGGTTAAATACACGGAAGTACGGCTGCGCGTCGGTGCCCGTGCCCGCCGACCACTGCCAGCCGCCGTTGTTCTGCGCCGGGTCGCCGTCAATCAACCAGCGCATAAAATGCTGCTCGCCCGCGCGCCAGTCCAGCAGCAGGTCCTTGCTCAGGAAGCTGGCGACGATCATACGCGCGCGATTGGGCAGCCAGCCCATCGCCTGAAGCTGGCGCAGGGCCGCGTCCACCACCGGATAGCCGGTTTCCCCGTTCTGCCACGCCTGCCAGTCGGCGGGCGCGTCGCGCCAGAGCAGGCGGTCGTATTCCGGGCGAAAGCTGCCACGCAGCGCGTGGGGAAAGTGCCACAGGACATGCGTGTAAAACTCGCGCCAGATCAGCTCGCTGATCCAGCGTTCGACCGACTCGCGGGCAGCGGCGCTGTCCGTCCGAGTGTAGACCTCCCGCGCCGACCAGTAGACCTGCCGGGGCGACAGCATCCCGAAGCGAAAATAGGGTGACAGGAAGGACGAGCCGCCGCGTGTATCGTCCTGTTCGCCGGCGGCCAGTTGATCGCGTCCGGCGCTGTAACCAGCCACACCCTGTTCAAGAAAACTTTCCAGCCGCCGCGCTGCCGCCGCTTCGCCGGCGTCGGGCAGGCTGACCGGCTGGTGCTGGCCGACGTTGTGCCACAGCCGCACCATATCGTAAGCGGTCAGCGGCGGGGTTCGGTAGAAGGCGGCCGCGGGCGGCGCGGGTACGGATGGTTCTTTGGGCAGCGCCAGCCATCTGTTTTTAAACGGCGTGAACACGGTGAAGGGCGTGCCATCCTGTTTCAGAACGCTGCCGGGCGGCAGCAGTACGCCGTCGTCGCAGGCCTGAACGGGCAACGTCAGCGCGCGGGTTACACCGGCGTCGCGCCGCAGCGCGTAGGGCGTGTAATCGCGGTTGAAGTACAGCGCCGACGCGCCGGTTTCGGCGGCCACTTCCGCCAGTGCCAGGCGCGGGTCGCCGTAGCGCACCCACAGACGGCTGCCCAGGCGGTTCAGGTCGGCATCCAGCGCCTCCAGGGCTTTCACCAGCCATGCCAGACGCGGCAGGCCGAAGTATAGCCCGCTCAGAATGGCCGGGTCAAAGATAAAGACCGGTACGATGGTTTCACCCGACTGCGCGGCGGCGTGCAGGGCGCGGTTGTCGGCTAACCGTAAATCGCGGCGAAACCAGTGGATGACAGGCATAGAGACTCCTGGTGGACAGCTAGGGTCGGCACACCGTGCCCTACTTCATCATTTCATATCCCGGTGACGCCGCGTGCGTGTCCTGTCCACGCCCCAGCGGCAGGACACGCTGCACGTCCGCCGCGACCCGCAGCGCGCCAAGGGTAACGCCCGCCGTAGACTGGCCGGGGAAAATGGAGTCGCCAACCAGCCTCAGATTGGGCAGGCCGGTACGCGGGCCGCGCGCCGCCAGCAGCGAAGTCTGCGGCAGGCCGCCCACCATACCGAGATGGCGGTCGGTGTAAAACTGGTACGTCACCGGGCTGCCGGGCAGCAGCAGACGGATACCGCGCCGGAAGCCGGGCAGCGCCGTTTCCACCGCCGCCAGCAGCGTTTCGGTGTAATCGGCTTTGCGGGCGTGGTAGGCGGTTTCGTCCTGTGCCAGAATATCCCACCAGGGCTGTACGTCGGTGTGAGTGCTGATTGTGACGGCGCGGTGGCCGGCAGGCGCGCGGCTGGTATCCCATTCGGGCGACATGGAGACATACACACTGCGGCCTTCACCCAGCGGGCCGTCCATGCTTGAGATGATCTGGTGATGGTCGGGCAGGCCGGGCGGCAGGTGGTCAGCCTGCACGCCAACATGCAGCACGAATGCGCCCCAGCCGCGCCGCCGACGCTGCGTCTCGTGCCGCAGCCGGCGCGGGCTGGCTGCGCCCAGCAGCGTATCCAGCGACCAGGGCGTAACATTCGCCACGACAAAAGCGGCAGGCAGGAATTCGTCGCGCCCGCGCCGTCCCTGCCGGACCGATACGCCCGTAACCCGCCCGCCGTCCGTATGAATCTGTGTCACGCGGTGTTTATACCGAATATCACCGCCGAGGTCGCGCAGTTTGTTCACCAGCGTTTCCGCCAGCCCGCCGATGCCGCCCCGCACGTGATACACACCCTGCCGCGCCAGATCAAGCGCGGTGGCGCTGTAAATGGCGTTCGCCTGGCGTGAGGTGGTTTGCGCGGAGATGAGAAGCTGGGCGTCCACAAAACGGACAAAGGCGCTGTCCTGGGCTAACCCGTGCTGCTGCAACCACCCGAAAGTTGACCGAAATGCCAATGGGAGGAGAAGCAAATCTTGTGGTAGGTTCAACAGACCCACACGGATTAGCCGTAGGACTTCGTGCGCGTTGGTCGGGGGCCAGGGGAGTCCCTGCGCCGAGAGCGACCAACCAAGATTAGCAACCGCTGACTGGGCCGCCCAGAAGCGTTCGCTGGCCGGAAAATGGCGCAGCACATCCGCCTGATCCTGCGTCAGCGCGATGTCGTATCCGGGCAGATGCACCACCCAGGCCGGGTCGTGCTGGCGAACGGGCCACCGGATATTGAGCCGCTCCCCCAGCAGATGGTGCGGCCCGTTCGGCTGGAAACCGCCGGCTACCGTCGCGCCGGAGTCGAAACGGTAGCCCTGGTGATAGAAGGTGCTGGCGCAGCCGCCGGGGTAACTCTGCCCTTCCAGCACCGTAACCGGATAACCGGCTGCGGCCAGCAGGGTGGCGGTGCTTAATCCGCCGATACCGGCGCCAATGACGATTACACTGTTTGTGACTGCTGCCATAGGTCTATCACCTTCATCGTGCAGTATAGATGAGATGTAAATGTACTGTCAAGATATTGAATATGTTTTGAAGCAATCTTTAAGCGCCCTCTCAGGTTACGGCTGCAACGCGTTTTCAACATTTTGCGTATATGATGTGTAACATGACGCTTATACCTGCGCGGAACGGCGGCGGGTAATCCCGGCCCCGCGTATGAACTGCATGGAGACTCGCTCGTGGCTAATATCTTCGATACGCTGTTTACCGTTGTTCTTGGCACGATCACCGGCGTGGCCCGCACGGTGGGCAGTACGGTGGCCGGCTTGCAGGACTTCTTTTATATCAAGTTCTCCGGCATGTCGTTTATCGTGCTGGGCGCGCGGCAGACCGGCAAGACCACGCTGATCGAATGGCTGAAACACAACATGCATACGCTGGATGATTTCCAGCCCGACCCGACAGCGGCGGGTGGTGACGCCGTGCCGGATTTCCTGTCGCGGGTGGGGGACACCTACATGAAGCTGAAACCCAGCCGGGATGTCGGCGGCGAATACGCTATGTGGGAAACGGACTGGATCGAACTGTTCCGCGAAGCGCAGCCGCGCGGTATTCTGTTCATGATTGACCACACTGATGTGCATCTGCAAAAGGACGCGCTGAACTTCGTGCTGCAAATGATCGAGGATGAACCCGCCGCCCGCCGCAATCTGAAGGCGTTCTATATTCTGGTCAATAAGTCCGACCTGTGGAGCGATACGACTTCGCTGGAAGAGATCATGCACCACTACCGCAACGAGCAGCGCCGCCTGAAGGGGCAGGCCGACCGGCTGGGGTACAAGTGGTACGTGGCCGACGGCAGCCTGATGACCGGGCGCGGCGTGCCGGATGTGATGCGGAAGTTCTTCAACGCCATTCGTCCGAAGCCGGTGGAGATGTAGTTCTCAGTTGTCAATCCGTTGGAGCACAGCTCATGGATAGATCAAAACAAGTGCTATGGATTTTCAGTTGATCCCCTACCCCTCCCCATCACATGGCTGAGGGGAGTCGCGCAAAGCGCGGCGGGGTGGGGATCATTGAATGATTAGCAGCTTAATTGGTTTATCCATAAGTCCATCACAGAAAGTGTGCGGGATGTTTTTCGTAGGGGTGGGTCTGAGACCCTCCCCTACATCCGGCATTATTAATTTGGTTGTACTCAGTCGTATTCTCGACCTATTAGGGCCTTATGCTAGATCGAAAAGATAACTGAAGAGTCTCTCGGTGCGGTAAGGTTAAGTTGCCAAACTGACCCCAACCACACGGAGAGACACAGAGATGATAGAGAATTTTGACGATTTCTGCCTGTGGATGTACGTGA
>JARKOK010000567.1 GCA_029975765.1 Aggregatilineales bacterium
CCACGTAACTTCAGGGTCAACCCTCAGGGTGGAGTCAAACACTTCGCCGGCTGTTTCGTCTCCCTTCAGTATTGACTGAAGCCAGGGGATCAGGTAACGGTTGATTACCAGGTGTTGCTGTGCCCGGCTGATGGCTGGCGAAGGGCTGCAGGTGGCTTCCCCGAAAGCGCAGTAAAAGTTGTATTCCGCCATCTGGCAGTGGCTGCCGCCGGTAATGCTGATGTAGGTTTTACATGCGCTCTGCAGTGCATTGTACATGGGAATCTGGTGATCAGGCGGCGGGGTGACGCAATCGTTGCCCCCGGCCAGCAACAGGGCGGGAATGGATAGCGATGCGGCAGCATTGATGGCCGATGGCGAGGTTTCGGCAGCCGCCAGCGTGGCGATGGCTTTGATGGATGCAGACTGTTGGGCGGCCAGAAATGCTGCCCCGCCGCCCATGCTGTGGCCCATCACACAATTCATGCTGTCGATGCGCTGATAAAACAGCGAAGCGCTGCTTTGCCCCAGCGCCTGCATCTGCACCGCCACAAATGCCAGATCGGTGGCAAAGGCGCTGTGCGAGGGGAGCAGTGAACCTTCCGTTTTCGGGAATGCCAGGATAAAGCCCTGCGGCGCGAGCGCTGTCCATATATTCTCATAGGCGCTCCAGGTCATGGTAAACCCGTGGCCGAAAACCAGTACCGGAAAGCGGTCCTGAACAGCCAGAGTGACCGGAACATTGCTGCCCGCCACATCGGCAGGATAATAGATTTCGGTGGCGATGCTGCGGTTGCTCCGCGCCGGATCGTTAAAAGTAACGCTTGTGTGACCGGTCTGAAACGGTTGTGCAATACCTGTGAGCGGTGTGCCGATGGCCAGGGCTGCAACAAAGTATTTCCATCTGGCGATACTGAACGGTTTCATGGGACTCCTTTTCTCAAATATACGCATAAATGCCTGATTTTGCGAATTATTACTGTTTTTCAATGTGACAGCATGCGTCTGAAACAAAAAGCCCCCGGTTGATTCAGTGGCAACCGGGAGCTTTCGCAGCAATAACGGCAACAGCCGTTTCAGGGAGTGATGCTGCTCACAAAGGCCGCGGCATTGTTGTCAATGATGGTCATATCCCCGGTATCCACCGTGCCGTCACCGTTTACATCGGTTGCCAGGTAGCCGGTAGCAAAGCCGGAAGCATCGTTATCCACCGGTGTCATATCGGCGGTGTCCACCGCGCCGTCCTGATTGACATCGCCTCCGTAAATCACATAGCTGCCCCCTGGCATTAGCTTCAGGTTGTTACCGTAAACCCTGCTGGGATTGGTGAAATTAGCACTGATAGAACTATGCGACAGGTTAGCCCTGCCGGAGGTGGTT
>JARKOK010000571.1 GCA_029975765.1 Aggregatilineales bacterium
GCGCAGTATTATGCCAACAACTTTCTCGGCGGCCAGCCGAATGTGATCGTCACCGAAAACAGCCCCAACCATAACTGGGGCGCGGGGTCGCCCTATCCGGGTATTCCCGCCGACCGTTTCTCGGCGCGCTGGACGAGCGTGCAGCAGCTCGCCGGCGGCCCGTACCGCCTGAGCGTGCGGGCGGACGACGGTATCCGTGTGCTGGTCAACGGCATCCTGGTGATTAACGAATGGCACGATTACACCAACCAGTCCTACAGCGCCGATGTGAACCTGATCGCCGGGCCGAATACGATCACGATTGAATACTTCGAAAACATCGGCGATGCCTTCATCTCGTTTGATATGCAGCCGCTGACACCGGGGCAGGCCGGCACACCGCCTGGCCTCGACTTCGGCGGCCTGTGGCTGGCGTATTACTTCAGCGACCCAAACCTGACCAGCACGCCGGTGGCGATTGTGTCGGAGGCCAGCCCCAACCATAACTGGGGGCGCAGCGCGCCGCTGCCCAGCGTGCCCGCCGACAACTTCAGCGCGCGCTGGACAACCGTGCAGGTGCTGCCCGCCGGCAGCTACCGCGCCACCGTCCAGGCGGACGATGGCGTGCGGGTGTATGTAGACGGCACGCGGGTGATTGACGAATGGCATGGCGCGACCGGCAGCACCTACACCGCCGATTTCACCCTGACTGCCGGGCCGCATACCTTCGTCGTGGAATATTACGAGGCGACGGGTGATGCCTTCATCAACTTCACGCTGGGGCCGGCCACCCCCACTGCCGTACAGCAGCCGGCTGTGCCGGGCGTGGAACAGCCGCGTGAAACCGGCGCGTCGGCAACGGTCGGCGTGTACCGCGTGAACGTGCGCGATCTGCCCAGCACCAGCAACAGTAATGTGATCGCCAAGATCAACCCGAACGAAACGTATTCGATTGTCGGGCGCACCGCCGATAATTCGTGGTGGCAGCTAAACGTGAACGGGGTTTACGGCTGGGCGTTCTCACGCTTCATCAATGCGGCCAACACCCAGAATGTGCCGGTCACGTTCCGCGAGGAAACGATCCGTCCCGCTGCGACCGGCGTCACCGCCAACGTGACCACCGAGGTGGTCATTCGCAGCGGCCCCAGCACCGCGACCGGTATTCTGGGCAACCTGACACCCGGCCAGACGGCGACGGTTGTCGGACGTACTGCCGACGCGCGCTGGCTGCAAATCAACTACCTGGGCGTTAATGGCTGGGTCGCGGCCTTTGCGGTGCAACTGACGGGCGGCAGCGCGGCCAGCCTGCCGGTAACGGGGTAGGAAAGCCGTAACGTCTGTTGGACAACCGAAAAAGACTGCGCCTGATGCGAAATGTCTTTGTAGGGGCGGGTTTCAAAACCTGTCCCTACGACATCAGGCGAATTCAAGTATCAGGAGACAGCGGCGGTCTTACTGTTCCGGCGCTGGCGGCGCGCGGTTTTGGTGCCAGTACGGCTGTCGGCGGCCAGCGGCAGTTCAAAGCCGAAGGTGCTGCCCTGGCCGTACACGCTGGTGAAATGCATTTGCCCGTTGTGCCGCTCCACGATGCGGCGTACCAGATGCAGCCCCAGCCCGGTGCCTTTGATCGTCTTGGTCTCTGCGCTGGTGGCGCGGAAGAAAGGCTGGAACAGATTCGCCTGTTTGTCCTGCGGGATACCGTAACCGTTGTCCTCGACTTCAAACACGGCCCGTCCCGGCTCACGCCGCAGCCGGGCACAGACCTGCCCTTCCGGCGGCGTGTACTTGATCGCGTTGCTCAACAGGTTTACCAGCGATTCGCGCAGGAAGACGGTATCGCCGCACACCTGCACCTTTTTATCCGGCAGTTCCAGACGATAAGTGAGATTCTTTTCGCGCGCGGCAGCCCGGTATTCTTCAAACGACTGTCTCACCAGCTCGCGTAAATCCACCGTTTCATTCAGCACGCCGCGCGCCATCTGCTCGATGCGCTCCAGCGTCAGAATATCGCGGGTGATTTTGTCAATCCGCTCTACCGACTGCCGGATCAGCTTCAGGTGTTCGAGGTGGCGCTCGGACAGTTGGGGTTCCAGTTCCCAGCCCAGCATCTGCGTATAACCGGAAATCACCCCCAGCGGATTTCGCAGGTCGTGGGCGGCCACGCGGATCATTTCCGTCTTAAGCTGCTCCAGCTCGCTCACCTGCTGGTACAGGGTTTGCAGTTCGGTCACCTGCTGCTGCGAAGTCTGATACAGGCGAGCATTGTCTATTGCCGCCGCGATCCGCGCCGTCAGCAGTTTGAGAAAATCGAAACTCCGTTTGGTGAACCGGTCGGGACAGCTCGTCTGAACATTGAGCACGCCAATCGTGCGCTCGCGCGAAATGAGCGGAATCGTAATCTGCGACCGGGTGGCCTTGACGTGCGGCAGATAGTCCGGGTCCTGGCTGACATCCAGCACACATTCCGGCTGCCGTGACTGCACGACGCGCCCGATAATGCCCCGGTCAATCGGCACACGCGACCCGACCAGCGTCCGGGGGTACTCCCCGATCACCTGAGCTACCCACATCTGATCGCCTTCCAGCAGATGAATCGCGCCGGCGTCAGCTTTGCTAAGGCGCACGGCGGCATCCAGCGCCATCGTCAGAACGGTTTCGACCTTGAGATTCTGGCTCAGTTCGGTATCCACATATTGCAACACTTCAAGCTGGTTAATGTACAGGTCGCGTTCATGTTCGGACCGCTTGCGCGCGGTCACATCGCGGGCGATGCCCAGCACGCCGACCACGCGGCCCTGTTCAAGCTGGCGCCGGATTTTAAATTCTTCGGTCACGATGCCGCCGGCTGCCGAGCGAATGCGGAGTTCGTAGGGGGGAAGCGTTTCATCCGGGGCGATATGCAGCGCGCGCTGGTACATCTCCAGCGCCAGCGGCAGGTCGTCCGGGTGTACCAGGCCGGCAAACGACTGGCCGAGCCACATCCCGCGCTGCCAGCCGGTAATCTTCTCGAAGGCCGGGTTAAGCGAGGTAAGCCGCTGCTCAAGATCAAGCGAGAAAATAATGTCGGTCGCGTCTTCTACCAGACTGCGATAGCGTTCTTCCGATTCGCGCAGCGCGTGCCGGGTGCTGGTGCGGTCGGTGATGTTCTGGCTGACGATAGCGGCGCTGCTGACTTCGCCCGTCGGGGTAAAGATCGGGGTAAACAGCACTTCATAGGTGGCAGCCAGGTCGTTCCACTGGTAATCCGCCTCGACCGCAAAGCTGTCCCCCCGCATGACCCGTTCGTAATACTCCTGCCACTGGACACGGCGTTCGGCGGGGACGTAATCAAGCAGGCGCATCCCGGCTTCCAGCGGCACGCCATACGCGGCTTCAAACTGGTGTTTGAGCGTTTCGTTAAACGTCAGGACCCGAAAATCGCGGTCAATCGTCCAGATCGCCCCCTGAAGGTTATCCACCAACGTGCGAAGATAGGTTTTCACGTTGTCGACAGCCTGAGGTGGCGGCTGGTCATCGGTATCGCGCCAGTCACCCGGTAATGACCTGGCAGGTTTATGCTTGCGCCCCTGTGATGGCTCCATCTTATCCCCTGTCCGCACAAAACGATGTGAGCTTAGCAATATTATATGTCATGTTGCGACGTTGTATCGTGAGAATTCCATTTGGATTGAAACTGCACCCGCTTCGTCGTCCAATGTGGTTAGTGGTTGGCTATAATCGGAAGGCAGGCGATTGATTAAAATAACTTCAGGAGAATAATATATTATGCAGCCACCCCGCCGCTACCGCTGGTTCATTGTTGCGGTCTTTTTCTCGTTCATGCTGCTGCACCAGTCCGACAAACTGCTGATCGGCCCGCTGACGACGCCCATCATGGAGGAGTTTGGACTGGATGAAGCCCAGATGGGCGCGGTATTTACCGGCGCGCTGATCGTCGGCGCGATCTTTTATCCGCTGTGGGGCTACCTGTACGACCGATTCGCCCGCGCCCGACTGCTGGCGCTGGCATCGTTCATCTGGGGCGCGACGACGTGGTTAAGCGCCATCGCGCCGACCTACCCCAGCTTCCTCGCCTCGCGCGCTTCCACCGGCATTGACGATTCGAGTTATCCGGGCATCTTCAGCCTGGTATCGGATTACTTCGGGCCGGGGATGCGCGGCAAAGTCTACGGCCTGCTGAATCTCACCTCGCCGCTGGGTTACATGATCGGCCTGGCGCTGGCGCTGGGTCTGGGGCCGGTGCTGGGCTGGCGGAACATCTTTCTGCTGACGGGCGCGGTCGGCATCGTGCTGGCGGTGCTGATCTTCTTCACGGTGCGGGAAGCGCCGCGCGGCCAGTCCGAACCGGAACTGGCCGATCTCGACCAGATTGCCGTCTACCGGTTTAATCTCAAAACGGCGCGCTCGCTGCTGCATAAACGCACGCTGCTGCCGCTGTTCGCGCAGGGGTTCTTCGGGGTGTTCCCCTGGAATGTGATTTCGGCGTGGTTCTTCCGCTATCTGGAAACCGAACGCGGTTATGCGTCCGATCTGATCTTTCCGATGATGGCGGCGGCGGTGCTGTTCATGGCAGCGGGCAACGTACTGGGCGGCGCGCTGGGCGACTGGCTGTTCAAACGCACCCGGCGCGGGCGGTTGATCGTCTGCACGACGGGGGTGTTCACCGGCGCGGCGCTGCTGTTTTTCACCATTAACGTGCCGCCGGAGAACACGCTGCTGTTCGCCGGCCTGCTGTGCCTGACGGCGCTGTTTATCCCGTTCTCCGGGCCAAATGTGATTTCGACCGTTCACGACATCACGCAGCCGGAAGCGCGCAGCACGGCGCTGGCGGTGCAGTACTTCATCGAATCCAGCGGCGCGGCGCTGGCACCGCTGATCGTCGGGCTGATCGCGCGGCAGACGACCCTGACCGACGCGATTCTGCTGATCTGCGTTTCGACGTGGTTGGTCTGCGGCGTGATTCTGCTGGTGGCGACGCTGATCGTGCCGCATGACATCGAGCAGATGCGCCAGCAGATGCGCGACCGTCGGCGCGAATCGCAGGAGATGCTGGCCCAGCAGCGGTGAGTTTGCAGGGGCGAACTGGCGTGGCCGCCCATAGGTATCAAATTAAGCATTTTGACCCCACCCCCTATCCCCCACCCCGGCAACAGGGGGGGGGAACCACTTGCTCCGATAACCCCACCCCCGCTGGCGGGGGGGGTTGGGGGGGGGTCAAACAGTCTTAAATTGATGTACATGGGCGAACTGGCGTGGCCGCCCCTGCGCGGCGCTTTAGCCCCGGAAAGGCTCCTGATACTGCACGCCGTCCATGACGTAAATGATCACGTTTCGCGCCAGCAGCGTTTCGCCGGTGAGGGGCGCGCCGCCGGCTGTGATGGTGTCATCCGTATGGCTGATGGCAACGGTGACGCCGGGTTGGAGCGGGCAGTAGCTCCCGTAACCATCGGCATACACGGTGAAGAACAGGTCAGGCGTCAGGTAGCCGGGCAGGATGCTGGATGACAGCAGCAGGTCTTCAAAGCTGGCGGGCAGCGCGCGGCGCGGACGGAAGAACGCCTCAAAGGCGGCGTCGGTCGGGGCGAACAGCAGGTACAGGCCGCCGCCGTTCAGCGGTTGCAGATAACCGGGATGATTTGCCAGCAGCGACAGCAGAACGGTAAAACGGCCATCGTCCGCCAGCACAGTCTGCACATCGGCCTCGTCGGGCAGGACAACCGCTGTCGGTGTGGGCGGCGGTATCAGCGTGGGCGCACCCTCCGGGGTATGGTCGCCTGCCGCGTCAATAAAACGAACTTTCGGGATAATGCGGTCGAGGCGATAAACCAGCCCGTTAGCCGCCAGTAACGGCGCGGACAGCGTGTGCGCCTGCTGGCCGATCTGGAAGCGGTCGCCATCCCAGTCCCATTCAATCAGCAGCCGCTCATTGGGCAGCATCGTCCCCAGTTCGCGGCACAACCAGCCGGACTCCGACGCGGACGGCAGCGCCATAGGAACCAGATGGAAACGCAGCAGGTCGTTCAGCCGGCGCGGCTGCCGCAGCAGGTCGTCCAGCGCCAGTCCGGTATCCTCAAAGTACCCCTGCCAGGCCGTATCCACCGGCGCCAGCAGCGTAAACGTGGTGTCAGGCTGATTTAACCAGGCCGCCGCTGCCGGGTCGGCGGCGATAAGCTGGTTCAGAATACTGAAATCAGCCGCGCTGGCGATGTGTTCCGCAATCGTTGGCAGGGTTTCCTGCGCGGCGGCCTGCGGCATTACGACCAGCGCGAAAACCGCTGCGGCGATCAGAATGAATGGATGGCGCATGGATTGTCGCTCCCGTTGCAGTAGAAGAAGGCATGGGAGCGATTATATAACGAACTTCAAGGGGGCACGGCGCGCCATGCCCCCATAGCGGTCCTTACCGGCTGGCCTGTACCGCGTTTACGCCCAGCCGCTGGCTGATGATGCCCACCGCGCGGCCAACACCATCCTCGGCGCGGATGGCCTCGCCCAGTTCGGCGGCGCGGCGCTGGATGGCCGGATCGCTGACCGCCGTCGTCATGGCGGCTGCCAGCCGTTCCGCCGTCAACTGCTTCTGCGGGACGGGCTGCGGCCCCGCCCCGGCAGCAGCTACCCGCTGACCCCAGAAAAACTGGTCGCCCATAAAGGGGCAGATGATACCCGGTTTACCGGCCCGCAGTCCGGCGGCGGTTGTACCCGCGCCGCCGTGATGCACCACTGCCGCCACACGCGGGAACAGCCAATCGTGCGGCGCTTCTTTGATGGCGAATACCGTCTCCGGCAGGTCGGCTTCCGCCAGGCCGCCCCAGCCGGTCGCCAGTAAACCACGCTGGCCGGACTGTGCCAGCGCATCGAGCACGAGGCGGGTTTTGGCGGCGGGATCAGCGCCGGTCATGCTGCCAAAACCGATGTATACCGGCGGCGCGCCCGCCTCCAGAAACCGCAGCAGATCGGCGGGCGGCTGCCAGTTCGACTGCTGGTCGAGAAACCAGTAGCCGGTAGCGACCGACGATTCCGGCCAATCCGGCGGCGTGGGCACAACCTGCGGGCTGTAGCTGTACAGCACCGGGATGGGCTGGCCGTTCGAGCCGGTAGTTTCGCCGGCGAAGCGCGAGCGCGGCGGCAGTCCCAGCGTTTCCCGCCGCCAGGCATTGACCGTGCCCATGTATGGCGCGGACAGCAGCGGCAGCACCGCGTAGGTCAGCCGGTTCGCCCAACTGCCCAACGGCAGGTTGAAGGCCGGATTGGGAAAGGCGCGGGTGGGCGCGTACATTGGCAGCGGCAGGCTGAGGAACAGCGGCACATTCAGCTTTTCCGCCAGCGAATGCCCGGCCAGCGTTTTGGGGTGGTAGATGATCGCGTCAGCGCCCTGGGCCGCTGCCCAGGCATCATCCAGCATGTGCCGGATGATCGGCTGCACCTGCCTCATCAGGTCGAGTTTGCTGCCGCCTTCGACAGCAGCGCGACCGGCTTTGGTTTCCGCCAGTTTAATCATGTCGTCGTTCATGTGGGCATATTTCAGCCCGTTCGAGGTTACAAACGCCTCGTAGGTCGCGGCCGTACACAGCGTCACATCGTAACCCGCCGCCTGCAAACCGCGTCCCAGCGCGATGAAGGGCTGCACGTCCCCGCGCGAGCCAATCGTGAGGATGAGGATATTCATTCGTCGTAACCTTTCGCCTGTTTTTCCCGGTCCCAGCCGTCCAGCAACTTTGGAAATTCCCGTTCGAGATACCCGTTCACGTCGCGCATCAGTTCGAGGCGGCGGCGGTGTTCGGGCGCTTCGCCCTCCAGCAGCGTCAGGCCGTGTTCGGCCAGTTCGCGCATCTCCGTAACCAGGTGCATCCGTGCCTTGAATGACCAGACCCAGATGTCCGGCGCGAGGCGGTAATAGTCGCGGCGCTCGCCGGGGCGGGTGAACCGCTGGATGAGCGCGTACTGCTCCAACTGCCGCACGGACGTGCTGATCGAACTTTTGCTGGCCTGAAGCGCATCCACCAGATCACCCATCGTCTGGTGCGGCGGGTCGCACACCAGCAGCCAGCCGATGATCCGCCCGGCCATGCGCGTCAGACCGAGCTTTTCAAAGAACAGGCCGCTGTCCTCGACGAACTGCTGTCGTTGATCCATGTGATCCATCCTCTGTCGCAGCGTGCCGCTGCCGCAATGACAATCCACCTCAGCATAATAGGTTCTTTTAGTTCTGTCAATGCCGAACAAACCGAAATAAAAGAACAATCAGCCGCCAGCCAAAAAGTAAACAAATGTCTGAACAAATGTTTACCCTTATTAGAACTTTTGTGCTACACTGTCAAGTGTACCGGGAGCTGCGCCGTGCGGCGCGGGCGGCAACCAGTGGCGTCGAGCCGCAACCCGCTACCAGCCGGACGGCGAGTTCGCCGGCGCAGCGACGGTAATCGAGTGTGATGGGAGGAAGCAGGATGGCGCGACGATACACATCAGAGGAGAAGCGGCAGGCGCTGGCTGCATTGGCGCAGGCAGGCGGCAGCTACCGGCACGCCGCCGACGCAACGGGCGTGCCGGCGCGGACGCTGCGCCAGTGGGAGCAGGAAGCCGCCGAAGCCGACAGCGAACAGGTGCTGGCCGATGTACGCCACCGGCTGATCGAAAACGTCGTCCGGCTGGCCGATTCGCTGGAAGCCAAGATTGACGACGCGCCGCTGAACCAGCACGCCAGCGCGCTGGCGCAGTTGATTGACCGGCTGATGAAACTGGCGGAAAAACTGCCGCAGGCCGCACCCGAAAACAAGATCAGACAGGTGGAGTATATCTATCCCGATGGCTCAACTCATCATACCCCACCCTGGGCAAAAAACGATTCTGACCGCTGAAACGCGCTTCCGCGTGGTGGCCTGCGGGCGGCGCTTTGGTAAAACGGCGCTGGGGCAGGTCGCGATTGTGGAAGCGGCCATCGCCGGCAAAGGCTGCTGGTGGCTGTCGCCCACCTACGCGATGGCGAGCCAGGTGTGGCGCGATCTGAAACACGCCAGCCGCACGCGGGACGAGGTGACG
>JARKOK010000575.1 GCA_029975765.1 Aggregatilineales bacterium
TATGGGATCAGGAACGTTCCCATGACCGACTGTGGAGTTGAGGCGTGGCGAATTACATCCTTATCCCGAATTGACGTGAATGCTAAAGCAGATTCTTGAAAGAAATCAACGAATAAATGAGGGCACGGTACGCCGTGCCCCTGCAAAAACATTCGGCAATCTACTTTAGCCTTTGACGCTGCCTGCCGTCAGTCCTTCCACCAGGTAACGCTGGGCGACGATGTAGACCACCGCGACGGGAACAGCCATAAGCAGTGATGCCGCCATCATCTGACCCCAGGGGTAGATGTCACCAAAAACCAGCAGTTGCAGCCCGACAGGGAGCGTCTTCAGACTGTCGCTGGTGATGAACACAAAGGCGAACAGGAACTCGTTCCAGGCGTTAGTAAACGCAAACAGCGTCACCGACAGCAGCGCCGGGGCGGCCAGCGGCAGGGTGATTCGCCAGAAGGCCGTCAGCCGGTTCGCGCCGTCAATCATGGCCGCTTCTTCCAGCTCCACCGGAATCGAGCGGAAGTAGCCCATCATCACCCAGGTCGCAAACGGCATCAGAAACGTCGGGTATGTCAGAATGAGCGCCCAGTGTGAGTTAATAATCCCCAGGGTGGTGAGCGTCCGGTAGAGGGGGATAAACAGCAGCGAACCGGGCAGCAGATACGTCACCAGCAGCAGGGTTGTGATAGTGCCGCCGCCCAGGAATTTAAGCCGCGACAGCGCATAAGCGGCCAGCGCCGCAAATATGACAGAGATGGCAGTACTGGTGGTCGCAACAAACACCGTGTTGCGGAACCAGGTCGCAAATGGAGTATCAACCAGCAGCGAGCGATACTGCTCCGTTGTCCAGGGGTTCGGCCAGAAAACGGACTGCATCTGTTGAATCTGGGGTGTGCCCTTGAACGATGTGATGAATATCCAGTAAAACGGGAACAGCACAAAAATCAGAATGGGCAGCAGCAGGATGACCCGTGTTGCCACCCCCATGCGTTCGCGCTCTGAACGTTTGAGGCGCGGCTGACCGGTTTTGTCACGGGGGATGAGGGCGTTAAAGAGGCTGCCGAACGCCTGTGACAGCCGTTCAAACGGCCAGAAGATCAGGTCGAGCACCATACTGAGCCACCGGCCTGCCCAACCCAACCCACGATCCATCAGGGTTTCTTTTTCAGCGGTGTTTGCACCCGGATCACGGCGCATGATGCGCGCCAGCACAAAAATCAGTAGGAATAACAGGGGTGTCATGCTGAAGGCGACGGCAGCGCCTGGCCCAAGTCGCAGGCTGATGATGGCCTTCTCGTAAGCTAGAATGGAGTACAGACGTGTTGCCCCACCGGGGCCGCCCCCGGTCATAAGATAGACCAGACCAAAGGTGTTGAAGGTCGAGATAAAGGACAGCAGCAGCGTTACGATGATGACATAACGCAGGCCCGGCAGCGTGATGTGACGGAAACGCTGCACCGCGTCCGCGCCGTCAACCTCGGCGGCTTCGTACTGCTCCCGGTCAATCGCTTTCAGACCCGCGAGCAATAAAATCGTATAGAAGGGGATACCTTTCCAAACGTTGACCGCGATGACGCTGGGCATGGCGTACTCGGTCAGCCAGGCGACCGGACGATTAATCAACCCGAACTGCGTCAGAATGGGATTCAGCCCGCCGAAGATCGGGTGGTAGATGCTGAGCCAGGCCAGCGCCGTCACCACCTCCGGCACAATCCAGGGCAGCAGCATCAGACCGGTCAGCACGTTGCGAAACGGCAGCCGGCTGTTCAACAGCAGCGCAATCCCCATGCCAACGACGAACTTGACGGCTACCGAGATCAACGTGAAGCGAAAGGTGTTGCCAACGGCGTTGTGAAAATCTATATCCCGAAACAACCGTACGTAGTTGTCCAGTCCGACAAACTGGTCGGTTCGGGTAATCACGTTGCGGGTGGTCATGCTCAACAGGATGGCATTGATAAACGGCCAGAGGATAAGCCCGGCCATAATGATCACAATGGGAAGAACGAACGGAATCGCCACCCGCCAGTCCCGCCCCAGGATCGTGTCAATACGCCTGGAACGAGAAACGGCAGCGGGCGGAAGCATGTGCGGTATTGGCCTTAACCGGGCTGGCTCGTCCATATGGCCCCTCTCGCTCAAAAACAGTAATTCGCCAGTTTCGAACCATAAACGTGAGAGAGCAGGATAGGTGAATTTTGAGAATTTTTCGTGTAGGGACACGACATGCCGTGTCCCTACGGAACCCTGCTTTATTACCACTCCCTGAAACAGAGTCTCAGTCGCTCTCTCAGTATCGTTGGTGTTAACCCTGGGGAACGCCGCCTTCTTCCCAGATCAGCACAATACGCTCGTGCGCGTCGGCAACGGCTTCCTCAGCGGTCATGCCGCCGTTGATGACGTTTGCCATCAACTGGCTCATGATCGCCTGCGCGTTCACCGCATCGTGCAGCGGGCTGGGCTTCGCCGGATGGGACAGCCCGTAGTAGATCACGGGATTGGACAGAATTTCCTGGAAGATGGCGAAGTTTGGATCGGTCGCCATCACCTCATCCGTCCACAGATCAGCATAAGCGGGCAGAACCAGGCCGCCGCCGTTCTGTACCATAGGCGTAATGTTTGCCGGGTTGAGCAGGTTCAGGATCAGCTCCTTCGCCAGTTCAGCGTTCTTCGCGCCCTTAAAGATGGTGAACCAACCGTTAAAACCGGCCTCCATCCGCCGTCCATCCAGCCATTTGGGGCCGCGAAGCACGGCCGTATTGGCAAAGAGTTCCGGCTGGTTCCGCTTCGAAGCGCCATACAGACTCGGCTGGTTGAGGGTCATCGCAATCGTACCCGCCAGATAAGCCTCGTTATTGCCCGTGTCGGTCCAGCTTTCGACGCCGGGTGGCAGCATGGGCCGATATTTCTCGTTGGTGTAGATATCCGCCAGCCACTTGACGCCGGCAACCGTCTCCGGCGAGTTAAAGTTGACCACTAAGCCGGTCTCGTCGCTGATGGTGCCGCCAAAGCTCTTGATAACACCATCTATCAGGCCGTGCGCGTCACCGCTCCGGTTGACCGTGAAGCCCCAGCCCCACATCTGCTTATCGGGGTCGGAAACGGCCAGGGCAGCGTCCCGGTGTTCATCCCAGGTTTCGAGCGAATACACATCAATGCCTTTGGCCTCAAAGACATCCTTCCGTCCAAACCACGCGCCCGTGCCGCTCACAAACGGAACGCCCCACCACCGTCCATCAATTTTGCCATTAAACTCGGCAACGGCTGGCACCACACTGCCATAGCGGCTGATGGCCTCTTCAACCACATCCGTCACATCTTCGAGGATGTCCTGCGAGTACATCAGCGGAATGCTGAGCTGGTTGTAACTCAGGTCGGGCGGATTACCGGCCTGGACAGCGGCCACCATCTTGGCGATGAAATCACCGAACAGCTCCGGGTTGGCCGTCGAAATGTCCAGATCAACGCCCCGGTCTTCAGCGAATTTCACAACCGCATCGCGGAACATGGTCTGGACGATTTCGAAATATTCGGTTCGATGAATGACCGTCAGCTTACCTTCAACACCTTCCGGCAATGGCAGCGGAGTCGCCGTGGGGTCCTGCGCGAGCGCGATTCGGCTGCTCGCCGCGAGCAAACCGGCGCTTATACCGGCGCTGGTACGCAGAAACGCGCGGCGGCTGATTTTCGTTTTCGGCATAATGACCTCTCATGAAAAGAACTTTTGCGTAATGGACTAATTGCGGGACGAACGAACGCCGGGGTTGTTGGTTCGCTCGGACTTTTAGGCCAGTTCCTCCAAAATACGTAACATTAGTCGGGCAAAGGCGGTGGTTATCTGCTGCCCACCGCCCGGTTGGCAGGTGTGGATAACCAACGCAGACGCGGATGTTGATATGGGCAGCAGCGAACTTGTTTGATGCACATTGATTATTTATAATTGATAGTAGAGTAATTGGTGAAGATTGTCAATACATCAGGAGAGATTAAATGCACATATTCATATAGCTGGATAGATTGATCGCTCGTGGCTGTTTCTGGACGCGTTATCAAGTAGAAGAGTGAGATTATGAAAATTACAGACATTCAGGCATGTGTAATCGGAAAGCAGGAACCGCACAGCGGTGGGAGCGTGTGGACGTTTGTACGGGTGTATACCGACGAAGGGATTGTCGGAACCGGCGAGTGCAACTCCGGCGGCCCGGGATATTCGGGCTTTGCCACTAAATCGGCGATCCTGGCGATGAAACCCTGGCTGATCGGCGAAGACCCGTTCAACGTTAACCTGATCTATGAGAAGCTGCGGCGCGTTGGGCGTTATGGCGGTTCCACCAACGCGCCGCTGATTTTTGCGCTGACCGGCATTGATAACGCGCTCTACGACATAATGGGCAAGGCGCTGGGTGTGCCGGTATACAAGCTGCTGGGCGGCAAGTTCCGGGACACGATTCGCCTTTACGCCGACTGCCATGCCGGTGAAGCGGAAGAGCCGCAGGCGTATGCGGACAAGGCGCTGGAGGTTGTGGCGCAGGGCTTCGGCGCGGTTAAGTTCGATGTAGACAACACGGGTGTTGGCAAGCTCGACCCGTATAACTGGACGGCCAGCGCGAAGGAGATGACCCACGTCATCGCGCTGATCGAGGGGATTCGCGGCGCGCTTGGTTATGAGATTGATCTGGCGATAGACTGTCACGGGCAGTTCGACCTGCCATCGGCGATTACGCTGGCGAAAGCTGTCGAACCGCTGCGCCTGCTGTGGCTGGAAGAACCGGTACCTGCCGAAAATCTCAACGCGCTGGCGCAGGTACGCCGGTCGAGCAGCACCGTGATCTGCACCGGCGAAAACCAGTACACCCGGTTCGAGTTTCTGGAAATGTTTGCCGCGAAAGCGGTGGATGTGATTATGCCTGACCTTGCCAAAGCCGGCGGCATTGCTGAAGGAAAACGAATCGCGGATATTGCCGACGCGCACTACATCCCGATTGCTCCGCACAATGTCTCGTCACCGCTGGGGATGATGGCCGCGTGCCATGTCATGGCGTCGGTGCCGAACTTCCTGCTGCTGGAATTCCACGCGATGAATATTCCCTGGTGGAATGATCTGTGTGAAGGGGATCGCCCCTTTGTTGCCAACGGCGCGATGGCTCTGTCCGAGCGTCCCGGCATCGGCGTCGAACTTAACGACAGCGTGGCGAAATCGCTGCTGTGGGGTGGTGACACGTATTTTGATTGACAGAAACTGTCAGTTGCCGGTTTCCAGTTACCAGTATGAACAGGACTAAGGTAGGGGCGACCCTATGTGGTCGCCCGCCTGGGAGCGCCCAAAGGGACTTCCTTCGGTCGCACGCAGGCGCTTCCCTACAAGGGAATCACAAGCGTGGCATCAACAGGGTTTATAGTAGGTTTCTAACAAGGCTTGTTTTGTTGAAGGAGTGAGAAAAATGGCTACACAGCAGCCGTCCGTTGTCGAATTGCAGGCGCGGTGGGACAAAATTCGCGTTGCCAATGTCTACGACACACTTGACAGTATGGGCTATCCGAACCAATGCCTCGATCTGGGCATCAAGCCGCTGTTCCCGCACCGGCATCTGGCAGGGCAGGCGATCACCGTGCGGGGCAGCGCCTATCCCCTGCCGCGCGGTGAAAAGGATGCCAGTTGGACGGGCGATTATTTTGACCAACTGCGCCAGGTTCTCTATCCGGGCTGCGTGGTGGTGATCGAGTGCGGCGGGGAACTGCACGCGGGAAAGTTTGGTGAGATGACAAGCTGGGCCTTGCAGCAGGGCGGCGCGCGCGGCATCGTACTCGACTCATTTATCCGTGACTGGCTGGGGCTGGAAGTCATCCCGAATTTTACCCCGTGCGCGCGCGGCACGTCGCCCATCGAATCGGCCAGCCGGTGGCGGATGACCGGCTTGAACGAGATTATCGGGCTGCCGGGAACCGTGACCAGCCGCGTGCAGGTGCGACCGGGTGACTGGGTGATCGGCGAGGCCGATGGCGTGATCGTTGTGCCGCAGGGCATCGCCATGGAGGCGCTGGAGAAAGCCGAACGCCTGGAAGCGGAAGAACAGGGTATGCGCGACGATGTGGCGGCGGGCATGTCGTTCGATGATGCGTACAAAAAGTGGGGTCGTGCCTGACCGGATAGGGTGAATGCCGGGGTGTGCCTCGATGTGCGTCCCTGACCGGTCACTGGAGCAGCGCAGCAGATTTCCTGCTGCGCTGTTTTATTGGCAGCCTCCCGTTTCGCAAAGGCGAGGCGCGTAAGCGATTGTTAGCCGGTGAACCGCCGGTAATTATCTATGATGGTCAGCCGTTACAGACTAAAAACCGGGTACACTTGAGGGAACAGGTTTGAATGACGGCAAAACAAAGGATCAACGTTACTGATGGCTATCCATCTTTTACCGAACCGCTGGATACTGGAAACCCGGAACAGCGGTTATGCATTTGGGTTAAATGATGCCGGTCTGCTGGCGCATTCCTACTGGGGGCAGCGCCTGGCCTATGCTTCGGACTATCCGGCGCCGCCGTCACCGGCCATGTGGGCGGCGTTTAACGGGCCGGCGCATCTCACGCCGGAGGAGTACCCCGGCTACGGCGGCACGAAGTATATTGAGCCGTGCCTCAAAGTGACGTTTGCCGATGGGGTGCGGGATGTTGTCCTCAAGTTCATCGCGGCAGAGGCTGCCGGGCAGGATGATATGCAGCTTCAGGTGCATCTGGAAGATGAACATTATCCATTGCGCGTCACGCTGCACTATCGTGCCCACGAGGCGTATGATCTGATCGAACGCTGGGTAAGCATCCAGAATAAGGGGCACGAACCGGTCACTCTGGAACGAGTGTGGTCGGCGCAGTGGCACCTGCCCTATGGCGATCACTACTGGCTGACCCACCTGACCGGGCGCTGGCTCGACGAGATGCACCTGCGCCACGAGCCGCTGGTGCAGGGCGTGAAAGTTCTGGAGAGCCGCCGGCTGACGACCAGTCACCATCACAGTCCCTGGTTCGCTGTGGATGACGGCACTGCCGATGAGGATCAGGGCGCGGTCTGGTATGGAACGCTGGCATGGAGCGGCAACTGGAAAACCGCCGCCGAAGTGACCGATTTTATGTCCACACGGGTGAACATCGGCATCAATGATTTTGACTTCGCCTGGACGCTCAAGGCCGGGGAAACCTTCGTCACGCCGGCGAGTTTTGGCGGTTACACGTCCGCTGGTTTTGGAGCGGCAAGCCGCGCGCTGCATGATTTTATCCGGGAACGAATCCTGCCCAACGGGGACAGGCCGCGCAAAATCCTCTACAATTCGTGGGAAGCGACCTATTTCGATGTTGACGAACCGTCCCAGATTCAACTGGCGCAGATCGCGGCGCAAATGGGCGTCGAATTGTTCGTCATGGATGACGGCTGGTTTCACCGGCGGAATCTCGACAATGCCGGACTGGGCGACTGGTGGCCGGACGCGGCCAAATTCCCTCACGGGCTGAAACCGCTGATTGAGGCGGTCAACCGGCTGGGTATGGACTTTGGTCTGTGGATCGAGCCGGAGATGGTCAACCCGGACAGCGAGCTGTACCGGCTGCATCCCGACTGGGTGATTCACTTCCCAACACGGGCGCGGACAGAGGCGCGCGGCCAGCTTATTCTGAATCTGGCACGTCGAGAGGTGCAGGATTATCTGATCGCCCAGCTTGACCGCCTGCTGACCGAGAACGCTATCAGCTTCATCAAATGGGATATGAACCGGAATGTCAGCGAGCCGGGATGGGCCGACGCGCCGGGCGACCCGCGTGAATTGTGGGTGCGTTACGTCTATGGTTTGTATCATGTCTGGGAAACGCTGCGCCAGCGCCACCCGCATGTTATCTGGCAAAGCTGCTCTGGCGGCGGCGGCAGGGCTGATCTGGGAATTCTACGCCTCGCCGACCAAATCTGGGTGAGCGACAACACGTATTCGACCTCCCGCCTGAGCATTCAGGAAGGGTTCTCATCTATCTTCCCGGCCAATACGATGGAAGCCTGGGTAACGGACGCTGACCCCCAGATCGGCTCGCCGGAGTCGCTCCGGTTTCGCTTTCACGTCAGCATGTGCGGCGCGTTAGGGATCGGCGGGCATCTTATCCGCTGGTCGGAGGCGGAACGGGCGGAAGCGGCGAGCCTGATCGCCCAGTACAAAACCATCCGGCACGTTGTCCAGTCCGGTGATCTGTACCGGCTGCGCTCGGCCCAGAAACACGCGCTTTCAGCCTTGCAGTATGTCAGTAAAGACCGGTCGGAAAGTGTGGTTTTCTGCTTCCGAACGATGATGCCCCAGCCGGCGCAACTGCCCAGACTGTACCTGCGCGGGCTGGAGCCGGCGGCCTGTTATCAGGATGCGGCCACCGGTGAAACTCGATCCGGGTCAGCCTGGATGCATGTCGGGCTTGAACTGACCCTGGGGAACTTTGACAGCCAGATCATCCATCTGCGCCGGACAGAAAACTGAACACAAGCGGAACGCCGGGCAGCGCAGGTGTGCCAGCCGGAAAAGGTGGCGCTCAGAATGCCGAAAAACGAATGGTTACCCTGGTGCCGTGACTGGGCTGTGAGTTGATTCTGACCGCGCCGCCGTGAAGTTCGATGAGCCGTTTGGCGACGGCAAAGCCCAGCCCAACTCCCTGCTGTTCATACAATTCGCGTCCGAACTGCATGTACGCACCCAGCAGCCGGGTTTCTTCAGCCGTCATGCCGTGACCCTCATCGCAGATAAAAATGTACAGCAGGTCTTTCTGCTGCATGGACTGGATCAGGACCGGCGAACCGGGCTGCGAGAATTTGAAGGCATTGTCCACCAGTTCAAAGATGATCTTGGTCAGATTCCTGTCGGAAATCCGCAGGGCAAGGTGGCATAAATTCAACTGCAGGTCATCGGCGCGGTTAAATGCCTGCGCGCGCTCGGTCGCGGCTGCCGCAATGATCGGCGCGCAATCCCGTACCAGATGATTGTGGGCGGCCTCCAGAGCGGCTGGGTCCAGGTGAATCAGCTCCAACTGAGCGTAAATCAGATAATTTTCAACCAGGCGTTCCAGACGCTTGCTGGCAGCGGAAATGGAATCCGCATACTGCAAGAGGTCTTCGGGTTTCGTGGCGCCGTTCTCCAGTTCAAGCAGTTTGGCAAAGCCCTGAATCACATGCAGCGGCGTGCGCAGTTCGTGGGGCAGGGCGTAGATGATGTTTTTGCGCAGCAGGCGAAGGGTCGAGTGATGTTTTTCCTCCAGCGCCGCCCGTTTGTCCAACTGGACTTTAACCGATGCCAGCAGGTCGTGAGGCGACACGGGCTTAATCAGATAGTCCTCTGCACCTTCCATCATGCCCTGACGCAGCGCGGGATAGTTACCGTTGGCGGTCAGGAAGATCACCGGAATGGTATTTGTTCCCGAATTATTTCGGATATGGTCAAGCGTTTGAAAGCCGTTCAGATGCGGCATATTAACATCGAGGATGATGAGGTCGGGGGCGTGGGCCTCGGCAAGCTGGATGCCGGCAGCCCCGTCGGAGGCCGCCAGCGTCTTATAACCCGCATATTGCAGGGTGTCGGAGACAAAATCCCGGATTTGCCTGTCATCATCTACTACAAGGATTGTTTGCATGGCGTGTCCACACAGTGCCAGAATCCAATATACAAACAAATATATAATATTGTGATCGGTCTATATCGCTTGAGATTATGTGAATAAGTCATGAAAGCCCGGCACACGCCGGGAGCGTTACCGGAACGGCGTGCCGTAGTGTCCCTTACCCCGATGCGATAACACGACCAGCACCAGACCGCTGCCGAGACTGAACGCCAGCGCCGCGTAGAACCGAAATTCCGCCAGCACGCCGGTCAGATAGTTGAAGCTGGCGTGCAGCAGTACAGCGGCAGCCAGCGCGGCGGCCAGCAGCCGGTAATCCGGCTGACGACGGTGGGGTGACGAACTGACCAGCCCGACGAGGCCGGTGGTTATGCCGTGCAGCAGGTTGATGCTGACCAACCGGGCGACGGCGATACTGAAGGCGTTTGACGGATCGGCCAGCAGATAGGCCGCGCTCTCGACTGCCGCAAAGCTCATGCCCATCGTAAAACCATAAACAGCGCCGCCACTGATCCTTGAACCGCGTGCCCGGAGGGCCAGCAGCGGCAGGGCTTTCAGGGTTTCTTCCAGCAGCGGCGCGCTGACCAGCCGCGCGGCAGCCGGTGACAGGAGTCCGGCGTGAAGGAGCGCTGCCTGTAGAACGAAGGCGGCCACAAAAGCGGTAACACCCCACCACACCGCCGCCAGTACCGGCGGCCACCGAACCGGCTGGCCTGCCGACCAGACCGCATACAGAAAAAGGGCAGTCAGGATGAACACAAGGGTGAGGTGGAGATAAACCATGCGGCGGCGCTGCTCAATATGAGAAACAGGTTTACAAGCTGCTATCTGAACCATACAGCCGCTCGGCGGCAGACAGCATTAATTTTTCAGGTTTTCATAGTTAATTCATTAATTGTTACGGTCTGGATTGAAATATAAAGATTGTGTGAAGAATCACAAGCAGCCCAAAAGCTTAAGTATTACGAAGGTGGGGAAATTGTATCATGTTATTAACCGGCAAATTATCTGGTTTATCCGCCGGTCAAACCGGGTCTGTTGTGTCCGTTTGTGGCTCTGGTGAGGAACAACGCAAGGAGTAAAACGAAGTTGTCAAGACATACGCAGCGCGCAGCCGTTCTCATGGTTATCCTTCTTGTTATCCTGATTCCAGTGGCGATCACGCAGTTCAACCAGCGGGTTGATCTCAGCGGCGCCGCCATCCTTACAAAACCAGAGCAGGACACAGACGCGGAGCCTTTGCCGCCGGATCCACCTGCCCAGGAGCCGCCCGCGCCCCCACCACCGGCAGAACCGCCACCGGCAGAGCCGCCGCCGGCAGAACCGCCGCCGCAGGAGCCACCGCCACAAGAACCGCCGCCGACGGTTGTACCGCCGACCGAAATCGTGCCAACGGCTGTGCCACCAACCGCGACACCCGCGCCGACTGAGGAACAGACGCCAGAGGTGAAGGACGCAGTAGCAACCTTCAGGCTGACAGCGGCCTGCATGGGGCAGGGGGTACAGTTCATCATCACCAATACAGGCGCTGACATGAGCCAACCGCTGCCCTATCTGATAGATGGGGAAGCGCGCGGCATGGCGCAGTTACAGGCGGGTGAAAGTCTGATACTGATGGCAGGGTATGGCACGCCGGTGCTGACCTTTGCCGGTCAGACCGTGCAGACCGCCGAACCCTGTGCGCCGCCGCTGGAACTGAGCGGCAGCGCCGAATGCCAACTGGCGGACGGAGTGCTGTTTACGATAGTGAACGCCGGCAGCGCCATGCCGTCGGCGCAGGAATACAGCGTTGAATACGCAGCAGGCGAGGGCGAGTCGTTCGCCGGTTCATTCCAGCTTGACGCGGGCGGAACGGTTGAAGTGCGCGCGGGTTACGGCCAGCCCCGGCTGCTGGCAGGTGAGCTGGTGGTGGAAAGCCCGGAACGCTGTTCTCCACCAGGCAAGGTCGCGGGCAGCATCTGGCACGACGCGAACGGCGATCATCTTTACGATGAGACGGTCGAAAGCGGCTTCCAGGAGGTGGTCGCCGTTCTCATCAATGAGGCAGGCGAGGCTGTCGAAGCCCGGTCGCAGAGCAATGGCCGCTACCAGTTCGAGATGCTGCAAGCGGGCAGCTACGTGATTCAGATCAGACTGGAAACGCTGCCGGATGATATGGAAGCCAGTTATGACCCGGACGGCGGCGCGGACTCCGCCGCTGTGATCCAGGTGGTGGCAGGGGAAACCACCACCGCCAACTTTGGTTACGAACCGGTCAGGCTGGCCGCGATCAGCGGTGTGGTGTGGGAAGACACCAACGGTAACGGAACGTATGAAGCAGCCGAAGCCGGGCTGGGCGGTGTCGTCGTGGCGCTGACCGGTGCGGACGGAACAAGCCGTGAAGCCGCCACGCTGGAAGATGGCCGCTACCAGTTTGAGGATGTGAAAGCAGGGCAGTACAGCCTTCAGATCAAAACCGACACGCTGCCGGACGCTATGGAAGCCAGTTATGACCCGGACGGCGGGGCGGACTCCGTAGCCGTAATACAGGTGGCGGCGGGGGAAACCACCACCGCCAACTTCGGCTACGAACCGGCGGGGACGGCTGCCATCGGCGGTTTGGTGTGGCTGGAACTGAGAAACTTCGGCGGGCTGGACGCCGGTGAACCCGGAATCCCCGGCATCGTCGTGGAACTGGTGGATGTAAACGGCGTGGTGCTGGATGTCACCCGCACGAATGAACAGGGATTCTACTGGTTTGAGGGGCTGCGGGCGGGCAGCTACCGGGTGCGCCTGGATGGGAAAACGCTGCCGCAGCCGTTTGGTATCACCTTTAACGCTGATGCGACCAACGCTTTACAGACGGCGGTCACGGTTGAAACCGGCCAGGAACTTCGTAATACACATTTTGGGATTGTCGGCACCTTCTAGGGGGAAAGCGAAACATGAATCAACCAGCATGGCATCAGCGTGCTGCTGTGTGGGCGAACCAACGGTTCGCCCCCTGGCGTTATAATTTCAGATGGCTGCTTGTAATTCTGATATTTTTGCAGTTGATTTCAGTTTCGGTGCTGTATGCCGTAACGCTGAGCAGTGTAACACCTCTGTGGAACAATGCGACCGGCAGCAGCGGCGCTCCGACGTGCCTGGTCAGCACCAGCGTGGGCGCCGAACAGCAGCTTCGATTTGGCGACAACGACTTTAACGCCGGCTGCCCGGCAGACCCAGCCGTACAGAGCGGCATTGGCTTCGAGGGCAGCGCCGGGGCTACATTTAGCAGCGGCCAGCCGTTTGTGCTGGGCGAACTGACCCATTATAACAACCCGATTTTTGCGTCCAGCCTGTTAGTGGCGGCGGATCTGAACCTGAGCATCGTTCTGAGTGATCCGGCCACTACCCAAACCCTGACGACAACCATCACCCTGGACGAAACCGCGAACAGCCTGACCACATGCCCTTACGGCGATACACCGCCCTGCGCGGACCGGTTGAGTTTGACGCGGCAGACCGTTCCCTTTGCTGCCGGGGGGCAGAATTACCAGTTGGAAATCCTGGGTTTGATTCCGGGACAGATGGGGACGTGCAGCTACAGCGAGTCCCAGATCAACTGGAGTTATATCAGCGATGAAAACGCGGCCAACAGCGCGTGTCTGTTTGGCCGCCTGACGCCGGTACAGGACGCGGAACTGGTGATCGCTAAACAGGCCAGCGTCGCCCAGGCATCGCCGGGTGATCTGATTGATTACCAGATTGACTATAACTGCTTCAGCACGACGACCTCGTGCAGCGGGGTGGTGCTGACGGACTACCTGCCGGACGGCGTCGTATACGTCGGTTCGACCGGCTCAACCCATACCACCTCCTCGGCGGGCACGTACACCGACACCAACCATACGGTGCGCTTCCAGTTCATCGAGCCGCTGCCCGCCGGTTCAACCGGTTTCGTGCGGATTCGGGTGCGGGTGCGCGACGATGGTACGGTCGCCAATGGTACGAACCTGCACAATCTGGCGGTTGGCAGCCTGAGCAACGGCCCGACCAGCGACACTACCAACGATATTCCGGTTGTGGCGTCGTCCAGTTGGGATGTCATCAAAACCGCGCCGGCGGTGGTCTATCTGGATACCGAGCCGCCTTTCACCGATAACACCTACAGTGTCGCCATTTGCAGCAATGGCAGCCAGCTCAACCTGCTGGGGGCGCAGATGGTGGATACGCTGCCGACTGGCGCGGTGTTCGTCAGCGCGTCCGGCGGCGGGGTGTATAACGCCGGCCCGCCGCAGACGGTCACCTGGAATCTGGGCGATCTGGCGGCCTCTAGCGGCTGCACCTACCGCACGGTGACGGTGCGTTACCCCAACCCGCCGTTTGTCGTCGCGCAGAATGTGACCAACACGGTGGACGCAGCCGGCACGATTGTGGGCGACATCCCCTGGACGGATACGGCCAGTGTAACCAACCCACTGCAACTGTTCACGCCCGACCCGCGCGTACAGATGTCCAAGTCGCCGGGGCGCTCCGGTTATGTGGTGGGCGCGCGGGCGGAATTTTTGCTGTCGCCCCGTAACACCGGCAACGTCAACCTGGATAATTTTACGGTGACG
>JARKOK010000577.1 GCA_029975765.1 Aggregatilineales bacterium
CTTTGTCGCCAGTTCGGCGGCATTTTATGAGTGGGTGGAAAAGTCCGACCCGGCGATGTTCGCGGAAATCCAGCAGCGGGTGGCCGAAGGACGCTGGCAGGTGGTCGGCGGCTGGTGGATTGAACCGGACTGTAATATCCCCGGCGGCGAGTCGTTCGTGCGGCAGGGTTTGTATGGGCAGCGGTACTTCAAGGAGAAGTTCGGGGTAACAGCGCGGGTGGGATTCAACGTGGACAGCTTCGGCCACAGCGGCACGCTGCCACAGATTTTACGCAAAAGCGGCCTGCCGTATTATGTGTTTTTACGCCCAATGCCGAATGAAAAGAGCCTGCCAGCCCGCCTGTTCTGGTGGGAAGCGGATGACGGGTCGCGGGTGATGGCCTTCCGCATCGCGTATGAGTATCTGTCGTGGGGCAAGGAAGTGGATATTCATGTGCGGCGCTGCGCCGATGAGATGAAAGCGCCGGTAGATGAATTCATGTGTTTTTACGGCGTGGGCAATCACGGCGGCGGGCCGACCAGAGCGAATCTGGACAGCATCCACCGGCTGAATGCTGACCCGACTCTGCCGGCGGTGGTGTGCAGCTCGCCGGAGGCGTTTTTTAAGGCGGTGGAACAACATGACTGGCCGCTGCCGGTCGTCCATTCCGATCTGCAAAAACACGCGGGCGGCTGTTACGCGGCACATTCCGGTATTAAACGCTGGAACCGGCAGGCGGAAAACCGGCTGATCGCGGCGGAGAAGTGGTCGGCGCTGGCGGCGGCGGCAGTGGGACAGCCCTACCCGGAGGATTTTGCCCGCGCCTGGAAAAGTGTGTTGTTTAACCAGTTTCATGACATTCTGGCGGGGACAAGCCTGGAAGCGGCCTACGACGACGCGCGCGACAGCTATGGTGAGGCGCTGGCGATCGCTGACCGCGCGCTGAATTACGCGGTGCAGGCCTTCGCGTGGAAGATTCACATCGAGCCGGAAACCGGCATGAAACCGATCATCGTATTCAACCCGCATACCTGGCCGGTGCAGGCCAATGTGGAACTGGAAATGTACCGCTGGCCGCAGGCGGCGGCGCTGCGGGATGATCGCGGGCAGGCCGTACCATTCCAGGCGGTGCAGTCCACCACGACGACCGGACGCGTGCGGTTGAGCTTTATGGCCGATCTGCCGGCGCTGGGCTACCGCACTTACCGGCTGCTGCCGGAGGGTGGGCCGGTGGAAGCGCCAACGGTGCAGGCGACCGATACGGTGCTGGAGAACGACCGGCTGCGGCTGGAGTTCAACCCGGAGACGGGCGGAATCGCGCGGCTGTACGACAAACAGGCGCAGGTGGAGGTGTTCAGAAGTGAGGCGGCGAGACCACTGGTGATGAACGATCCCTCGGATACCTGGGGGCATGATACCTTTCGCTTCGATCAGATGGCGGGCGCGTTTCAGGCGGTGAGCGTGAAACTGGCGGAACACGGGCCGGTGAAGTCGGTTATCCGGGTGACGAGTGCCTACAGCCGTTCGACGCTGGTGCAGGATTTTGCGATGTACCCCGCCCGCCCGCAGATAGACGTCAGCGTGATGATAGACTGGCGCGAGCAGCATCAGGTGCTCAAACTGCGGTTTCCGGTCAACGTGGATTTCATGAAGATCACAACCGAAACGGCCTACGGGTCTATCGAGCAGTTCGCCAATGGCGAGGAACTGCCGCTGCAAAGCTGGGTGGATGTCTCTGGTGTGGCGCGGGGGCAGGGCGGAACGTATGGTTTCAGCCTGCTGAATGATGGCAAATACAGCGCAGACGTGAACGTGCGTGACATCGGTTTGACCGTACTGCGCAGCCCGGCTTACGCTCATCATGTGCCCCACGCGCTGCAACCGGAGGCGCTGATTTCGTATATTGACCAGGGCATCCAGCGATTCAACTATACCATGCTGCCGCATACCGGCAGTTGGGAACAGGCCGGGACGGTCAAACGCGCGGCGGAACTGAACCAACGCCCGGTGGCTCTGATCGGCACCTACCATCCCGACGGGCGGCTGCCACAGTCTGACAGTTTCATCAGCGTACAGCCGGATAACGTGGTGGTGAGCGTGGTGAAACAGGCGGAAGCGGGTGACGACTGGATTCTGCGGGCATATGAAACCACACGGTCGGCCTGCACCGGGATTATCGAACTGCCGCAGTCGGGGCGGACGATCACCGCGCCGTTCAAGGCGGGTGAAATCAAGACGTTCCGCGTGCCTCGTGACCCGGCCAGGCCGGTGATCGAAACGGACATGATCGAGTGGGACGTGGAGTAATTGCCCTCACCCCAACCTCTCTCACGGAGTGGGGCTTTTAATTTACCACGTTACCCCGAACGGCGGGCGCGGATAAGACCTTTGTAGAAGGCCAGCAGATCGGTATCCTGTCCGGCGTCCCAGCGCATCGGCGTGCGGCTGATATGCAGGCCGGCGCCATCCTGCACGCTGACTGGCTGCGACAGACCGATTTCCGTACCGTAGTAGATGACAACCGGGCCGGGCTGGCGAAGCTGGAAGGCGGCGGCACGGCGCAGGGCGTCTTTGTCTCCCCCGGCGATGAACAAAAAACGATCCATGTCGTGATTGTCAATAAACAACGGCAGCAGAAAATCGCCGGAGAAGTAAGCCCGATGGCGGGCGACAAAACGTTCGAGATCGGCTTCCGTCCACGTCTGCCAGCCGTAAGTCCGGCGGATGGCGTCACCTAAATGAAAATCCAGGCAGCCGTCCAGCCGGCCAGTATAGGCGCGTAACACGTCGGGCGCGTCCACAATTTCGCCAAACAGGAAACAATCGGGTTTTTCGGCGCGGCAGCCCGCGCGGAAATCCGACCAGAAAGCGGGGCCGGGGCCGTTCGCGTAGTCAAGCCGATAACCATCCACGTCGAAATCGCGCAGCCAGCGCCGGGCGATACCGATCATCCAGTCGCGGGCCGGGGGATAGGCCAGATTGACCTGCGGCATGGAGGCGGCGGTAAAAAAGGTGCGGTAGCCGATGGGTGAATCGTCGAAAGTGAACCAGTCACGGTAGGGGCTGGCAGGGTTCGCCAGCGCCATCTGAAAGATCGGGTGCTGGTGCGAGATATGGTTGCAGACCAGATCAAGCACCACCCGAAGGCCGCGCACGTGAGCCGCTTCGACCAGGGCGTGCAGCGCCTCATCGCCGCCGAGGCGCGGCTCAACGCGGTCATAGTCGGTTACATCGTAGCCGTGATGGGTGGGACTGACCCACGTTGGACTGAGCCAGAGGCAGGTCACGCCCAGGTTTTCGATGTAGTCCAGTTGGTCGCGCACCCCCCACAATGTCCCGCCGCAGAAGTCCATCAGATCATCAGTCTGCCGCCAGCCGCGCCCTGCACCGGGGAAAAAACGATCCACAAAGATATGGTAGATCACGGCGTTACGCGCCCAATCAGGCGGCGCTAACGTATCTACATGGAAGGTAAAAACACGCCCACGTGTCGGGTCGCCGGGGACAAGGGTAGGAAGGGGCTGCCCGTTAAAAAAGGCATCGGCGGCGGCTTCGGCGGTGGCGGTTACATCCGGCCAGTCGGCGAAGGTTTCCGCGCCGCCGTCCGTCCAGGCGCTGATCTGATAACGCACAATCGTTCCGGCAGGCTGCGCCGGAAGGGTCGCCTGCCAGCGCGTGACATATCCCCAGTTAAGCGTATCCCAGGTGACATCTACCGGATGAAAGCGAACAACGCGGCTGGTTGCGGATTCACCGCGTGAGCCAAACGGCTGGCTGCCGTCCAGCGTGTAATAGGCGGCGATATGATCGGCATGGAAATCCGTGCCGAGCGTGACGGTAAGCGTAACCGGCGTATCCGGCGGCGGGTCGGCGGGGGTGAGCTGGTGGTGATGCTGCACCCCCCGCCGCGCGGCGCGATGGTGAACCAGTTTGAGGTCGTCAGTTGCCAGCGTGCCGAAGATAAAATCCATGTTCAGCCCTTAACCGCGCCCTGTGACAGCCCGCCGATGATCTGCGTTTGCAGCACGATGAAAGCAATCGTGATCGGCAGCACACCGATGATCGCTCCGGCGGTGAACACACCCCAGTCCTGCGAAAAGTCGTTGCCGATGTAGGTGGTGAGGCCGACGGCCAGGGTAAATACTTCGGTATCCCGCAGCAGCACACGCGGGATGAGGTAATCGTTAAACGTGCCGATGAAGGTCAGAATACCAACGACGGCCAGAATGGGGCGGATGAGCGGCAGGATAATCCAGGCGAACGTCTGCCATTCGGTCGCGCCGTCCACTTTCGCGGATTCATCAATGTCGCGCGGGATGGTATCGAAGTAACCTTTCATCAGGAAGGCATTAGCCCCCAGCGCGCCGCCGCAGTAGAGCAGAATGAGGCCGCCAAGTGTGTTCAGTCCCAGCGCCGGAATGATGTCGCTGATCTGGTCAAGCAGCAGGTAGAAGGCTACCAACGAAACAACAATCGGGAATACCTGGATGACCAGAGTCGCCAGCAGGGTGGTGCGGCGGCCAGAGAAACGGAAACGGGACAGCGAATAAGCCGCCAGCACCGTGAGCGTCAGCACGACGACGGTACTGACGCTGGAGACAAAAATGGAATTGAGCAACCAGCGCAGGATGGGCGTCTGGGTGCCGCTGAACAGGGCTTGATAGTTCACCAGGGAAGGATTTTCCGGGATGATGCGCGAGCCGGACAGCGTATCGCGGGGGTCAAACGACGCGCCCAGAATTAGCAGCACCGGATACAGCGCGAAGATGCAGCCCAGGATTAGCAGGGTTAAGCGGATAATCTGGCCGCGCCGGCGATGGGGAATGACCATGCCTTCGCGGTTGGAGCCGCGCATGGGTGGGGTTCGGGTTGTAGCAGCCATCAGGCAGCAGCCTCCTCAAACTGGCGAGTCAGGCGGAAGTTGAAATAGGTGATGGGACCGACGATGAAAAAGATGAACACGCCGATAGCCGCCGCAAAGCCGTAGTCCGTGCCGCGCGCGCCGGAGAAGGCGAGGCGGTAGGTGTACGACAATAGGATGTCGCTGTGGCCGGCGACGGTTGCCGCGCTCATAGGCGGCCCGCCGTTGTTAAACAACTCGATCACGGTGAAGTTGTTGAAGTTAAACGCGAAACTGGCGACCAGCAGCGGGGCCAGCGCGACCAGCAGCATCGGCAGCGTGATCCAGCGGAACTGCTGACGGCCATTCGCGCCGTCAATGGTCGCGGCCTCGTACATATCGCCGGGGATGCTTTGCAGCGCGCCGAGCGAGATCAGCATCATGTAGGGAAAACCCAGATACATGTTGACGAACAGAATAGCGACCTTGACCAGCACCGGATTGGCGAACCAGTCAATCTGCGTATTCAGCAGGCTTTCCAGCCCCAGGTTGACCGGGCCATAGGCCGGGTTCAGCAGGCCGCGCCAGGTGGTGACTACCAGCCAGCCGGGGACGGCATAGGGGATAATCAGGATTGAACGGAACACCGGCTTCAGCGGCAGGTCGCGGCTGTTCAGCAGCATGGCGAAGGATAGACCCAACGCCAGGGTGAGGAAAACGCTGCCGCCCGCGAAGCCAACTGTCCACAGGAAAACCCGCCAGAACGGGTCCCGGATGCGGGCATCAGTGATCACCCGCAGGAAGTTATCAAAGCCGATATATGCCGGAAAACCAGGTTGCAAGACCTGCCGCGTGTCACCCTCGCCGGTGACAAAGTTACCCCGTTCGGAGCGATAGACGGTGCCGGTTTCGACATTCGTCAGGGTATCCGCCGCCGGGTCATACTGCCAGCGCGGGGTGAGTTCCTGCGCCTGGATGCCGCGCAGCGGGCTGATCGTGGTGACGCGGATTTCGTTGGGCGGCGCCTCGATCACCAAATTTTGCAGCGTCGTCGCGGATTGCAGAATTTGAGCGCGCTCAAAGGGAATGAAACCGTCCAGACTGGTCGGGACCCCCTGCTCGTTGCGCTCGGCATAGGCGGGGTCATCGGGGGCGATGGGTACCAGGCCGGGTTGGTCAGGACGATGCACAAAGGTATCACCATCCTCATCCACCAGCCAGTAGCGGAACTCATTGGCCGCATTGCGGTAGACGGTGACGCTGTAGGTTTTGGCGTCCGGCGGCTGGTAGTGCTCATCTACTTTCTGGGCGATGACCTGCTCTTTGGTGAGCAGGTGGCCGTCGCCGTAGTTGGTGAAGGCCACGACCAGCGAATAACCGATTGGGTAGACCACCAGCAGAAACATGCCGGCCAGCGCGGGTACGATCCAGCGCCAGGGATAGAGACGGTCGCTGAGGAAAACAATATTTATGATGATGGTGAAAACACCAATGCCAATGCCCAGAAAGACACTGATCCGGCTGCCAAGCGCGACCGCAAACTGGATGGCAAAAACGTCGAAAAGACCCAATAACAATATTTTTATGAGCTGACTGCGGATGGTTACGGACATAGACAATCCATCTCTACTATTCGGGTTAACGGCGGGGCAAAGGCCGCTAACGCTGGCGCGGAAAAGAGCAGCCGGATGGAGTGGACTCCACCCGGCTGGTACGATCAGACAGGCGGCCTAGCTGCCAGCCGCGATCTGGTCACGAATAGCTTCGGCGGCCTGCTGAATAGCCTGTTCCGGCGTTGTGTTGGCATCCTGCTGGTAAACCAGCAGAATCGCCCGGCCCCAGGCATCCCAGACTGCCGACATCTGCGGGATGGCCGGCATCGGGTCGGCCTCGGTGGTGACTTCGGTGAAGGCCTGAATGTTCGGGTCTTCAATCGCATCGGCGACCGGCAGCCACGCGGGCGGACGCGGGTTGGCATCGTAGATGAGCTGCATCACTTCGTCGGTAGCGACAAATTCGGTCAGGAAAGCCTGCGCCAGCAGTTGATTCTTGCTGAAGCTGTTAATCATGAAGCCCTGCGCGCCCATGAAGGGACGGGGCTGCTGTTCCATCATGGGGAACGGAGAGACCGCATAGGGGACGCCGCTCTCGTTGAGCGCACCAATCGCCCAGGGGCCGGTGATCCACATGCCCAGACGGCCTTCCTGGAAGAGCGTCTGCGCCGCGCCGTAGTCGGTGGCGGAGGTCAGCACATCGGCTTTCACCAGGCGATCCAGTTCATTCATGGCAGCGATACCGCCAGGGCTGTCCAGCCCCACATCTTCGGGGTTGTAATTGCCCTCGGCGTCACGGCCAAACACGTAGCCGCCAAAGCCGGTGAACAGCGGGTAGTGATGGTACGGGTCGCCGCCGGAGCCAACCGGGATAGCGATGCCGCGTTCGGCCTTGCCGTCAGCCACCAACTGCTGCGCGAGTTCGACGGTCTCGGCCCAGGTCGCGGGCACTTCATCAATCATGTCGGTGTTGTAGAAGATGCCAATGGCTTCCAGCGCGTAGGGCAGGCCGTAAAGCTGGCCTTCGTAGTTAAACGCCTGAAGCGCCAGCGGGTTAAACTTCTCCGCGACATCTTCCGGCAGTTGAATGGGCGACAGCAGGCCACCGGCATAAAGCTGGCCGAGCCAGTCATGCGCGCCGATGATGATGTCCGGGCCGTTGCCCGCCGGGCCACCCAGCACAAGGTTGTTGCGGATGTCGCCAAAGCCCATCTGCTGAATGTTCACCGGGATGCCATACTCGGCGGTGAAAGCCGCGCCGGCGGCTTCAATGGCCGGGGTGCGTTCTTCGTCAGCCCAGATGGTGAGTGTGCCTTCGACGGAAGGGGCGAAGGTAGGGGTCGGTTCGGGAGTCGCTTCCTGAGCAAGGGCAATCTGGCCTACGCCGCTGAGCGTGAACAGCGCCAGCAGGGCAAGCAGCACAAAACGAACAGGCTTCTTCATGTTATGACACTCCTTAAATGAATATCCACAAACGTGTACCGTCATAGAACACGCTACCTTGTGAAGATAAAAGCGATGTTAGAGACCGTTTAAATACGCCTCCTTTCAGGACTAATCGGTATCGGCTATCTGTAGATTTGCCCGGAGGCCGGATCGCACTTTCACCAGCAGATCCATCAGCGCACGCTGCTCGGATTCGGGCAGGCCGTTCAGACGCTGCCCCAGGGAAAGCTGGTGGGCTGCCGCCGCAAGCGTGACGAGTTTTTCCCCCGCCAGTGACAGCGCCACGCGCTGGGCACGCCGGTCAGCGGGATCAATCACACGATGTACCAGTCCGGCGGCTTCAAGCTGATCCACTAACCGGGTGATGGTGCTGCGGGCAACCAGCAGGCGGTCGCTCAGAGTGGTGAGGCGCTGACCCTGGTCCGTATCCAGCAGGGTGAGCAGCGTATACTGCGATGAAGTCAGGCCAAAGGGCTGAAGCACCTCACGGTCGCCGGCATCCAGCAAAACGTATAGATCGTGAAACAACCGATAAATACGCTGAATATCCGGTGACATTTTGGCCTCCACAATTGTTGCAGACGCAACAGTTGCATCACACAATATATTCCACCCGGACGGTGAAAGAGGCAAGTAAGTTTGGATATGTTGTACAAATGGACAGGGAATGAACACTGCCGGATGGTGAAACGTCCGGCGGGAAGGCCGCTAACAGGGCCTGTGACCCGCCGGGATAATCCATGCTGCTAAAAGGGGTTACGGCTAACCCTGAGTCGAGATCGGACGGTCAGCGGCCCGGGTTTCAAGCAGCTGGCAGTAGTAGGCGTAAATGTCTTCAACTTCCTCATCAGCGCGTTTGACGACTGGCACACCGGCATACAGGCGCGGCAGCAGGGCTGGCTCGTGCAGCAGGCGTGTGATCTGGCGGCGCAGGTCGGCGGCGTTGTTGAGTTCAAAAACCAGGCCGCTGGTTTCATGCTGGACGAGTTCCGCCATGCCGCCGAGGTTGGTCGTAATGACCGGCAGGCCAACGTTAAAGGCTTCGAGGATGACGGTCGGACTGTTTTCATACCAGCGCGACGGCACGATCACGGCATCCAGGCGGGCGAGGATGTCCCACACCTGAGCGCCGCTGTAACGCCCGTTCCAGCGAACCCCCGGATAGGCGGCGGTCTGTTTCTTCAGGCGGGCAATATAATCTGGGGCTTCATCTTCCGGCCCCCATATATCCAGACTGACGGGCGCGCCGGCAGCGAGCAGCGGCAGCAGCGCGTCAATAATCAGATCAACGCCTTTGTGGGCTTTAATCTGGCCGAGATACCCCAGGCGCAGTTCAGTTGGCGGGCCGGCAGGCGCGGGTTTGCGCGGTACGGTTGGCAGATTCAGGCCGTGCCGGATGAGCTGGTAACGCCCGGTGTTAAAACCATATTCGGCAAATTTATCAATCAAAAAACGGGAGGGGCTGATGACCAGATCGGCGGCCTCAAGAGCCTGACGCAGGGTATCGCGCCGGTGGGCGATGGCCTCTTCCTGAATATTGGTAAAGGATAGCTGCCGGGCAAACGTCCAGAAGGCATTCATGATACCGGGGACGTACTGAGCCGGCAGGCGGTAACGGCGTTTTTCTTCCAGCAGGCAGCGGGCGCATTTGGCGTCACTCTCCGGGCCGGAGCAGAGGGTATCGTCAGGATGGAGCAGGTTGAGGCGCAGGCACATAAACCAGTACTCGGTCAGGGTAACAACCAGCGGCAGCCCGAACGCTTTCACCGTATGAATGACCTGCCCCCCCAGCAGGTAACCACTCACCAGATGAACCAGATCAAAACTGCCCTGCGCGAGGATGGCGCGCAGCGCCTTGCCCAGCGGGGGGTAGTCGTACATATTGCGGAAGAAGTCGCCCTCTTTCACGTTGTACGATACACGATGGACGACGAAACCGTCCTCCTGCGTGGTGGTCACGCCAAAACGAGGGGCGGTCAGGGACTCGACGGCAAAGACTTCAACGTGATGCCCCTGCGCGACCAGCCATTTTACAATCCGTTCGGCCAGCCGTTCGGCTCCGGCATAGTGGGTGGGTGGGTATCCATGAAGCGCAATCAAGACACGCACGGTAACGGCCTCTCTCAACGTGATATGGGACGCAGCGCCAGCCGACGGGCAGCGAAGCCAACGAACCGGGCACGCTCTTCTTCTGAAAATGCGCCGGAAAACCAGATAAATACGAGGTAAAAGACGGCAGCGGCAGGCACCAGCAGGACAAAGCCCCAATCACGCAGCAGCAAAATCAGCCCGCCCATGAGCGCCGCGCCAATGCCGATACGCGCCAGCCGCCTGAAGTCCAGACCTGCGCCAAATTCTCGCCGAAACAGGAAATAAAACTGAGCAGCCCCCGCCACATCGGTCAGGACAGTAGCAAATGCAGCACCCAGAATGCCAAAACGAGGGATCAACGCCAGATTGAGCACCGTATTGATAATCCCCAGGCTGCCATAAATGCGCGCCGCGCGGCCTTCCCGTTTGATCGAAGTCGTCATATTACCACAAAATGAATGATACATCACAAACGGGATGTCCCATACCAGAATCGCCAGCGCAAAGGCGGTGGGCGCGAAGCTCGGTTGGTACAGCAGGTGCGTCAGGTGGTCGGCGGTCAGCATACCGCCAACGGCGATGGGCAGGCCGATGAGCAGGATGATCTTGACGGATTTGAAATACCAGGGGCGAACGGACTGCGGATCGAGCATGTGCTCCCGTGCGAGGGTGGGCAGGATGGCATCGTTGAAACTGCGCGACAGGGTGAGCAGGGTGAGCGTGAGATTGTAAGCGGCATTGTACCAGCCGACCTGAGTATCGCTGACGTGGCTGCTGAGAAGGATGGTATCAATACGAAAGGCGAACGACAGCGACAACTGCACGATACCAAACGGCAAGCCAAAGCGGATCACCGAGAGCCACAGCGAGGGGTTGATGTTAAAGCGCGGGGGGCCGAGCCGGTTGCGACGAATGACAAAATATTGCAGCGCGATCACGATGGGCAGGTTGATGACCGAAGCGATAACCACCCAGACAAAATCCAGGCCCAGCAGCAGGAACAGCCCGGCAAAGATCATAAACAGCACCTGCGTCACAACGGTCATCGCGGAGATGATGTCAATCCGCTCGTTGCCGGTGAGGATGCTGCTGAGGGGGGCGAGAACCGCCTGAAGGAAATAGCTGGAGGTATAGATGGCAATCGCCAGCACGATCTCGCTGGAGTAACCGTTCAGCACCGCGCCGCCGGTGGTCATGATCGAGGCGATCAGGGCGAGGATAAACCGGAGCAGGACGGTATCCCAGAACAGCTCACCGGTTTTTTGGGGGTCGCGGGCAATTTCGCGGGCGAGGTACTGGTTGATGCCCAGGTCGCCCAGAACGGAAAACAGGCTGGCCCAGGCGATGACAATCGAATACTGACCAAACGCCTCGCCGCCCAGGGTGCGGATAACGAGGATGTTAAAAACAAAACTTGCTACACGGAGCGCAAACTGCGCGCCCAGGCCGAACAGGGTATTACGCGCAATGGTTCGGCCTGCGCTCCGCCGCGATGGTGGTACTGAATTCGCCAAGTCTCTCCGCTTCCTTCCTTAATAAGTACAGACCCGATTGAAAACACGATGTGTAGGCGTAAGACCCGTCTTAGTCCTACTGTACTTATGTCATACCCTGAATGCTAGCACCGAAAAACCAAACTTACTGCTGTATTGTTTGGATAACAGAAGCAAGGAGAAGAACCGGCAAACATAGGGCTATCATGTCATTATCACACGAAACAACTTGCAACGCCCGTAATTTTCGCAATTGTTCATCTGACAATCGTTAAGAATTGTGATCAAACAAACTAAAACTAACCTTGCAGGATGCGGGGCTGGATACTCATCTTGACTTCACCCCACTCGGACTTTATAATGCCCCCACATTCCATTTATTCTGACCGCCAACCGGCAGATTATATTTTGAGGAGAACAGGCTGTGGGCCCGCTGCCGAAACGTAAAATCTCCAAGACTCGCCGTGACAAACGCCGGTCGCACGATTTTCTCACGCCGCAGCACCTTGTCGTGTGCGAGAACTGTGGAGAATACCACCGCGCGCACTACGTATGTCCCAAGTGTGGGGCGTATAAAGGTGAAACGGTGGTTGAGGTGAATGAAGACTAAGCGACAACCGCACTGGCAATAAAAGCCGCTCCGCAACAGAGCGGCTTTTGTTTTGTTTATATATGTTGATGATGGGTTTGGACACAGTGTCCTTACAGCAAAGGAAGGATTGGCCGACGATGAGCGACTGGTCAACGACGGCTCTGCTGTTCCCCGGACAGGGATCGCAGCAGGTCGGTATGGGGAAGGATTTGTACGAAGCTTACCCGGCAGCCCGCGAGATATTCCAGCAGGCGGACGAGGTACTGGGCTTCGCGCTGACGAAACTGTGTTTTGAAGGGCCGGAAAGTGACCTGAACGATACGCTGAATACGCAGCCGGCGCTGTACGTAACCGGTATAGCGACACTGCGGGCGCTGCACAGCGAACTGCCAGCGGCAGCGCCGGAATTTATGGCCGGTCACAGCCTGGGTGAATTCACGGCGCTGGCGGCGGCGGGTGCGGTTGCGTTTGACGATGGCCTGCGGCTGGTACGCGAGCGCGGGCGGCTGATGAAAGAGGCCGGAACGATCAGCCCTGGCGCGATGGCGGCGCTGCTGGGACTGGACGCTGACCAGGCGCGGGCGGTATGTGAGCAGGCCAGCCAGCAAACCGGCGGCGTGCTGGTCGTGGCGAACGATAACTGTCCCGGCCAACTGGTGCTGTCCGGCGATGAAGCGACGCTGGATGTGGGTATGGCGCTGGCGAAAGATGCGGGCGCGAAAAAAGTCATCAAACTGGCCGTGAGCATCGCCTCACATTCACCGCTGATGGCATCGGCATCGGCAGCCTTTCGCGTGGCGCTGCTGGCGACGAACTTTCAGCCGCCCGGCGTCCCGGTCTATGGCAATGTGAAGGCCGCGCCGCTGGTGGCGGTGGACGACATTCGCAGCGAGCTTGACCAGCAGCTTACGAATTCGGTACGCTGGACGGAATCGGTACGGGCGATGATCGCTGCCGGCGCGGACCGGTTTATCGAACTGGGGCCGAAAGACGTGCTGGCAAGCATGATGAAACGCATTGACCGCAGCGCGGCGGGCACGGCGCTAACCGGCGTCGAGTCGCTGCGGGCCTTTGTGACGGAAAATACATAACGCAAAGAACGCAAAGAGGCAAAGGCGCAAAGTGGGTTAATAAAAGATGCTTTGCGTCTTTGCTCCTTAGCGACTTTGCGTTAAGCCCTTATCCGAGAGAATTCAGCCCTTCAAAGAAACGGGTGATCGCTTTTTCGGTGCGCTCCGGCGGCAGGGCATAGGAGAACCGAATCCAGTTCGCACCCGCCGGTGAGAAGTACACCCCGGCCACCACCGCCACGCCGAAATTCTCTGCTACATAGTTTTGCAGACCTTCGGAATCCCCCAGATTACCCGCCGCAATATACCTGCCGCAGTCCACGAAGGCGTAATAACCGTCGCCCATAATGTGGGGGATGCCAAAGTTCGCCAGCTCGCGGCGCAGCACCTGACGGCTTTCGCGGCAGGGTTCGATGATGCTGGCGGCGGCCTTCTCGTAGCCCATCTCATAGGCGGCGATACAAACGGCCTGCGAGTGGAACGCCGGGATCACCCCGTGCGAGGCCTGGCTGGTGATATAATCCACAACCTTCTTGCCCGCCAGCAGATGACAGGCGCGGATGTTGGACGCGCCGAGGCTCTTGGTGATGCCGTCGAGGAAGATCAGGCGGTCGCGGTCAGCCGGGGCGAAGGCCTGCAGGACGGCGTTAATATCGGACGGGCCGTTATCGGTTACCCAGTGGTACATCCAGTCGAACAGCACAAACGGATAGCCGCTGTCCAGCGCGACCCGCGCCAGCGCGATCTGTTCTTCAACGGGCAGCGTGCGTCCGGTGGGATTGTCCGGCGAGGTGATGAGCAGCCCGGCGACCTTACGGCCTTCGCGGGCAGCAAATTCGGCAGTCGCTTTGATGGTGTCCGGTGTGTAACGCCAGCCGTCCTCCGGGTGACCGGGCGCCAGCAGCACATTCAGGCCGACGGCATACGGCCCCCAGTTGTAACTGATCCAGGGGACGCGGGATACAACGAAGACATCCCCGATTTGGCCGTTCAGCGCGACCATCGCGGCATAGGCTTTTTGCAGGCCATCGCGGCCACCCTGCACAAAGACGATGTTTTCCGGCCCCCAACCGGAAGCGGCGTCGAGATGCCAGTAGGATTCCGCAGCGGCTTTACGAAAGTGCGGCGTACCCCAGGGCTGGTCATAAGCAGTGCCATGCTGGACTTGAAGTGCGTGGGCGCGGTCGAGGATTTCGACCGGTACGCCGGGCAGGCTGGCGCCGCCGTCGCCCTGCGAGGCGTCGTAAGTGGGCGCATCATCCCCGACTTTCGCTTTGTATTTCTTCAGCGCGTCACGAATGAGGAACATTCGTGAGGGGGGAATCGCCATCATGTGTGCCGGATAAGGGTTAACCGGCACGCGGTTTTCCGGCGGAACGACAAACTGCGGGGTATCAAGATCAACGGGGATATGCGCCTGGGTAGCCAATAGTCTCCTCCATATCGTCCTATGCAGACACGGCCTGCCGTGCCCTTACGAAATAAAAACACCCCTCGCGGGGTGCTCAATCACATCGTTTCGGGATGTGGCAAGCCCCCGCTGCCGGGTGGGGCGGTATTATTCACGGTCAGATTGGTGCCGGCAGACAGGCGCATGAGATGATCCCAAAACCCGATTGTTACGAATTGTGACTCGCGCTGAACCGGCTGTCAATGTGCAAGGGCATTGAATGTGGCGGCGCAGGAGTTGTGCAACGTGCCACAGGCGACAAAGGCTCGAAAGTGCTGGTATAATCGGCTTTTGCGATTCCGTAGGGGTGAACCGGCGGTTTGCTTCTACAGTACGTGAGGCAGACAAGGAAATGCGAATTCGCGTGACAGGCAGACACCCGCTGGAGGGGCAGTACCAACCATCGGGCAATCCAAACGCAGCGATGGCACTGCTGGCGGCGGCGCTGCTGACCCCGGAGCCGGTGACACTGCATAACTGGCCGGATACTACCAATACTCAGACGATGCAACTGCTGGCCGCCAAACTGGGCGCGAAGATCACGCGGGAGGTCAACCATACGCTGGTGGTGCAGGGCGAGCAAATCAACCGGCGGGCGCTGACCACCGGGGATACCAGCGGCCTGGTCAGCAGTTTTCTGTACCTCGCGCCGATGCTGCTGCGGCGGCAGCATGTTCGATTGGAGATTGACTTTCCGCTGAACCGGATACGCACTCATCTGGAGGCGCTGCGCGATCTGGGGCAGGAGGTGAGCGCGACGACTGAGGCGGTGGAAGTGCGGGCTGTACCCTGGGAGAAGAAGGACATCATTCTGACACAGGCCAGCGTGACGGCGACGGCGGTAGTCCTGATGCTGGGCGCGTGCCTGGGCAAGGAAACGATCATCCACAACGCGGCCTGCGAACCCCACGTTCAGGAATTGTGCGATCTGCTGTGCGAAATGGGCACGCATATCGAGGGCATCGGCTCGAACGTGCTGCGGATCATCAGCCCGCCGGCGTTAAACGGCGCTGAGGTAACGATTGGCCCGGATCACATTGAGGCGGCCAGCGTGGCGGCGATTATCGCGCTGTGCGGCGGTCGGGCGCAGATTGACGATGCCCGGCGGCGGGATATGCGTATGATCGCCAAGACTTACCGGCAGTTGGGCATCCAGCTTGATCTGGATGAGGCGATGCTGTTCGTGCCGAAACATGAAAGCCTGAGCCTGTCAAACCGGGAAGAAGATGAGGATTTAACGATTGAAACCTCACCCTGGCCGGCATTTCCGTCCGACCTGATTGCGATGGCGACGGTGATTGCCACACAGACACGCGGCACATCCTTGATTCACGAAAAACTGTTTAACAACCGCCTGCTGTTCGTAGACAAGCTGAAAGCGATGGGCGCGCAGATCGTGCTGTGTGACCCACACCGCGCGATTGTAGTGGGGCCGGCACCGCTGAACGGCATTTATATGGATTCGCCGGATGTGCGCGCCGGGCTGGGGATGGTGGCGGCGGCGCTGGCAGCGCGGGGGGAGTCGGTGATTGACAACGCGGATGTGATCGAGCGCACCTTCGCGGGGGTATTCCATAAATTGCAGACGTTGGGCGCGGAGATTGTGATTGAATGAGTCATGATGCCCTCACCCCCAGCCCCTCTCCCTCAGGGAGAGGGAGGAAAGATAGCGTCTAGTGTTCCCCTTACGGCCTTCTCAGGAGACAGTTAGCCAGTTCGGTATCGAGCAACTGCCGGTCACACAAGTTGATGTTCAAGGGATTCACAGCGCGCAGATTGTTTATGGCGAGGGGCAGCCGGTGGTGCTGTTACACGGCTGGGGCGCGCACAGCGGGTTGATCTGGCCGCTGGTGGAACGATTCGCGCCGCTGGGGTATCGCTGTTATGTGCCGGATATGCCGGGTTTTGGGCAGACAGCAGCGCCACCGCAGGCGTGGTCAGTGTTCGATTATGCGGCGTGGGTGCTGGCTTACCTGGACACAAACGGACTGGAGCGCGTTCACCTGTTTGGACATTCGTTCGGCGGGCGGCTGGGGCTGATTCTCGGCGCGGAGCATCCCGAACGCCTCATTAAAATGGCGCTGGCCGACAGCGCGGGGCTAAGGCCAAAAGCCTCGACAAGCGGCAGTCTGCGGCTGAAAACGTACAAAGCGGCTTTGGGTGTGCTGCGCAGCGCGGGACTGAAAACACAGGCGGAGCGGCTGCGGGACTGGTACAGCAATCGCTACGGTTCGGCGGATTATAAAGCCGTGACCGGCGTGATGCGCGAGACATTTATCAAAGTGGTGAACGAAGATTTGCTGCCGTATGCGACGCGGGTGAAGGTTTCGACGCTGCTGTTCTGGGGCGATCAGGACGCGGATACGCCCTTGGAGCAGGGGAAACTGCTGGAACAGACGATTCCCGATGCCGGTCTTGTGGTATGGGAAGGCGCGGGACATTACAGCTACCTGGAACGCGCGGCGGATACGGCGCGGGTGATAGATCATTTTTTCAGTCAGTAGTCGTTAGTCTTTAGTTTTCAGCTATTGGTTATCAGTAAAAGGCAAAAGTCCTTCGAATGGATGCTGCACAAGTCATCATTTTAACTATCTGGCTAGCCGGGACAATCATTCGGATTTACCGGCAGGCTCGGTTTTACCAGATCGAAGAATATATGAGCGGGCGTTACCTGCGCTGGGTGCTGGCGCGGCGTGACCGCTGGCTGCCGACCCGTCCGGTTGGGGCGTGGCTGGTTGGCCTGCTGCTGAGTCTGTTCATCAGCGATGCGCCGGGGAGTTTTGTGCCGGGGGTGATCGCCATCATCGCCAGCGTGATTGCGGTTTGGCCGCCGGATGAAGGCGAAGTCAAAAAAGGCTTTAAGCCGACGGCACGGGCGAAGCGGCTGCTCGGCGCGGCGTTTGTCACAGCGGTGGTCGTGGCAGTTGTCGCGCTGCTGGTCATCAGCCGCCTGCCGGATGTATCCGATTTGCGGCTGGTGGCGGTGATGGCAGCGGGCTTTGTGTTATGGCTGCTTGCGCCGGTGTGGCTGGTTGCTGGCAATCTGCTGATGACGCCGGTTGAAGCGGCCTTGCGGCGGCGGTTCATCGGGCGGGCGGCCAAAGTGCTGGACGAGGTGCACCCGACGGTGATCGGTATCACCGGCAGCTACGGCAAGACCAGCACCAAAACCTATCTGGCGCATATCCTCAACGGGCGTTACAAAGCCTACCCCACGCCGAAAAGCTACAACACGCTGATGGGGGTGTGCATCGCCATCAATAACGATCTCGCCAACGATTACAGCGTGGACTATTTCATCTGTGAGATGGGGGCGTACATTCCCGGCGAAATCGAACGTATCGCGGAACTGACGAAGCCGACGATCAGCATTGTGGTCGAGGTCGGGCCGCAGCATCTGGAACGTTTCGGCACGCTGGAAAACGTCGCGAAGGCCAAATACGAGATCATCAAGGCGCTGCCGCCGGATGGGGTAGGGGTATTCAACTGGGATAATTCCTATGTGCGGGACATGTACCAGCGTGGTTATCCGCAGACGCGGTTGGCTGTGAGTAAAGAAGCTGACCCGGCGAATGTGCCGCCGAACGGCCCGCGTTTTATCGCCTCTGACATCGAAGAAACACTCGACGCACTCAGTTTTACGGTGACGGATGTACAGACTGGTGAGAGCGAACGGTTTGTTACGCCGCTGCTGGGGCAGCACAACGTGACCAACGTGCTGCTGGCGACGGCGGTTGCGGTTCACGAGGGCATACCTCTGCGCGAGGTCGCGCGGCGAGTGCGCGGTTTGCAGCCAGCCGAGAGCCGGTTGGCGCGGCAGACGATACCCGCCGGTATCACGATCATCAACGATGCCTACAGCGCGAATCCGGTCGGTGTGGTTCACGCGCTGCGGGTGCTGTCGCTGCACCAGACCGGGCGGCGGTTATTGATTACACCCGGCATGGTCGAACTGGGGCCGATGATGGAAGCTGAAAACCGCAAGCTGGGCGAAATTGCGGCGCAGCACGCCACCGACGTGATTCTGGTGGGCGCGCAGCAGACCGAGCCGGTGAAAGCGGGTTTGCTGGCGGCAGGTTTCCCGGCGGAACGGTTACAGGTGGTGGATACACTGGCGGAAGCAGTGGCGTGGTATCAGCAGGAATTGAAGATGGGCGATACGGTGTTATTC
>JARKOK010000173.1 GCA_029975765.1 Aggregatilineales bacterium
CAGAAACCTTCGCGCTCCAGGGCGCGCACTGTCCACAGCGCGGCCAGCCCATCGCCCACCACATCCACCACGCCGGACGGCTGCGCCGCTGCCCGGAACGCGCCGGTATATGTATCGAAGGTTACCCCTTCGCTGCGGAAAGCGGCCTCAAACGCGCCGCTTAACACCAGGTCTTCGGGCGCGCCAGCCTGCAACGTGCCGCCTTTTGGCAGCAGCCAGATTTGATCGGCAGAACGCAGCGCCAGATCAAGATCGTGGGTGGACAGCAAAATCGCGCGGTGCGTCTCCCGCGCCAGCCGACGTAAAAGCTGCATCATTTCGGCGCGGCGCGGCAGATCGAGGAAGGCGGTCGGCTCGTCCAGCAGCATCACCTCCGGTTCCTGCGCCAGCGCGCGGGCGATCATGATCTTCTGGCGTTCGCCGTCGCTCAGTTCGTCCACGCTGCGCGCCGCCAGGTCAGCCGCGCCAACGGCTTCCATCGCCCACTGCACGATGGCCGCATCATCCGGCGTCAGGCTGCCCGTCCAGTCAGTGTAGGGATACCGCCCCAACGCCACCAGGGTATAGGCGGGTAAAATACCCACGTCCACCCGTTCTGTCAGAACAATGCTCAACCGCTGCGCCAGTTCGCGCGCGCTCAGATGGTGTACATCATCACCCATAAGCGTCACCGAACCGGCCAGCGGCGGCTGCATCCCGGCCAGCGTTCGCATCAGGGTAGACTTTCCCGCGCCATTGGGTCCGATCAGGCACACCAGTTCACCGGGTTTGAGCATCAGGTTGAGATCGGACGCCACCACACGCGGCGGTCGGCGGGTATGGCGGTAGCCAATGCTTAAGTGCTGAGTGCTGAGTGCTGAGTGCTGAGTGGAAAGTTCCGAGTTCCGAGTTCCGAGTTCCGAGTGTTCAGGGCTAAGATAGGAGTTGTAAGTTCCGAGTTCCAAGTTCTGAGTTTGAAAAACTGAAAACCGAAAACCGAAAACTGAGAACGTCTTTCTGGCAACTGGCAGCTGGTAACTCATAATCTACCCACCAAACGAGGCTTGCAGGGCGCGGCGGCGGAGAATGATCCAGATGACGACCGGCGCGCCGATGAGCGCGGTCACGGCATTGAGCGGCAGAATCACCTGGCTGCCGGGCACCTGCGCCACCCAATCGGCCAGCAGCGCGACGGTCGCGCCCAGCATGATCGAAGCCGGCACCAGGATGCGGTGATCGGATGTGCCAAAAATCGCCCGGCACAGATGCGGCACGGCAATACCGAGAAAACCAATCGGGCCGCAGAAGGCGGTCACGGCGCCGGCCAGCAGCGCAGTACTGATGATAATCCACAGGCGTGCGCGGAGAACATTCAGTCCCAGACTGCGGGCATAGGTTTCGCCCAGCAGCAGCGCATTGAGCGGTTTCACCAGCAGCAGCGCGGCCACCAGCCCCAGGGTAATGATTGGCACAAACACCGGCATCTGCCCCCACGTCACCCCGCCAAAGCTGCCAAATGTCCATGACAGGTAAATCTGTATCCGGTCGGCGATGCTGAAATAGATCAGCAGGCTGACCAGCGCGCCGGTCGTATAACCGAACATCAGCCCCAGAATCAGCAGCGTGACGGCGCTCTGCACGCGCCGCGCCACCAGCAGCACCAGCGCCAGCACCAGCGCCGCGCCCAGGCTGGCCGCCGCCGCCAGCCCGAAATCACCCAGAAAGCCTAACCCGGCGATCAAAACCGAGCCGGTTGTCCCGGCGGCCAGCACCACCAGCGCCACGCCCAGACTCGCGCCGGAACTGATGCCCAGCACATAAGGATCAGCCAGTGGGTTACGGAACAAGGTCTGCATTTGCAGCCCGCTGACCGCCAGCGCCGCGCCCGCCAGCGCCGCCGTGATCGCTTTTGGCAGGCGGAAGTTCATGACAATGGTTTCCCAGGTCGGGCGAGCCGCCTCGCCGCCGGTCAGGATGGTGATGACCTCCGTCAGAGGAATCGTCACCGAGCCAACCGCGACACTGAGCAGGAACGCGCCGGTCAGCCCGACCAGCAGCGCCACCAGAGCCAGCCGGCGCGTGCCGAGGCCAGGATAAACGACTCGCGTAGGAACGGATGAGGCGTAAATTTTGGGTGTGGTCGGTGTGGTGACTTTTTGCATGGTGATGTCCGGGGCGGGCTGCGAAACCCGCCCCTTGTATCTCTATTCCCCTAGCGGCATGTAATAATACAGTTCGTGGTCAGGCAGCAGATCGGGATGGAAAATCCTGACCAGATCGGCCAGGATCACATCCGGGTTAGCCGCGCCGGATTCATAATACTCGCTGCCGCCGTTGGCATTCTGCCGGGCGTTATTGGTGTAGACCTGCCCGGCCTGCACCGCCGCAAAATCGGCAAACCGTTCGTCGGCTGCCAGCAGGTCGGCCAGGGATGTCTGGTACGTGTTCACCCAGAAATCAGCCTCGGCAGCGCGATCCAGCACCGTCTCAAAATCGAGGAACAGGCTGCCGGTGGACTCATCGTCCGCCCACAGATAGGCCGCGCCCGCATCGGCCAGCAGTTGGCCGAGGTAGCTGTGGCCGCCGGGCATATACCAGGTGCTGC